>CAZICJ010000041.1:0-23600 GCA_964537635.1 uncultured Pirellulales bacterium
AAAAATCAGGCAAATAGAAAATACTCTGCGGAAACAGGCGGCATGAAAAATAATCACTCAATCAACCGACTTTTTCAACAGCCCCCTCAGGAACCATTGTTTTCAATTTCTCTCTTTTTGGGCCGTCCGCGGGGTGCCTGATTTAACAATTCAGTCCCCAATTGCCAAAATATCTGCCTGCAATAATAGCCCACAACAAACAATATCTCATTTTGCACAACTTTCCAAAATATCCTGTCTAAAAGATTTCCGTTTTTTCCAGTGCTTTCCGTGGCAAAAAAATAAAACCAGCAGCATTCCACTTCCGTCTGCTTATAATTTCCTGTCCAATTTACGGTATCCAATTGCCTCCGAGACATGTTCCGGACGAATTACCGGGCTGGCTTCCAAATCCGCAATCGTCCGCGAGACTTTGCAGATTTTGTCGTGGGCGCGGGCGGACAGCCCCAGCTCCATCATTGCCTGCTTGAGAATCGCCCGGCAATGGTCATCGAGGACACAATGTTTCTGTACCGATTTGTGCGTCATCGTCGCATTGGTTGTCATTGCACCGTCGCCAAAACGCTGATGCTGAATTTGTCGGGCGGCTTCGACCTGGCCGCAAATCGTCTGCGAGGTTTGCCCATCCGGCCCACCGGTCATCTTGCCGAACGACACCGGACAGACTTCAATATGAATATCAATCCTGTCCAGCAGCGGGCCGGACATTTTTGACAGGTACCGTTCAATCTGCCCCGGCGTGCAGCGGCAGCGGTGGTGGTCTGACCCGAAATAGCCGCACGGGCACGGATTCATTGCCGCTACGAGAATGAACCGTGCCGGAAAACGCAGTGTCCCCTTTGCCCGGCTAATCGATACTGTTCCTTCTTCCAGCGGCTGGCGAATCATCTCCAGCACATTGCGGGGAAATTCTGCAAACTCATCCAAAAACAGGATGCCGTGATGTGCCAGACTCAGTTCGCCGGGGCGGGGATATGTGCCGCCGCCGACCAGCGATGGTCCCGACGCCGTGTGATGCGGCGACCGCATCGGCCGAGTCGCTATCATGGCCTTGCCCTTTTCCATCAATCCGACCGAGGAGTAAATCCGCGTCGTTTCCAGTGATTCTTCCAGCCGCAGCGGCGGCATAATCGTCGCAAGCCGCTGTGCCAGCATGGTTTTGCCGGCACCCGGGGGCCCAATCATCATCACGTTATGGCCGCCGGCGGCCGCTATGGTCAGTGCCCGCTTGACCGATTCCTGACCTTTGACATCCGAAAAATCTATCTCGTAGGTACTGGCCTGACGAAACAGATTGTCCACATCCACAACCGTGGGTTCTATCGGGAGTTGGCCGCTCAAGAATCCGACCGCCTGAGCCAGCGTTCCAACGGCAAAAACTTCGATGCCCGCGACAACCGCCGCTTCTTCGGCGTTTTCCAGCGGTACAATCAAGCCGTTAAAACCGCCCTGCACAGCGGCAAGAGCCATGCTCAATGCCCCATTGACCGGCCGGACACGCCCATCCAGTGCAAGTTCCCCTGCCACGACGTATTTTTTGATATCGCCGCCAGTCAGGCTGCCTGAACAGGCGAGCATACCTAGGGCAATCGGCAAATCAAAGGCAGGACCGGCTTTTTTGACATCGGCAGGGGCTAAATTGATGATGGCTTGCGTCTCCGGATAGCGAAAGCCCGAATTGACAATAGCACTGCGAACCCGCTCAATGCTTTCCTTGACCGCCGCATCGGGTAGCCCGACAATCAGCGGTTTATCGAAATTTCCACGGGAAACATCCACTTCAACTTCGCACAGTATTCCATCGATGCCTTCCAATGTTACCGAGAATAATCTGGACAACATATATCGTCTTTCCACAAAGAGTACAGTAAAATGCCCCAGGATTTTGGTATTGTAGAAATAATGCCCCAAACCGACAAGGATTTTCCAAAAAAAATATCTCCAAAGAAGCCAAAAAATGGCCTAAAAAAACGCTGTTTTTCCAGTTTTTTATTAATTTTTCATTTTTTTCTAAAAAAAGTGTTGACTGCCTGCCGACAGAAGTGTATAGTAACAATTGTAATAGATGCTCTTTTTCTTTTCTCTCTATGTTTGTTGTTGAGATGGGGCGATAATATAATTGATATTAATATGATTTACCCCAAACCGTCTCAACCAAGGCTGGCAGTCACCTGTCAGCCTTTTTTATTGCGCCTCAAAAAATCTTTCCTAATTATACCCATTTTTCAAAATTTCCTATATTGCCCATTTTAATTTACTGTTGTGCTTTGGTGATTTGGGATGTTGGTTTGTGTTGGTCGGGGGCGATGTTTTTTTCTGCAAAAGGGGGAGTTGCCAAAAGTAAGGGCGGTGTTTTGTCGATATTGTTAGTGTGAAAATCCGGTGTGCGGGCGGTTTTGGGAAAAAATGAACAAAAACCGCGACATGCGGATAGATTTTACAAGACGTTGCGAATCCGACGATTCATTTGACATTGGCGGCCAGAGCGTCTAAAATCGTTTTATTATCAGCAATACGCAGATTCAGAACAACACAGTAGAAAAAGAGGCATATATGTTTGAACGATTTACTGACCGTGCCAGAAAAGTTATGGCGCTGGCCAACCAAGAGGCACAGCGTTTTAATCACGAATATATCGGTACGGAACATATCTTGTTGGGGTTGGTCAAAGAAGGCAGCGGCGTCGGCGCCCAGGTTCTCAAGAATCTGGATGTGGATATCAAGAAGCTGCGTCTGGAAATTGAAAAACTCGTCAAAAGCGGCCCCGATATGGTAACGATGGGCAAACTGCCGCAAACACCGCGTGCTAAAAAGGTTATCGAATTTGCTATCGAAGAGGCACGGTCGCTAAACCACAATTATGTGGGTACGGAGCACATTTTGCTTGGGCTGCTGCGGGAAACCGAAGGTATTGCGGCACAGGTGCTGATGAATTTAGGCCTGAAACTGGAGGATGTTCGTCAGGAGGTTCTTAATTTGCTCGGTGCCGGCGTAGAAGACAACAGCGGCACCTATCAATCGCTGGGAATGAAGATGAACCCGCCGGCAAACGGTACGACTCCGGGAGCCAAACCCAAGAGCAAAACCCCCGCATTGGATAGTTTTGGTCGGGATTTGACGGAATTGGCTGCTAAAGGCGAATTAGACCCTGTCATCGGCAGAACCAATGAGATTGAACGCCTGATTCAGATTTTGTGCCGGCGTACCAAAAATAACCCTGTACTGCTGGGCGAAGCGGGCGTCGGCAAGACGGCTATCGTTGAAGGGCTTGCCCAACAGATTGACAAGCATCAGGTTCCGGAAATTCTCAAGGATAAACGGATTGTCGTGCTGGATTTGGCGCTGATGGTGGCCGGCACGAAATACCGCGGCCAGTTTGAAGAGCGCATCAAAGCCGTCATTAACGAAGTCAAACGCGCGGCCAATGTCGTGCTGTTTGTCGATGAACTGCATACATTAGTCGGCGCCGGCGGGGCGGAAGGCGCTATCGATGCATCCAATGTTCTCAAACCTGCCCTGGCGCGCGGGGAAGTGCAGTGTATCGGGGCGACGACCTTTGATGAATACCGCAAGTATATCGAAAAAGACGCCGCTCTGGAACGGCGATTCCAGACGATTATTGTCGAGCCGCCGAGCAAGGATGAGACTGTCCAGATTCTCAAGGGTCTTCGCGACCGTTATGAAAAACACCACCGCGTCCAGTTCACCAACGAAGCCCTGTTTCAATCGGTGGAGCTGTCCAGCCGGTATATCACGGGGCGCTGCCTGCCGGACAAGGCGATCGATGTGATTGATGAAGCGGGCGCCCGCGTGCGTCTGAAAAATATGACCCCGCCGCCGGACTTGGCGGACTTCGAAACACGCATTGAGCGGCTTCAGGCGGAAAAGGATGAGGCGGTCAAAAACGCCGACTATGAACGCGCTGCGGCGTTGCGTGATGACATCCAGCGAATTCTGGATGAGAAGGCTGAAATTCAGCGTCAGTGGCAGGAAAAGAGCAATGAGATTGTCGGGCAGGTCGATACGGAAGTCGTCGCCGAGGTTGTCAGCAAGATGACCGGCGTGCCGCTCAAGCGTTTGGAAAAAGAGGAAGCCCAGAAACTGCTGGAGCTGGAAGCCGACCTGCATCGCACAGTTGTTTCGCAGGATGAGGCGATTAACGCCGTTGCCAAAGCGGTTCGCCGCAGCCGCAGCGGCCTCAAAGACCCCAACCGTCCGATGGGCAGCTTTATCTTCATCGGTCCCAGCGGCGTGGGCAAGACCCTGCTGGCGCGGGCGCTGGCGGAGTTTATGTTCGGCGACTCGGATGCGATGATTCAAATCGATATGAGCGAATATATGGAAAAGCACAATGTCAGCCGTCTGATTGGCGCTCCTCCCGGCTATGTCGGTTATGAAGAGGGCGGACAGTTGACCGAGCGGATTCGCCGCCGGCCGTATGCGGTGCTGCTGCTGGACGAAATCGAAAAGGCTCACTCCGATGTGTATAATATGCTCCTGCAGATTATGGAAGAGGGCCGCCTGACGGATTCTTTCGGTCGGCATGTCGATTTCAAGAATGTTATTTTGATTATGACCAGCAATATCGGCGCCGACCTGATCAAAAATCAATCCGGTTTTGGTTTCGGCAAACGCACCGAGCAGGCAAACTATGAAAAAATGAAAGAACTGCTGGACAAGGAAATCGAACGCTATTTCCGTCCGGAATTTATCAACCGTCTGGATGGGATGATTGTGTTCCGTCCGCTGACGCGCGAAAACTTGCAGACGATTGTGGATTATGAACTCAATAAAGTCTTTAAGCGGCTGTTGGAACACGGGCTGCATCTGGAACTGGAAGATGCCGCCAAGGAATTTCTGATTGACAAGGGTTACAATCCGGAATTCGGCGCCCGTCCGCTCCGCAGGGCGATTGAACGCTATATCGAAGACCCGCTGTCGGAAGATTTGCTTCGCGGCAAGTTCAAAGGCAAAAGCCTTATCCGTATCAGTGTCCAGGATGCAGACCAGTTGCGGTTTGAAGGCGTGGAAAGCGAAGTGAAATTGGACGACAACAGTGTGGTTGTCCATACCGAAAACGGCGCATAACATCCTGTTGCGGTACAGACAAGGAAACGATGGAAACGGATTTCGATAAAAAGGATGTCTTTGCCAGGCATTGCGGCATTGAGATATACGATGTTGAAGATGGCAAAGCCAGCGGCAGGATGGAACTGGCCGGCCACCACCTCAATGGGCTTGGGATGGTGCATGGGGGCGTGATATTTACGCTTGCCGATGTTACATTTGCGGCGGCGGCCAACACCAAGGGCTACCCGGCGGTGGCGGTCAATGTGCATATATCCTACCTAAAATCTCCAAAAACAAAGATGCTATATGCCCACGCCTGCGAAGTCAATCCGATGGGGCGGCTTGGGGCTTACCGGGTCGATGTAACCGACCAGGAGGGTCAGGTTGTCGCTCTATTCGAGGGAATGGCGTACCGAATGTTCGAAAAATCGCAATCTTTACCCTCGGCGGTGAAATAAATCTTGCCGCAGATGCGTCTTACTACGGAATGGTTCATCGGAATGAACTGTGAAAGATATATAATTTTTAGGAGATAAAAATGAAGAAAGTACTTGTGTTATCTATGGTTATGGTAATGGTGGTCGGTGTTCTGTGTGTGTTTGCAGCCGAAGGACAGACAGCCGCAGACAAGGCCGGCTCGGTCAATGCCCCCGGCAAAGAGGGAGCCAATCAGTCTCCGGATGTCAGCGGCTTGCAGCGCCGCGGGCAGGCTCGTCAGGAGCATGGCCCGGTGATGATGCGCGACCCGAATATGTCGCGGGGCCAAAGAAGTCCGGAGCAAATGGGCAGCATGATAGAGCAAAGGATGAAGGAGCGCAAAGCCCATAATGAACAGATGTTGGCGGAATTGGAAGAAATCAAGAAAATCGCCCAAAGCGAGAAAGCAGAAAAAACCGTCGAAGCGATTGGCAAGATGATTGACAAGAAAAAAGCGGAGTTTGCCAAGCAGGCCGATGAAATTGAGAAGAATCGTCAGGAGATTATGGACCGCATCCGTCAGCGTCGTGAAGAAGGGGTCAATCCTCCTTTGCCCGGCCAGCCCGAACAACAACGCGGCCCGCGCCCGCAACGCGATCGTCAGCCAAGGCCTGAATCGCAGCCTCAGCCGTAATTGAAGCGGATCACATATCTTACAGCAAGTAATTGCGTTATCACGAGTTAAGGTCTGTACGGTAATAACGTACAGACCTTTTTATTTTTAAACGGCCGTATTTCGGATGTCTCCGTTGACTTTTGGGCGGATTGTTTTTAAGATGACGCTTTTAATGACCACGAATGTGGTGATGGAGAGCGTATGGCGAATAATGGATTTTCGCATCTGCATTTACATACTCAATACTCGCTTTTGGATGGCGCAATCTTTTGCGACCGGCTGTTTAACCGCTGTAAAGAACTGGGGATGGATTCGGTGGCGATTACCGACCACGGCGCCCTGTTTGGGATTCTGGATTTTTACACGACCGGCAAAGCCAAAGGCGTCAAGCCGATTATCGGCTTGGAGGCATACATTGCGCCCGGCAGCCGTTTCGAAAAGCAAAAAGGGGGCGGCGTTAAGGAAAACGCCTACCATTTGATTCTGCTTGCCGAAAACAACATCGGCTACAAGAATTTGCTCAAATTATCCAGTATCGGATATACCGAAGGGTTTTACTACCGTCCGCGCATCGACAAGGAAGTGCTGGAGCAATTCAGCGAAGGGCTGATTTGCACGACGGCCTGTGTGGCCGGCGAAGTGCCGTCATTGCTGGCGGCCGGCAACGAAGCGGCATCCCGTCAGGCAGTCGAGAGTTTTTTGAAAATATTCGGCACGGAACGGTTTTTTATCGAGATTCAGGAACACCAGCCTACCGACCATCCGCAATTGGGGCAGATGCTGACGGATTTGGCAAACCAGATGGGCGTCGGCTTAGTCGCCACCAACGATGTGCATTTTTTGAATGAGGATGACCATCAGGCGCACAATGTGCTGTGCTGCATCAGCACCAATAAAAAAATCACCGACCCCGACCGGATGCAGTATCCGCCGGATGTGTTTCTCAAGAGCGCCGAACAAATGCGGCAGTTGTTTCCCTATGCGCCGCAGGCGTGCGATATGACCTTGACGATTGCTTCGCGGTGCAATGTGGAACTGGACTTAAAGAGCCGCCACGCTCCGATTTATCGTCCCAAAGACAACAGCAAGCCCGACGATATGCTGCGCCGGCTGGTCTATGAGGGCGCTAAAAAACGGTATGGCCAAATCCAGCCGGAGGTCAAAGACCGTATTGAGCGGGAACTGGAAGTCATCGCCGGCAAGGGCTTTTCAAGCTATTTTCTGATTGTATGGGATTTCTGCAATTTCGCCCGGCAGAACAATATCCCTGTCGGCGCCAGGGGCAGCGCTGTCGGAACAGTCGTCGGCTATTGTCTTGGCATTTGCGATGTGGACCCGGTGCGGTATGATTTGCTGTTTGAGCGGTTTATGGACCCCGAGCGTAATGAGATGCCTGATGTCGATATTGACATTTGTCAGGATGGGCGCGCCCGGGTGCTGGACTATGTCCGCGGCAAATACGGCCATATCGCGCAGATTATCACGTTTGGTACGATGAAGGCACGCGGGGCGATTCGCGATGTCTGCCGTGCGATGGATGTCAGTTTGTCGGAGGCGGATAAGCTTGCCAAATTAGTGCCATCCGAATTGAACATCACGCTGGAAAAGGCGATGCAGGTCGAGCCGGAACTCAAGAAGGCGTATGAGGAAAATGAAAAGACTGCTGCGGTGATTGATGTTGCTAAAAAGCTTGAAGGGTTATGCCGGCATGCTTCGGTACACGCCTGCGGCGTGGTAATTGCCGATGAGCCGCTGACGGAATTTCTGCCGCTGTATCGGCCTGCCGACTCGGCGGATGTGATTACGCAATTGGAAGGCCCGATGGTCGAAAAGGTCGGCTTGCTGAAGATGGACTTTCTGGGCTTGCGGACGCTGAGCGTCATTCAGCAGACGATTGATTTAGTCCAGCAAAATCACGGCAAGAAAATCGATATCGAGGCCATCGACATCACCGACCAAAAGGTGTTTGGCCAGTTGTTTGGACGCGGCAAAACGCGCGGCGTGTTCCAGTTTGAATCCGGCGGGATGCAGGATATGCTGATGAAGATGCGCCCCGACCGAATTGAAGACCTCATCGCCGCCAACGCCCTGTATCGTCCGGGTCCGATGGCGCTGATACCGGACTATATCGCCCGCAAGCACGGCGCCAAATGGGATGTTCCGCATCCGATTATGCGCGAAGTGCTGGAAGAGACCTTCGGCATTATGGTCTATCAGGAACAGGTGATGCGGATATGCAACCGGCTGGGCGATATTCCGCTGCGCGAGGCCTATACGCTGATTAAGGCCATCGGCAAAAAGAACCTGGCGAAAATCGCCGCCGAGAAAAAGCGGTTCATCGAGGGCTGTCTGGGCAAGGGGCTGACTGAAACGCAGGCGACGGAGATATTTGATTTGATTGAACGGTTTGCCGGCTATGGCTTCAACAAGAGCCATGCGACGCGCTATTCGTTTATCGCCTATCAGACCGCCTGGCTCAAGACCTATTATCCGGTGGAGTTTATGGCGTCGCTGCTGACCTACGAAATGGGCAACATCGACAAGATGGTCGAATATATCACGGAATGTCGCGAGATGGGCATCGAGGTGCTGCCGCCGGACATCAACGAGAGTTTTGTGCATTTTACCGTCGTCTATAACCAGCAGCCGCACGAGGCAACGACCAAATCGGTCATTCGGTTCGGTCTGGCCGCCGTCAAGGGCGTCGGCAGCAAAGCCGTCGAGCAGATTATTGCCGCGCGTCAGCGGTGCGGCCTTTTCAAAAATTTATTTCACTTCTGCGAACATACGGATTTGAGGGCAGTCAACAAGCAGGTCATCGAGTCGTTGATTAAAGCCGGCGCCTTCGACAATCTGGGCGGCAGCCGTGTCCAGATGATGGCCGTGATGGAAAAGGCGATGCAGGCCGGCTCATCGGCGCAGGCGGATATGCAAAAGGGGCAGATGAGTTTCTTTGGCGCAGGCGGTTTCGGCGACGATAAGACCGACCCGCAGCGGCTGCCGGATGTGCCGCCCTGGCCCGAAGCCCAGATGCTGATGTATGAAAAAGAGGTGCTGGGATTTTATGTTACCAGCAATCCGCTCAGCAAGCACGCCGAGCAGATTGCCGCCTACTCTACGGTCAATACCTCGCAGATGGATACCAAAAAGGAAGGCCAGGAAGTCGTCATCGGCGGGATGATTGGCAAGATCCGCACGATGCTGACTAAAAACGGTCCCAAGGCAGGACAAAAAATGGCGGTCTTTGAATTGGAAGATTTGCAGGGCAAATGCGAAGTCGTGCTGTTTCCCAGAGTGATGGAGCAGTTCGCGGCTCTGCTGGCGGCGGACAAAATTGTCTTTGTGCGCGGCAAGGTGGATTGCCGCCGCGAAACCCCCAACATTATCTGCGATGAATTAATCGAGCTGGAACAGGTGATGGATAAATTGGCTGCACAGGTCTGGGTTTCTTTGGACAGCATCGAGATTACCGAAGAAAAAATCGGCACCATTCGGTCGCTGTGCAGCGCCAATCGGGGCAAAAGCCCGCTGCATCTGAATATCCAGACACCGGGGGGGTACCGCATCGTGGCTGTCGGCGACCGCGGCTTGTCGGTACGTCCGGGTGTGGAGTTTTTGCGGAAAATGGAAACCGTCGTCGGCAGCGGAAAAATTCGATTGAGAGCAAACTAAAACTGTCTCCAACGAGAAAGAATATAAAAGCCCAATGAAGTTGTTTGACATATTCAAAGCCCGCTGGCAGGAAGCGGCGATGCTGATTGTCCTGCAAACCGGCCTGACCATGGTGATGCAGGATGTGATGATGCGTCAATCGACCCCGATGCCGGCCGGCAGAGGGTTTCTGCTCGGATTGGGTTTGATGGGCTGCGGGATTATTTGGCAGATGCTCTATCTGGGTTTTCTGCGGACAGTTGCGGTATCCGGGGGATTGCCGGTCTTGCCTGTCGAATTGCTGCGCGAAGGACGCCCTTTTTTCTGGCGTGTACTGGGCTTTCAGCTTATCTGGGGGCTGCTGTATGTGCTGGCGTCGATCGTCTTGCTGTCGCTGGTCAGCCGGCTGTTATTGGGACAGGAATCCGTACCGGATGGGTCCGGCTGGATAGCCCAGACCTGCGGGGCTGCGGTGATTCTTCTGGGCGTCAAATACCTGCTGTTTGTACCGGCGTTTGTGGTGGTGTGTAATTGTACCCTCCTGGATGCGTTTGGCTGGACTGCCGGCGTGCGGCTGACCCGCATTGCCAATTTTGTACAGGTCTTTGTTCCTCTGCTGACTGCAATGACAGCGGCCGGCATCATCCCCGAGATTGTTCCCAAAGGACATCCGCTGTATTATCCTGTTGCGGCGGCGGCAAACGCCGTATCGGGTGCGGCAATGCTGACGCTGGCTGTCGCGGCGGTTTTGGAGAGCTGCCGCTGCCGCGACGCACACATCGTTGCCGCCCGTCCGTCGGATGCGGAGCATGCAGACGAAACCTGCTGACGGCGGCGCATCTGCCGGTTTATTTTCGGACAGCCGGCGACTTGCGGACATCGCTGTCCTCGCCGTGAACCTGATTGCCGTGTTCGTGCAGGATGCGCATTGCTTTTTTGACATCGGCGACTTTGAGCACGCCGGTGGTTCTCCCGCCGCGCGCGCCGGCGGTAACATAGGCATACGAGATATTGATATGCGCCATCGCCAGTTTGGCGGTAACATCGGCAAAGGCGCCGGCTTTGTTGGGCAGATTGACGCACAGCACATCAGTCTCGCTATATTGCAAATTCAGCCGCTTGAGGACATCCCGAACTTTCTGTGCCGACGAACCGACCATCCGCATCACGCCGTGTTCAGCCGAATCCATCATCGTCATTGCGACAATGTTGATTTTTTCCACGGCAAGCACATGAAGCACCTGCGACAAAATACCCGGTTTATTGACCATAAAGATTGAAAATTGTGTATCCAGATGCACGTTAGACCCTTTCCAATTAGATTTCCGATTCGGTTTATCCGTTTGTATCCGTCTGGGGAACCAGTGATTTCAATGCCGTATCCGTGTCCGGATAAAATTCAAATACTTTGTCAAAATTAGTGATTCGAAAAACGCGCGTCAGATTCGGATTGATGCCGCTGATGACGACCTTGCCGCCGGCGTCTTTAAGCCGCCGCCAGACATCCACCAGCAGCCCCAGCATCAGGGAGGAAAAAAACGAGACCTGTGTAAAATCAATAATCACCTTGTGCGGCCGGATACGGGTGATGCTTTCGTGCAGCGTTCTGCCGATACCCTCCATGCCGCTGGCAAGGCTGATGGATGCCGTATTAAAACACACCACCATCACATCCCCGCGAACAGCGATATCCACCATTTCATTTTGATTCATTGCAAAGCTCTCCTATCTTCCGTATCCTACCATAACCGAACATGCTTGTCAAGGGGTTGCCGGCAATTATTCCTGTCCGGCGGCGGTTTTCCAGCAAGCCGCCGTATGACCGCCGCCGACATCCAGCAGGGTTTGGTTCTGGGTTCGGCATCGCTGTTCTGCCAGGGAGCATCGCGGATGAAAGTGGCAGCCCTGCGGAGGGTTAGCCGGGCTGGGGACTTCGCCGCCTAGGACAATGCGTTTTTGCCGTCGCTGCGGGTCCGGCTGCGGAATGGCGCTCAGCAGTGCCCGCGTATAGGGGTGCATCGGCCTACCGAACAACTCCTGGCGGCTGGCATATTCGACAATCCGCCCCAGGTACATCACCGCCACATAATCGCTGATATGCTCCACAACCGCCAAATCGTGAGCGATGAACAAATAGGTCAGGGCGTATTGCTGCTGTAAATCCTGCAATAAATTGATAATCTGCGACTGAATGGAGACATCCAGGGCGCTGACCGGCTCATCGCAAACGATAAATTTCGGTTCCACCGCCAGGGCGCGGGCAATGCCGATTCGCTGCCGCTGGCCGCCGGAAAATTCGTGCGGAAACCGATTGAGATAGCGGCTGGACAAACCGACCCGCTCCATCGCTTCCATCACGCGCTGCCGGCGGTCGCGGCGTTCGACGACGCCGTGAATGGACAATCCCTGTCCGATAATCTCTTCGATGGTCATTCGCGGATTGAGCGACCCATACGGGTCTTGGAACATGATTTGCATCTGTTTGCGCAGCGGCTTAAGCTGATTTTCCGCAACGCCCAGCACATCGCGTCCTTCAAAAGAAACCGCCCCGCCGCTTGCGGGAATCAGCCGCAGCAGGGTTCGTCCGACGGTGGTTTTGCCGCATCCGCTTTCGCCGACCAGCCCCAGCGTCGTACCGCTTTGCACTCGAAAACTGACGCCGTCCACCGCCTTGACATGGCCGACGGTTCGCTTGAACAAGCCGCGGCGAATCGGAAAATGCGTTTTGAGATTCTGCACATCCAGCAGGATTTTATTGTTTTGGTTGTCCCGAATCGTCATCGAATGATCCATTTCTACGAGTGATAATTTTTTGCATACCAGCAGGCAACCCAATGTCCCGGCTGGACCTGCACAATGGCCGGCTCTTCGGTCTGACAGCGCTTGTCGCCGCATCCGACCGGACAGCGCGGATGAAATTTGCAGCCGGATGGAAACACCAGCGGATTGGGGACGCTGCCGCCGATGACATCCAGGCGGTCTTTTTTCTGCCCCAGCCGGGGCATCGAACGCATCAGTCCCTGCGTGTAAGGATGCAGCGGTTCGGCGAACAGGCTTGCCGTATCCGTCTTTTCCACCACGCGCGATGCGTACATCACGACGACCTGCTGAGCGGTTTCAGCGACCACGCCCAAATCGTGCGTAATCAGCATTATACTCATCTGGTTTTGTTTTTGAATCTCGCGGAGCAATTCGAGAATCTGCGCCTGAATCGTTACATCCAGCGCCGTCGTTGGTTCATCGGCAATCAGCAGGCTGGGCGAGCAGCACAGCGCCATCGCGATCATCACGCGCTGCCGCATACCGCCGCTGAGCTGATGGGGATACTCCCGCACGCGCTGCGACGGGGCGGCAATGCCGACGCGCGTGAGCATTTCTTCGGCGATTGCCCAGGCTTTAGCGCCGGTGATTTTCCGATGCAGCGCCAGGGATTCGACAATCTGATTGCCGACGGTAAAGACCGGATTCAGACTGGTCATCGGTTCCTGAAAAATCATTGCGATTTCATTGCCCCGCACCGCCCGCATCTGGGCGGCGGACAGTTCGAGAATGGAACGCCCTTTAAAGGTAATTTGTCCGCCGACGATTTTACCCGGCGGATGGGGTATCAGCCGCAGGATGGATAATGCCGTTACGCTTTTGCCGCAGCCGCTTTCGCCGACGACGGCGACGGTTTGGCCGGCCGGCACATCAAAACTGACATTCTGCACCGCCCGAACCAGTCCCTGCTGGGTATAGAACCAGGTGGACAGGTCATTGATTGAGAGTAGGTTACTGTTATTGTTCATCGGGTTTAATCCATTCGCAATTTGGGGTCCAGGCAATCCCGCAGCGCATCACTGAAGATATTGAGCGCCAGCGAGATGATAAATATCGCCGCCGTCGCAGCGGCCATTTCCCACCAGACATCGCGTGCCAGCTCCGTGCGGGCGGCGTCAATCATTGCTCCCCAACTGGGCTTGTCGGCTTCGCCCAGCCCCAGAAAGCTCAGGATGACTTCGGCGTGAATGAAATTGACAAACCGCAGTGAAAAACTGATGAGAATGACGTGAAAGACGTTGGGCAGCAGATGGCCGAACAGAATCTGGAGATCCGAACAGCCCATTGCCCGTGCGGCAAGCACATATTCGGCTTCCTTGCGTTTGATGATTTCGCCGCGAATCAGCCGGCACAAGCCGACCCAACTGGTCAGGCCGATTGCCAGATAGACCGCCGTACTGCCGCGCAGTTCCATGCCGAACAGCGTCCGGTTGCGCAGCGCCACCGCAAACGCCATCAGCAGCAGAATATACGGAATCGTCCCCAGCGTCGTATAGAACCAGACAATCGCTTCATCGACCCAGCCGCGGTAGTAGCCTGCAACCGCCCCCAGCGGCACGCCGATGCAGATGCTGATAATCGAAGCGCAAAAAGCCACCATCATCGCGGTTTTGGCGCCGTAGAGCATTTTGCGGAATGTGGATTGGCCCATAAAGTCCGTTCCCATAAGCGACCAGCCTTGAGCGGGTTTATCGGCTAACTCCGGCACAAATTCATAGCGGGCCAACGGCTTTTGATAACTGGGGCCGATTTGTTCTTTCCACTGTACAAACGGCAGTTTCCAGCCGACCGCGTCGGCAAATCCTACCACGCCGGCCACGGCTGCATAGACAACGATAATCCAAAAACAGACCATTGCCAGTTTTCGCTTGCGAAGCCGCCGCAGCGAATCCGACCAGTAGCCTCGGGACAGTTCCTGTTCCATTTGTATTGTCGTATCGGTCATATCAGCGTCTCACTGCAAATTGATTCGGGGGTCAACAAGGGCATAACAAATATCCGTCAGTAAGGTAAAAAGCACAATCAGCAGGGAAAAAATAAAGGTCATCGCATTAATCACAAAAAAATCGCGGGAGGCAATCGACTCAATCATCAAATAGCCCAGCCCCGGAATGCCGAAAAACCGCTCCAGCAGAAACGACCCGAGAATCAGGCCGGGAATCGCCAGTACGACGCTGGTAATAATCGGAATCATTGCGTTTTTGAGCACGTGTTTGAACAGCACCCGCGTGGTCGAAAGGCCTTTGGCAAACGCCGTGCGGACATAATCATTGCGCATTTCATCGAGCATGATGGTGCGGTAAAACCGCAGTTCGGCCCCCAGCGACGAGGCGATGCCAATCAGTATCGGAAGCCCCACGCTTTTGAACATCGGCTCTTCGGGCAGGTAGATAATCGGAAACCAGTCGAGTTTGTAGGCAAAGAAATACTGCCCGAAAATGATAAAGCTCAAATAAGGGATGCTCATCCCCGCAACGCAAAAAACGACCGCCGACACATCCCAGATGGTGCCGCGGATAAAGGCGATAATCAGCGCCAGGCTGATGGCGGCAGCCAGTGTCCCCAAAAACATCGGCACCGTCAGCATCAGCGACGGCCCCAGTCCCCGCAGGATTTTTTCACTGATTCGCTCGCGATCCATCGCCCGGCCAAAATTGAATGTAAAGGCTTTTTTGAAATGGTCGATAAACTGGCTGTCCAAAGACCAGAACAGAGGCTTATCCAGCCCGTATTCGTGTTTGATTTCGGCAATCGTCTCGGCGTCGGCGTTCTTGCCGGCAATCTGCTGGGAAATATCGCCGCCGATAACCGTGAACAAGGTGAATGTTACCAGCAGCACGCCAAAGACAATCGGTATCATATACAAAAGGCGGCGCAGGATATATACAATCATAAACCCTCCTTTTCCAACTCCCGTACTTGCCGGGAATACTGATTCCGCTGGTCGATATCGACCCGATGATATTTCAAAGTTCCATAGCCAAAGACAAACGGCTTGAAGTTTTTGTACCAGTGATGTCCCAGATAAAACGATACCCGGTGCGACAGGAACGCCGCCGGATAATCATCGAGGATGAGCCGTTCCAGCCGGCGATAGTATTCGATGCGCTCGGGCGATTCATTCATTATCTCAACCTGCTTGAATAATTTTTCAAATTCGGGATTTTCATAAAAGAATTTATTGCTGCCGGGAGCAAAGTTTTTAACGGTGAACATATCCAGAAAATCCATCGCATCCGGACAACTGGCCGCCACGCCGCTGATAAACATCTGGCATTGTCCTTTGTTTTGTTTTTCCATATAGGTCGGGAAATCCATATAATCGACCGCCAATTCCAGGCCGGCCTGCTCAAAATTCCGGGTAATCAATTGTCCCTGCTGGCGAAACAGCGTATCGGTGCCGGGCATTGCCAGGTGCAGTTTAGGGATGACGCCGCCTGCTGCCGCCCTGGCTTCCTGAACCAACCGGCGGGCTTCTTCGAGGTTGTACTGCGAATATCCGAATCGGCTGATGGACTCATCATACGAATCCAGCCCCGGACTAATCAGGCCGTGCGCGGTCTTCATCCGCCCGTTGAAAAGCAATTCATTCATTTTCTCACGGTCTATCGCCCGGCTGATGGCTTTGCGAAGCGGCAGGTTGCCGCCCAGCACGGGGTCTTTCATGTTAAAACCGATCCAGAATGTGGAAGGGTCATTGAACATGGTCAATTCAATCTGCCGGGCTTTCATCGTATCGGTTAATTGGCGCTGTGTCGATACGACCTTGTCGTAGTTATCCTTGGGGATATACATCACATCCAATTGCCCCCGCATAAACAGCAGCCAATTGGGCTGGTCTTCTTCGATAATCCGAAAATAGATGCGGTCGGCAAACGGCACCGGTTTGCCCGCATCGGCAAGAAGCCCTTTTTCGGCATCGCCCGGCTCGCCCTGGTCGGGATACAGTTCGCCGCGCCAGTTGGCGTTGCGCTCCAGTTCCACATAACTGCTTCGCTGCCACATTGCCAGTCGATAGGGTCCTGTGCCGACCGGATGTGAAACGATATCCGTACCGTAATACTCCACCGCCTCATGGGCGACCGGTGCGGTGCAGTAATCATTGAGTGCGATATCCAGAATCTGCGGC
Organism: uncultured Pirellulales bacterium; assembly: GCA_964537635.1. GTDB lineage: Bacteria > Planctomycetota > Phycisphaerae > Sedimentisphaerales > Anaerohalosphaeraceae > Anaeroglomus. Next base: position 16,764 of record CAZICJ010000041.1, read on the forward strand.
CAGGGTTTGACCAGACGGATTTGCAGCGTGTAATCGTCAATAGCCTGTAATCCTTCTACCTGTTTGGAATAATCCACATCCAGTTCTTTTTTGAAGCTTTTGGTGTACTCCCGAAACGCATTGAGTCCGGTAATCCGGTCGTCAAGCAGACTCCAGTTCTGGCTGGCATAGCGAACATTGGCAATCCTCTTGATGCCATAGACAAAATCGGACGCTTTCAGTTCGCGTCCCCGTCCGCCCGCAAAGCATGCATCATCAGCGAACCGGACGCCCTTTTTGATACGGATGGTATAAACCAGTCCATCCGGGCTGATGTCCGGCATCGACTCGGCAAGCAGCGGTATTAATTCATACGGCCGTTTGAGGTAATGGTAGGCAAACAGCGGTTCACAGATTTGCGCCACAATGCCAGCCGAATACACATCCCGCGTATTGCCCGGGTCCAGCGTCTGAATTTTACTGATGAGCGGACGGTAAATCACCATCTCCCCCTTGCGGGAAGCGGCGTCTTTTTTCTCGCAGCCCAGCAGGGCGGCAAGCAGCATCATCACAAGCCATTTTGATTGATTTTTTAGGGTCATCTCTTGCTTATCGGTATTGCTGCTGGTATTGCTTTCGTTTTTCCGGGTCAATTCGATAATATTTGCTCATTGCCCAGCCGCTGGTCTCTGCCTTGTAGGAATTGGGCTTGATATTAGTTATCCACTCATGCGACATGATAAAATTGATGCGATGATAGGTAAAAGCACACGGCACATCATCGTTAATCATCCGCTGCGCCTGCCGGTACAGTTCGGTTCTTTCGGGACAATCCGGCATCGTGGAAACCCGTTCAAACAAAGCGTCGAATTCCGGATTGGAATAATTACACTGATTGGGATAGGGAGCGTTCTTGCTGTAGAACAACTGCAGGAAACTTTCGACATCCGGGTAATCAGCTATCCAGCCGGACACCATCAATTGGTGGTCGCCCTTGCGCATTTTTTCCAGAAATGTCGGCCAGTCGAATAATTCAATCTCTGCTTCCAGCCCGATGGATTGGATACTTCTGGCGACATATTGACACATCTGCCGATTGGTCGAATCCGTGCCGCCAATGGCTACCCGCAGGCGGGGGATTTTGCCGCCTGCGATGGTTTCGGCTTCCTGCAAGTGCTGTTTGGCCAGATTTAAATCGTATTTTGAAGTGGAAATGGGGATGATATTCGGGTCATAGCCGGGCATCGGAGGAGGTATAAAGCCGAATGCTTCATGACCTCTGCCGTCGAAAAAGATGTCGATGAACCGTTTGCGGTCAATGGAATTGCTGATGGCTTTTCGCAGCGGCTTATTGCCGGCCAGAATGGGATTGTTCATATTGAAAGAAACCCAGAAAGTACAGGGTTCGTCAAACGTTTCCATGGTAATGCCCCGCTGTGCCATCTGCTGGCTCATCTTCAAGCCGCCCGCAAAAACCTGACCGAAGTTGTCCTTGGGAATGCTGGACAAATCAATGGCGCCCTTGAGGAACAACCGCCATCGCGGCTGGTCTTCCGGCACAATCCGCCAGACAACCTTATCGACCAGCGGCAGCGGTTTGCCCGCATCGGCAAGCAGTCCTTTTTCGACATCGTCCGGCTCGCCCTGCGATGGATATCTGCCGTAATAACGCGGATTTCGGCTGGCTTCCACAAAAGCGCCCGAAAGCCAGCGATCTACCTTAAACGCCCCCGTGCCGACAGGATGAAAGCCGATTTCCTGTTTGTAATAGTCCACTGCCTCGCGGGCGACAGGGGCGGTGGCGATATAGGCCAGCCAATAAACGAATTGCGGCCAGGGCTTGTTCAATTTTACCTGAAATGTGAAATCGTCCAGTGCGGCCAGCCCCTCCACTGGACGGTCATAATCCACCTGCCCCGGCAAGCATTGTTTGCTGTACTCCCGAAACTCATCCAATCCCGCAATTCGCCCGTCGAATATCCACCAACTGACCGAGCGGGTTTTGATGTCCGCTATCCGTTTCCAGGAATAGACCAAATCCTGTGCCTTGAGCAGCCGCCCCTTGCCATCCGAAAAGCACACATCATCGTGAAAATAGACATCGTTGCGGATAGGAATGGTATATATCCTGCCATCATCGGAGACCGTCGGCATTGCGGCAGCCAGAACAGGGGCCAATTGATAGGGGCGTTTAAGATAATCGTAGTCATACAGCGTGTCGAATATGTCGGAAGCGACGCAGGTCGCCAGCGTATCCCGGACATCCATCGGGTCGAGCGTTTGTATCCGCGCCCGCAGCCGCTGCTGGAGCACCACAGGACTTTGGGAATCGCCGTCGGAAGAATCCCTGCATCCCGATAGAATTGCCAGTAAAAAAACAGCCGCACAGCCAAAAAAAGAAATAGAATGTGTTGCCCGCAATGGAAAAAGATAATATGAATAAAGCCGACTCGGCACGCTGGGGCAAAATCCATTTTTCCTAAGGAGGTTCACATGTCCCTCTGTCCTGTTTTGAACGGTTGGCTATGGGGCGGCCGGGGCTAAAGTGGTTTCGGATGCAGGATTTGGCGCTGCGGGTGCGGGCGAAGCCGCTGGAACCGCGGCAGATTTTGGCTGCGGAAGCGGCAGCGGATTAACCAGTTTTTTGCCGGCGGCGTCCGTACCATAATCGATTCCCATTTGCGTTGTCAAATCCCCTGCACGGCCTGTTGTTCCAAACAAAATTTCATAACTTTTCGTCAGGTCTTTATTGCCGGCCAAGTCATTTCGAAGTGTTTTTTGCCAGCCTGTAAGCGTTTTGGAAAGAATCGCATCTTCTATTTCCGCAATCACGGAAATGACCTGCGATTTGGAGTCTTCGGACAGGACAGGCTTGTCTTTAATGTTTCCCTTGATGTGCCGCTGGATAACACAGGCGTATAATTGACCAAAACGCCGGCCGGATTCTGCTTTGAGAGAAGGGTTTTCCGCGGTCGCCTGGTACAGATTCTTGAGAAGAAAGCTGTCCGTTGATTCCATCCGGACAGTCCAATTCATATATTGTTCTATCCGTTTATCCGCCGCTTGGTTCAGCAGTGCCAACGATTCCGGCGTCTTAAGGGTTATGCCAAAATTCGATATAAACACCAGCATCTGTGGTTCGCCAAAATTTTTTATATAATCTGCCAGCGACGCGACGATTTTTTTGCCTAACTCGCGGTCTGCATCACTGGCGATATCTGAACGAATCTGGCTGGCAATCGACGCATCCGTCAGTGCCCGAACCGCCCAATACCGAACGACCGGGTCTGGACTGGCAGTACGGGACAAGGCAAACTCCGCCATTTCGAGGCTTTTAAGCTCTGCAACCAGAATCGTCAAGTTGCGTTCAATTCGAGTCCTTTGTTCAGCATCCGGATTTTTCTCCGTCGTGCTGAATGCGGTTATCATATCGGATTTGCCGGCCTGCATATACGCAGAACGATAAAAACCGATATCCTTTGTCCCCTTCTGTTTGACCAATTCCCGACGTATCGACACCACTTCTTCCGAATCTTTGCTTAAAATCATCGTATCCAGTGTAGAACGCCAGAATTCATCCAATACGGCTACCGCATCGGCCGGCAGTGCGGAAGTTGTGGATTCATATTTTGCCCTGACAGTTTCAATTGCCTGTGTATTCAGCGCCCCAAATGCACAAAACGCCCCACTCAAGACAAAACAAGGGATAATTAGTGCCTTATTCATATCTAATTCCTTAGCGATAATAAATCAAATTGACAGATGGAAAGATAATTCCTATAAACCGAGATGTCAAGCCAAATTAGCGTATCACGCAACAATTGAAATAAAAATCAGTCCGATAATCTTATATAGACGCCCCATCTTGCTTAACTTGCCTATTTTATCCTTATCTCCAAGTCTTTTTTTGCCGACCTGCAATGAGGACTGTGGTGAACTATTATTATTAAAAACCGTAATATAATATAGATAATATCTTGAATTAAAATTCGGTTACGATCGTTGAATTATTGCCCATAGTGCTTTATAATCTATTCGTATCTATATGGTGAAATTGATGAATAAAGTTGTTTTCTTATTGATTCTTGCATTGGCGGTATGTACTGTCGCGGCACAGCCGGCGGCTGACCCAAATGACGGGGCACTCTCGTCCGATGAGCAGGATCCGAATGCCGTCTCATCACCCCAAGACCCCAATTCGACGGGCAGCAAAGAAAGACCGGATACCGAATATCTGCGGTTTCCGGAGCAGTCCCCAATGCCGCAGATGTGCAAGGCGATTGATGATGTATTATCACAGTTCGTTGATGACGGCGGCAATGTCAATTATTCATCCCTGCGTCGAAAACGCTCCAGCCTGATAACCATCATGTCGCAAATGGAAACAATGCACCCTGCCCATATTATGGCAATGGAACAGGATGAAAAGATTGCCTTTTGGATTAACACCTACAATTTGTGCACCCTCAAGCTGATTATCGACAATTATCCCATCCAGCCCAAATGGTATATGCTGCTGTATCCCAATAACAGCATTATGCAGATTACATCGCCCTGGACTAAAAACTTCTTTAAGATTCAAGGACTCGAATACAGTCTGGAGGAAATTGAAAAAGAACTCCTGCTGGACCGCTTCAAAGACCCGCGGATTTGTTTTGCTCTTTGCAACGCCACACGCGGCGGAGCGTTTTTGCGGAAAGAAGCCTACCGCGGCGACAAACTGAACAGCCAGCTGGATGACCAGGTGCGCCGCTATTTATCCGACTCCAAAGGCGTCCGATGGGACAAGGAAAAGAAAACGCTGCTGCTGTCCAATCTGTTCAATATGCAGCAAAAGACCTTTGTCGAATCGAGTTATGCCCAAATAAAACGATTTCGTCAGCGAACGCCAGAAGAACGGGCGTGGTTGAATTTTATCAACGAGTTCACAGAGAAAAAAGAGATGGACTTTCTGGAAAGTTCTGACCTGAAAATTGGATTCATCGAGTACGACTGGGCTCTCAACGAATTTTCAAAATAATCCCAGTCCGGCATATTCACATGGCTGTCATAGTCCATATCCAGCCGGACAACATTCGGGTCATTAACCGCACCCATACAGGCATTCATCAGTTCCAAATCCAGTTCATCCACAATCCCATCCCAATTAAAATCCGCCGGACCGTGGTTGTTCTGTTTTTTTGTCCGCAGATACTCGATGTTGCACAGTCAGAGTCCGAATCAGCCGGACAAACTTGCTGGAATCATCGGCTGAAATTTCATCCGGCTTGAGCAACGCCGCATTGGCACGGATCATGAAATCGGAGTCTTTTGCCCAGCGATTGAGTGTTTGTTCATCAAGCGGTTTCCCCAGTTTGTGCCAAATATGCTGCCCCATTGCACGCAGGCGTTCATTTTTATTATTCAAACATTCCACAAGCAATTCATCCGGGATATCACAATCGAACGGCTTCTGTTCGAGGTTGAAATAGTCGAGATAACACAAGTTTCTTTGTTCATTGCCCCGCTCGATCAGTTGCTTCCACAGCCATTCCCTGGATTCAGTATCAAACTGGCAATTGTATTTCAATAACTCAATCTCATTGTCGGTTAGGGATGGTTTTTCTTTCAGTTGCGGTATCAGGGCATTAAGAATTTCTCCTTTCTGCTGTCTATCCAGATACTCCAGCATTTCATGGGGCAGCCACGGACTCTGATTGTATTTCAGCATATACTGACTGTATTCGAGGATGTACTTTTTACTTTCAGAAAAAGGGCAAACAGAAATGAGTGCATTTAGCGGAACCTGTTGATAGATTTCATCGCCCAACGAATAAACATTGGGGTCTTTCCAGCCCGCTCTTTCTGAATTGTTCCCCAACCATCCCGAGCCCATTGTTTCTGTAATGTCAACAGGCTTCAGCTTATCAAACCTGTCCCGCCAGAGTTGAACCAGTTGGTCACGGACGGCTAAATCACCAGCCTGGCCCCGCTTGGCGGCAATCAACACTTCATCTGTCCGATTTAGAAACGGAAGTATATAAGGCAGGGCATCTTTCCCGCAGTATCCTGTTGCACCTGCCAAATCGCTCCAATGATTCGGATCGAAACCTATCAGCATTCCTGGAAACGGCTGCGAGTTTCTGGTCTTTTCCAAACGCTCTTTCAAGGCGGTCAAAACGCTGGAAATATCTTCGGGGTCAACCATGGGAAGCCATTCCGACAGGAAATCCCACTGATTTTCAGTTTCAAACCGGGACAGCAAAAAAGAGTAGTCATTGGGGTCTATCGCAAAACGGGGTGGATGGGCGGCTTGCCATACAACCTCGGCATCTTTCACTGCGCGCGCCGTACATTTCGCAAGAGATGCAACAAAAAAAGTAAAAACCGCAAGATGAATCAGAACGATACAGCCGCTCATCGCCAGACATCGGCTGCGAAATTGCATCCCTTCGGGAGTGCGGCTAAAAAGATTCAGGTAACCTTTTGTCTTGCCATCGCACTTGCGAAAACAAAAAAGCGGGACTACGATTGCCAAAAACAGCGTATCCCATATCAGCGTTCCGAATTGCAGCCGCGACAACGAAAGCCATACGGATATAATGAAGACAACGCAGACTACTCGAATAACAATTCTCCAAAACAAATTGGGGATCTTGTGTTTTTTCCAAAAAACAAATGCCATAAAACACCCCAACAGACTGGATACAATCAAACCATAAATCCAAAAAGGTTTACACGGACACAACAAATACAAAATCCACCACGATGTCAGCACGGACCCGAAAGTATAGTGGCTATGGCCGCACACAGAATAGATGTCCTGGATGAGGTTGTCCCCATGCGTTGGACAGAAACACCTTTGAGTTAAGGTGGAAC
>CAZICJ010000042.1:0-15940 GCA_964537635.1 uncultured Pirellulales bacterium
GTTGAAGTTGATCACTCCATTCTTTTGCTTTCTGATTTGCTCTTGGAAAGTCGTAGTTTTTAAGACGATTGATATTTCCATTCATTCTGGAATTAAACCAATCTCTAACGTGTATAATCTCTTCTCTGGAAGCCTCTACTCTTCCTCTATGCTTTTCTCTTTCAAGCCATTGGCTAAATTTTAAAAACATAAAAATATCAGAATGGCGACTGAATTATAATTCAGTCGCTTTAAATTATATTTATGCTGCTATTTTTGTTTTCGTTTCTGAAAGTAAAGCTGCTTCTTTCTTTAAATCTTCTAGCCATTTAATGACACGAAGATGCGTTGGATACATACTGTAATCAGGGTGGAAACCGTCATTCACAATGATTATATACTGAGCGGTTTTACACCACGTCTCATAATCATAAACAAACTTATCAGTTATTTGATTAAGGCGTTTAAAAAATTTTGTGCATCTTACTGAAACAAGGCTTGCAGATATCACATCAATTGCATTGCGATCATCTCTATCTTTGTTGTTAAACAGATGTCCCAAAGCGCAATATTGTTTACGCAGGAACAGCCAACCGCTCATTTTTTTTTCCGTCCAACTGCTTGTAGGCAGCAATTCGAAAAAAGAAATAATCTGATCAAGGTTTTCAAACTTCATTTTTGTTTCTCCTTTTTACTTGTTCAATATAAGCAGATAAGATCCTGCCACTATCACTATTGTTGTCAGAAGAAAGAAACCTGCCGCTACAAGCATTTTGGTATATTCTGCGTCGTCGGTAATATCGTTTTCCTTCTCCGACGATTTTGACGATTCTTCTGTTGATTCTGTAGAGACTGGAAAGAGATCGCATATTGATCTGCTCAACTCCGAGAACGCCTCCAGTGTATATTTCAGAATGTTTGAAAAGTAGCCAGACATCATAAACCTTTTCTTTATCTTCAGATGGAGTCAAGCAGATGCTGAACAAATCTCCGTGATATTTTTTAATTTCTTTTGCTTCTTTATCAAGATTTTTTATAGTGATACTATCGTTTTTTATACTTGCAATTTTCAAAGGTGCTTGATTTCTATCAAGAAGCTTGATGGCTGCGTCAATGAAGTTAATAACTCCCTGCATGATGATTTCCATATTATTCGGACAGGAGAATCGGCTCATCTCCGGTAGCATCTTCCATGGTTCCATTTATGCGTAATTCGGCATAAACGATGTCTTTGTGTTTTTTTAACGCCTTCAACTTTTTAACAGCTTCATTTTCGGTTTCGAATCGCAAAAGCACGAAGCTCAAATCTCGCATATCCTCCCATTTGACCTTCATAATTCTGGAAAACTCCTTCAGGTCATGTGAACTGGTATTCGCCGGTTTTGCGACAATACAATTGCGATACAGTGTATAATCACGCCAGATATCCGCGTTTGAAAATACATGAGATTTAGGTCCGCCTTCTGCAAGCGGCTCAAATGGCGGCAGAGCTACCAGATGGGCTCTTTCCGGCTTTAATTCAAGCCCGCCTTCGGCGGAATACACATGGGCTGATGTCAGATTAGTCATAATGACCTGATGACATAATCACTCTTCCGAGACAAGTACTTTTTTGTCGTCCTCTTTTATTTTTTCGCTGTAGTTCTCCCACCTTACATACAAATATCCGCATCGCGGACAGGTCGCCGGAGAGGGCTTTCCCGCCCACGCATGATTGCAACTCATACAACGGAAATCAGGCATTATTTATGTTGCCATAAAACGCCGATTTACGTCCAGCAAAAAAAGTTAAAAATATGCACATCAATGCGCTCAGGTTGATTCTCAACGAGTCTTCATCAGTTGAAGAAATAAAAAATATTACTCGAAAATGAAAAATTTTTTAGACTTTCTTGAGCTGGCAAAAGCAGATCCGAAAACAATAATCAATTCAGAGGGCGAGGTTGTCAAACTTGGGCCGTCATTCAGATAGCTCTACAACCAGCAGGTTTTCAGAAAAATAAACAAAATAGATTACGACTACATCAGGGAATTACTGGGCGTATTTTATCAAAACAAAAACAGACTTCCCGTTGCTCAACTAAAATTAAAAAGTATAAAGGCGATACCAACTGCATGTTCCATACAAACATCATATCACGAAGGATGCGCTGGTCAACAATTTTTTAGAAAATTTATGACTGTTTTTAGAACCATTTATTTTAAGGTAGGGGCATGACAACAACACAAACAATTGAAGAACAGGAAGTCTCTGCGGGTGAAAACACGGTAATGGATCTTACAGATTATACTGTTCTTCGCGAACTAAACTCTCAAAAATCACAACTCCTTCAAAACATTGGCGCTCTTGAAGAGATGAAACAACAACACTTGAAAGAGCTTGAAGCAGTATCTGAAAGAAGAGAAAAACACAGTCAGGAAATACAAAAAAAGTACAAATTACCTGATGGTAAGTTGTGGAGAGTAATGGAGGATCGAACAATTCAGGTTGTAGACCCTTCACAAATCCCATTGCGTTGATACGCTGTGTTTAATGCATGACGCGATCTGCGTCTTAAATTCTGATGATTAATCTTCTGCCGGGCTTGTCCCGGCTTTTTTTTACAAGTTAACAATATGGATTATACTGATCGCCTGCTTGCAGAGCACGCAAGTAATGAAGCGGAAATAGAAATGTTGAAGAAAAAAGCGCTTCGTGAAGTTGCGATGATGGCTTATGAAACCTATCTGCAGGAGCTTGCCAGAATTGGCAATCCATATTCCGTCAGAATCTTCATGGAAGATGAAGAATCTTTCAGAATCGTTCCTGATGATCAACAAAAAGCTTTTTCTGTTGAAATTGGCGAATATTCAGAAGAACCGGGAAGAGAGAGTATGACTGAAACCGATGGCGAACAGGTTATAAGAAAAGTGGCTCAGAAAATTCAAAGAGCAATTGCTGACATACAGCGTAAAGCAAACATTAAGATAAATGTAAGATATACAGTCTGGAATCCAACGCGCAGTTAATTGAATGATAACAGATTCTCAAGGCAGATTAATTGAAATCAGAGGTTATGACGGCGAATTCGCCCATACCCTTTTTTATGTTTTTCAAAATGGCGTAGATTCATGGCTTGCAACATTCAGAAGCGCACGCCTTCACGACACAGTTCCGGTAATTATGAGCACGGGCAGACGCGCATATTTTGAAAATCAATTAAGACGCCATGGCTTTACAACGATAAACGGACAGATTCCTACTCCAATTATAAGTTTCTGGCTTAATGACTTTCAGAGAGTTAAAGCTCTTGATCACCCTCGTGAAATCAAATGGTATTCCGATACAGAGCCAGGGTGCTATTATCCTGACATGATTCCGTTTGAAGGGTCGTGGACTGTTTCTTTCTGGACGCACAAACAGGCTGACATGTGGGAGCTTGACGGTCAGTTTCAACGCTCTTTTAATAATGGTGGTTTAAGATGGATTGTTTTCAAAGATGAAATCACAGGAAGGTTTCAATTCTGCAGGTTTGAAATAGAAAACAGGTCAGATGCAACAAATTACGAACCCGGCGATACGGATCAACCTCTGTTGAGAGTTGATTATAACCTGAAGTGCGATTTGTGGCTTCCTTTTGAGGGCAACACTGTTTCACAAATCAAAAAGATCTATCTTGATGTAAATTTCGGACAGCCATCAATTTCGTATATTTCTGGAGTGATTGTCGAACAGGGCGCTCAGGAAAATAACGGAACGCTGCAGGGCATACTGTCTCCAGGCATGATATATTTTTCAGGAGTTGTGAATTCGGGAGAAGCAGATACAGAAACCGTAGTTGAAAATCATCAATGGGGAGAAAATCCATTCTTATGAGCGAAAGTAAACAAATTGCCGCCGGCATTGCGGCTTATAGAGATGACAGAAGAGTTCTTCTTGGCTTACGATCTCCGTTTGTAAGCGTACCTGGCGTATGGAGCATTCCAGGCGGGATGGCGGAAAAAAACGAAAACATAATCAGCGCGGCAATACGCGAGTTTGTAGAAGAAACAGATTATCCTTTCGTAATGAATGATTGTTTTCATGTTTATACTTTGCAGAGCAAATACCTTGATTACTATACGTTTTTGTGTAAAGTCGAAGACTTTGAAGCGTTTCCAAATTATGAAAACACAAGATTCGGATGGTTTGACCTCGTAACCGAATTGCCCGATAAACTTCATCATGGATTTGCGCAATCTATAACTGCATTGAAAATGCATTTGCCCAAAATATAAAATTATAAATCTTATTAGGTTTTTTAAAACAAGTTATCGAAGATGAATATTGATAATATATTTGACAGAGTTAAAGCGCACAGTGAAAACTCCCCCGGAGAGTGGAACCTGAATAGTTTTGAAAGCTTTATAATATCTTTTGAAAAAAATTCTCAAGCAGCTAATGAAGATCTTGCAAGGCATTACGGAAATATAATCAAAGATCTTGTCGGAAAAATACAACTCAGAGATGCTATTTTACTTCAGGAAGACGGTAGAGAGAAAGAAGTTTTGCAGGAAATCCTCGCAGATAATACTTTAAAGGAATTATTTTCAAAGTTATATGTGCTTATTAATAGAAGCAACAGACAAAAAACAAGGAACAATTTTTAATGGAAAGAGAACAAGTTTTACACAAAGTAAGATCGCAATATCAAATGCTTGAAAATGGCGTTTCCAGAGCGCTGGTAACGGAATTCATTCATCAGTCTTTGACCGAAAACATAGGCGATATAGACAAACGTAAAATTCGCAAAATAGTAGATTCTGGAATGTCAATTCATGAAGCTACCGGTCAGTTTAAAGACATTATAGATGAAATCGAAAACGATCCTCTCGATGAAATTGATTCTGGTAAAGAATATCTTGATGAAATTCCTGACGAAGACGACGAAGACGACGAAGACGACGACGATGATGAAGAAGAAATTGACGAAGTCAATCCAGAAACAGAAGAAATTATTGGCGAGATAATGGACATCGTTACTGAGGGAGATTCGAATGAACTTATGACAATTGTCAGAATGCTTGGCATTGACGCAAACCCTGATAGAATAGACAGCGATGAAGAAGGCGTTATTGATGAAATTGAATCAACTCTTAAATCAATGTCTTTAGAAGAACTTGAAGAAATAAAAGAAACTCTGCAGGAAGAGGGCGTTCTTTAAAAGTTTCAGTTTTTACGGCTGCATAAAGATAAAATAAATCATGGCACAAATTTTTCCTATTTCATATGGCGCTGAGAATTACAGCGATCTTTTTTCCGGCGTACCGCTTGCAACTCCAGGCTTAAGACTTGTAGATCATGCGGATATTGTCGGACCAGAAAGAACAAATCGCCCTCTGAAAAATTTGCACGCAAATGATGTTTCGATAAACAACCACATCAAAGAGGTCACGCGACTTCTTAATGATGGCGTATTTCCTGATTTTGGCGAAGCGTTTAAAGTAATTCTGACAAGTCCGGTTGACAACAACACAATGACTTTTGAAGTCAGAAGCGGTCTTGGCAAAATTGGCGAACAGGCATTTGAAATTATTTATCAGCCAAATTCAACAATCGATTACGATGTTGATGAAGAGCAAAATACATTTCCGGTTACGATTCCGCCAGACGTTACAACATTTACAATAAGCATTGCATCTCTTACAACAAACCAGTTCAGAAGAGATCTGGTGACGCTCGATGACACAGGCGAAATTGTAATTATTACAGGTACGCCATCTTCATTTCAGCCTGCTGAATATTCTCAAATTGACGCGCCGGCAGGAAGCATTGCGCTTTACTCGATTTTATTCAGAAAAGTTTCTGGAATTGCACAGACTCCGGTCATCAATGCAGTTTATGATACTGTAGAAATTGAAGGCGTAGATTTAATTGAAAATTTTGCCGAACTTTTTGGAAATGGAATTTTCATTGGCGAGCCTGAAACAGAAACAGATCCTCTTAAAAAAGAATTTACGCCATCTGTAATTGGCGGAAATGAATATGGTGTAAGCGCAGGAACGGCGCTGATTGACGGCGCTCTTGTAAAATATGGAGCCGGCGGCAATTCGATAATTTTAAACAGAGCTACTTATAATATTGGAACTGGCGACGAACCGGGACCGACTCAGGGACAAAATCCAAACGCATGGGAACTTGTTGATTTTACAACAAACACTCAAGGAGCCGCAGGCGTTGGAAATGGAAACACACAGTTTCTTTTATTTGATAATACAGGCGGAACAGGATTAATTGATCCAGCTTCAATTCGCATTGTCACCGCAGCCCCTGTTGGCGAAGGCGGATATGGTACGCTCAGACCATTCGACACAAACATTATTGCCGCTCCGGGGGCTGAAGAATATTCAATTGACCTGACAAACGGTACAATTATCAGAGATAAAGCTTCAGCGCCACTGAGGGTGTTTATCAAATATTCATTTTACAGAAACAGAAGATATCTTCCTTATATTAATAAATTTGGAGTCATTGCGGCTTTACAAAGCGCAGACACCTATCCAGCAAATCCTCCTGAGTTTGTTGCAAGCCAATTGCCTGCAGACACAATCGGATTAAAATCAATTCTTTATTCTGCAGTCGATCAAACTCTGCAGGGCGGAAGTCTTGGCGCAGATTTCAGAGTTTATCAAAATTTTCAACTTATAAATGGTCAGGTTCCAAACGCGGCAATTCAAGACGGCGCGGTCACGGGAGATAAGCTTGCAAGCGGCGCAATAGACAACTCTGATCTTATTGGCGATGAAGTAATTATTGAAAGGCACTTGAGCGCTGGTTTACTCAACTCTCTTTCTTCATCTCGCGTATATGCACGAAATTCACTTGCTTTCAAAGTTCAGAATAGCGATGTAAACTGGAGTTTTGCAGACAATACAAATGCAATTGGAACATCTCTTACAAAGAATCTTACCGATATAAATGGAAACAATCTCATTTATACAGACGCTGAATTACAAACAACTACCGGAAGAAGAGTTGTAATCAAGCCAATTTTTAAAGAATTTATTTCAACAGAAATTACAACCAATCCCGAAAACGCAACATCAAATTTTGTCGTTACAGATGCAGATATTGCAAACATCAAAGCAAACGGTGAAAATTTTGAAATCAGCGGCGTTGAGCTTTCATTTCAAGATTTCGGATTCTCACAGGTAGGAAATGTACTTCTTCAAATATACAACATTACAACAAACAGCGTTGTTGCAGACGTTCAAGTTCCGCTGTCTACAGTCAAAGCCGCAGTGGAAACTGCTGCGGATGCATTCTATGCTTTAAATTTTGCGTCTCCAGTGACTCTTTCTCTCGGCGCAACATACAGAATCAGAGTTTCAAAAACAATTCCTACAGACACTTTGTTTTTACATACCGCAATTGAGGGACCGAGTAGAAACACGGAGGTGTCTTACAGAATACTTTACAAAGCGCCGTCTGGCAAGTACGGGCAGATTGGCGGTCAAATTCAAGGATACAGAATATTCGATGACTTTGGCGATATTACAGTTGCAACTAATGAAAGAGCGCAACAGTCACGTCCATCTTTTTATATTCCATACGCAGCAAACATCGCAGACCTTACAACTTTTACTGTATTTCAAGACACAACACCGACCGGAACAGCGGGACAATATGTGGCTGTTGACGTTGTAAGAGGTCTTTTTAAATTTGCAAATGGTTTTGATCCAATTTCTGCAAGAATCACAACAGATCACAATATAATTACAGGTCTTGCAGATCTTTCTTCTGAAAGAATTCACAGACCATCAGGGCTTACAATCGAACACAGTCTTCGTGTTCTTGAAACAGAACTTGGTTCTGTAAGAGCTAATGTAAGAAATATGCTTGAAAGACTTTACCATCTTGGCAAATCGCCAAATGGTTCTGGAATTAAATTCAGATTCAGCTCTGAAGATCGTCAACTCACAAACCTTGCCGGAACTGCACTTGAACTGACAGATGGAAACATGGCGGTTCCGATTCCTGTAATTGACCGTCAATATCTGGTTTCAGCAGGACGCGAAAGCTCTCGTGCAATTCAAGATGCATATAATGCAACAGATGTAATTGAGTTTGTTCCTCGCTTTGAAACGCAAATAATTTTTGCTTTGAATATTGACACCGTTGGAACTGACTACGATGCAATAGAAATTCAATTGCATGAAGGCGAATTTGACGGATCTTCAATCGGGCAGCCGCCAGCAGCATTTGCGACAAAAGCAAAAAGCGGAATTTCTGCAGGATTAAATTTCTTTAATCTTGAATACAATTATACTATTGGCGAAACATATCATGTTCTTATTCGTGTTTTAAACTTTCTTGGCGGTCTTGCAATTCGCCCACGTCTTAAAGTTGACGTTGAAAATGGAGACATCGAATATCAACAATTCTTCCTGCCAGTGGCTGGAAAATACGGCTCTCCTGATGGATATGCCCTGTTTGATGATTTTGGAGATCTGAATATCGGATCTGCGGCACGCGGCGCAACAGTAGACCAGTCTCAAGAAAATTTCCTGGATGCAGACGGCTGGCAACTGCAGAATTTCTTTGACGATAATGATCAAGACCCAACGCAGGCTAACACAACATTCCCGATCTTCACGCCAACAAGACCTGATAGAACAGGTATGGTGCGTTTTGATATATATTTTCGTCAGGTTCCGCTTGAGGGCGAGGATGGATTTAATGGCGTTTTCAGACTGCTTCTGCACAACTCAAATAACGAAGCGATAACACCTTCAAACGCCCTTCCGGGAAATGATTTTCTTGAAGTTCGTGTTCCAAAAACTACTGGATGGTATGAGATTCCATTTCTTGCTTCGCTTGAGTTTGGCGAATCATATCATATGCATTTATGGACCAATGGCTTTGATATTCAGGCGTATGTTGGAACTCACCCGGTTACTGACGCAAAAGCTTTCAGATTTATAGCCGGTGAAAGATTCATTCCTTTCGCCGCTAATCTTTGCGATCCTGACAGCAACTTTGATGATTTTGAAATTGTTTCAAGAAAACTTGTAGCCGTTGACGTTACATGTGGTAGAATCAAATTCCACCCTGAAGACATTGTTGAGGGCAACAATTACTTTGCTAATTTTAATCTGTTTACCAATACTGCAAATCTGCAGGCTGATACGATTGTAAGAGTCGGCGGAAATACAATTGAAGATTCGTTCCTGAATACGGTAATTGTGAGAGGTGCAAGACCTACAAGAAATGGAATTGGTTATTACCAATTTAACGCACGCAATGTTAAAATCGTAGACCAACTTGGAAGAGTGCTTGATAGAAAAGACGGCGAACTTACAAATCCATATGAGAGAATAGCAATTGAAGACAATGATGTCAGCGGATCTCCAAGCACACTTACAACCACAGAAACAGACAACCAGTATTCATTCTTCGTTGGAAATTTTGAAGAGTCTATAATTTCATCTATAGCGATCAATTACACCGCTATTGGAAAGGATTATTTCAATACAATCGCAAGATTTTATGAAGCCGGTGGAACAACTCCGCTGAAAACCGCATACATCAGAGCGAGGGATCTTATTCCTGGCGAGAACAGAATACCGCTTGAAGATGTCAGCGGCAACCCCCTCAATCTTGTAGTACAACCCAACACTCAGTATGTAATTCGCTATGTTGCAGACGTAAGCGGTCCCGGAACGGCTCCGCAAATTGCAAAAAACACAAATGATGTTTTAACCCACACGATATATACAAAGCCTGTTCTTGGCGGATTGTATGGAACAGGCGATGGAATAAAGTTGCTTGACACCCATGGCGATATTTTCAGATTCAATATCAACAGGGACACAAAAAGCACTCCGCAAATTTTGATCAACACCAATTCTGGTCTTGCACACTTGAAAATTGCAAACAGTTCATCAAGAGGAATTGCGGTTTGGCAGGAAAGTGAAACAATCAGGGCGCAGCGCTTCAACATTGAAACTGGCGATTTGATTGACGCTTCGAAAATAGAAGTTGCTGGATCTTCTGGAGATCCGGCAATTCAACCTGACGTTGCAGTAGCCGACAATATTGCATATGTAACGTGGGTTCAATCAGGACAGATTTATTCACGCCGCTTGTTCTTGAATAATTCAAATCCTCTATCTGTAGACACAATCGCATACAAAGTAAGCGATGACGCATCAGGTGTCGCTTATCCTTCAGTTGGAGCCGGAAGCGACAGAGTTGTATATGCGTGGGAAGACACCAGAGACACATCTTCCGGCGTGATTAATCCTGAGAAAAATGCAACAAACATATTCTCATGGAGTTTTAATAACGCAACATCTGCAACGCAATTTGTGCCAAACACAAACAAAATTGGTAATACGGCTGTAAAAATAAACACAACCGCTAACGAAGATAATGTTGTATATCAAAGACCTAAAGTAAGCATTTACGAGAACAGAGCTGTTTACGTTTATCAGAGCGACATCAACAACGAAGGTCTGTCAAAAGACATATTCCTTGCTGTATATGACTATAATACATCAGGACTTGTCAGAAGTGACATACGTGTTGATAAAGCGCCGGTTGTTTCTACAACAACACAACTTGATGCAAAAAGCCCGAGGATTTCAAACTACAGAAATAAGTTTGCAATAGCATGGCTTGACAACAGAAATGCAACTTCTCAATATCAGCCATTTTGCAAGATTTATGATTCCAAAGAGTTGATTTTTGATCAGGATGATGAAATAGAACTTGATAGTGCAATCAGCGGAATTACAGATCTTAATATTAACGCATCAGAAAAAACTCTATCTGTTGGCATTTCTAACGGAAGCAATGCGTGGGTTCGAAGATTTGATTTTGCCTCATTGACAGCACATGATACAAGATCGTTTAATATAAACTTCGATTTAACACTTGGAAACCTGATAAACTCTTCATATCCTGTTTCTTTTAACAAAATTACGCACAATTTTGGCGTTTCAGTAAGTGGCAACGCAATTGTATATAGTAGAGTTAATGGCGTAAATATCGAACCAATTGCAGAAGATCTTACAGACACAACTCTGGTTACAATAAAACCGGGATATGTTGGCATAGATGTTTTGAATGGCACATATCTATTTGCACCCGGTGAAGAAATTTAAGTATTATCAGCGGATGTTAGAAAGTTAAACTCAATGGCAATTTCACAAGTCCGTGTAGATTACAACCTTAAGCACGAAAATATTCGTGACATTTCTCCAGAAACTATTGCTGATATTTCCGGTAAGCTGCAGTCAGATCATAATCGTGACAACGAAATTGCAAGAATTAAACTTGATCAACTCGGTAGAAGAGTAAATGACAACATCGCAAAAATCAGCGAGCTTGAAAAACTTACAATTAAACAACAAACTGAAATAGACTTTATTAAGTCAACTCCAACAAATTTTGACCTCGCTGACACAGAACACTTTTTCAACAGATTTGGAACTTTAAGAACTGTGGCCCCTGACGGCGTCCCAGAAGCGGAAATACTAACAGACACATATGCAGCTCGCAGTGATGGAAATTTTGAAATCGGTCTTCTTAAAAATCCAAGATCAAAAATGCTTGGCGGTGTTGAAAGAGTTGTAAACATAGCAAGTCTCTTTGGTGCAGAAAAACACGATATCTCTTACGGGGAGACTACAAACTCTCTTTGGATTCTCACATCTGACGGTCCGGGTGAACGCGGTTATTTGTTCCGCTGTTCGCCAAATTTTATTGACGGACAATTAAACGTTCTTTCTTTCTGGATTCTTGACGCCCTAGGCGGCGATTTGCAACATTATGGAATCTGTGAAAATACATTTAATGGAATTACAACGCTGTTCATTGGCGTTTCTGATGAAACAGGCTCTGGTCACTTTATCTGCAGATACAGACTGCGATACAATGAATCTGAAAACATTGTAACCATCGCAGACGGGAAGGAATCTTCTCCGCTGGTGCCAATTTACAAAGGCAAAGGCGAGATTCTTGATTCTGACGTTTCTTCTTCTATAGCCGATCTTGGCGTTGAAAGAGTCGATATTTCAGAACCCGGAGTCATGAGGGGTCTTGAAGCGGTTAATCAATATCTGTATATGGTTATACAGAACGACACAAACGATTCAGAAGAAGAAATTGATAACATTGGATATTCATTTATCAGACGTGTTTTGATTACCGACGCTGGTGTTCTTGCTTCTTCTATTAACAGTGTAAAATATAAGCTTGATGACATAACAGAAGAAAGCACAAACGGCGCAAATACAACTACATCAAACAATGTATTCGGAATTGCAGCATACAGACTGACAACGCCCCTTCAAGCTTTTTCAAATGTTGATTCTGCAAATATTACAAACGCTTTTAACAACGATGATAATACAAAGTATTTCTATCTGTCACTTCAACACAAAACAACAAATGCAAAGCGCATTGCTTTAATAAATCTTAAAGATTCAGAAGTTTCTATTGCAGATCCTAACTTTAACATAGGGTTTGCAAGAATAAACACTCTTGTTTCTGAATTCATGGGCTTCAATATTGATGAAGAAACCCAGCCATTTATTACAACGCTGCTTGATCGCACATTGCTTGAGGTAAACCAAACAACTAACGGTTCTCAAAACCTCATCGCAATTCATGATCTGAATGGCTATGATCTGTTTCAGGGTAATATTGATTATACAGCAAAAGTAAAACGTTATTTTCCAACAGAACAATTTCATGGTCAACTTGGCGTAATAGTAAACGGCATAACCGTAAATAATCAAGCCGCAGTCACTGCAGGACCGGATAATTCATTCTTCTTTACAACAGGCGCTGGAAACAGAACCAGAAACACACTGACGTCTCCTCCGCAATTTGCAACAGGAAACATTCTCCATTACCATACATATCTGAGCGGTTCTCCGTTCTGGGCGCGTCCATCATTTACATTTGCCGTTACAGACGGTGTGACAAGCCCTGTTTCAGGTATCGCATCAATTGCGTGGAAAGGCACACAAACATCCGGCGAAGCTTTGTATGTGGCGTATTTGAATTCAACACAACAAAACGCATTGATGGAAGTTGATGGCAATGACATCATTACTACAAATCCTCAACTTGGCGCTGATGGTTTTTCACAATATGAAATACTGACTGGTTCTATTGTCACTCCTACAGCAGGAAACCTTGGATCATTCAACGGATCTGTGGCTTACGACCCGATTACCGAAAAACTTTGGGTTTCAACAAGTCTTGGATTTATTCACAACATCACAGACGGCGGAAACACGCTTGATTTTTCACAGGGCGATTCATTTAGCGTATTGAAAGTATATGGAACCACAAGCACATCCGGAAACATCACTGACGGATCTACAATCGTGGGGCTGTCTGTATTTAACAACACAGCATATGTTGCGGCTTCCGTTCCCGACAACAATCTTAATGCTTCTCCAAATACAATTGTAAGAGTATTTGACATTGATCGATCTACATCAACTCAACCGCTTTCAACATCAATATTTGTAGTAAAAGGAAAAGTTGAAGACATCAGTGTTTCTGACAACGGAATGTTTGTTGCACGCGGTCTTTCAACAATAGAAAAAGTATATACTTCGCAAACAGATAACAACATCTTTGAATCTACAGAAGTTCTTGATGAGTTTAACTTTTTCAAAAACCCGGTTGTCACAACTGGATCAGCCGGTCAACTTGGATTTGACGTTGATGCAGTTGCGCTTATGCGTAAAAACAAAAGCTCTGATAGCTTCCAGAAACGCGAATGGATTATACCACGCAGATCTATTATCGCCGGAATTCATACTGATTTTTCAAACACTCTGTATGCCGGCAAACTACAAATTATAGACTATGCAGATGTTGATAATCCTGTTCTGTGGAGCGAGTTTAATATCGCCAAAGGCACATTCAATCCTGTGAACATCGGTTCTTCCGGATCGTTGCTTGTTGGCAGCGGGCAGATTGACGCAATTACATCTGTAGATGACAAAATTTTCGTAGCAAGAAATACGAGTGGGTTTGGGGTTTCTGTAAATGTAATTGACTTTGCCAACGATATCGCTACAATAATTGTAGATCCAGTATCGGGGCAGGGCAACATTTATTCCGGCATGCAGTTTGGCTTCAAAGAAGCTGAAACGGATAAAACAGGCGGATTGAACGAAAGAAACAATCCAGATTATCACTATTCTGGATTTGTAAACCCGAAAATAAAAGTAGGACCGGGGCGCATTACATCGATGCACGCAGCGATGGTTACAAACAAAACAGATCAAAATGTTTTGACGCCGTATGTTGTAGTTGGTCATACTCAACCTACCGGCGCTGGCGCTTCTGGCGCTCTTACAGTAATAAATGGAAACACATTCGAATCTGTAATTGGCGTTGGTCCTGGAAGAGGAACTGTTAAAAAAGTTCATATAAATTCAGACGGCTCAGCTTTTGCAGCTCTTGACTCTGGAATCTTTTATAAAATTGAAGATGTAAGACTTGTTCAAAGCGATCAGGCTGATTACGTAACCGACTTTCTTGCACAAAGAGTTGATGCATGGTATCCAGACAGTTCGTCTGCAGATTCACTGAGTGACTTTAAAGTTCAGAATTTTATCGACACTCTTGGAAGATCAAGAAATATTATATATGCAGCTTTTAACGAAGGTTCTGGAAACCCGACAATGGCTGTTAAATTCGAATATGAAATTGTTGCGGACGCCGGTGGTGGGGTGAGCAACGCAAGCGAATTTTTAAACAACGCAGAAGTAATTTACTACACGCCAACATCTCAATACGGTGTAACCGGTATTGATTATATGGACAACAGAATATTCCTGTCGTTCAGAGACCCAACAAACGGATTCAGAATGGCCGTATTGCGCAAGCAGGACTTTCAGGTTGAAGATGATGAATACAGCAACAACTGGACTCCAATACTTGGAACAAATGGCGTAATCGATCAATATATTGATTACAATGACCTGAATTACAATGGGATAAAATCAGAGATAAAATCAATTCAAGCGTTCCAGGATATCAGCCTTCTTCTTGCAAACACAAAAAATGGAAGCGTTATATTTAAGTTTCCATTCACCGCTTCAAGCAGATGGTTCTCAACAATAAAGACAATCGCTCAAGACATAAACGCAGTCGCTCTTTCGAGAGACGTCGTAATTGCAGACAGCTTTGTAAGCGAATTTATTGACAGAACAGACGAAAGAATTACATTCGAAGGTTCATGGCAGGATCAAAACGCCGCAGTAACGCTTCCGTTTACATCAGATCTTTTTAACAAATCTGACGGTAAAAAGAAAATGCGCGGTAAGCTTGTTGATGCTGGCGGGTTCCCGTTCAAAACCTCTGACTATGTGAACTTCCAGCCGTTTGCCGTGGCTCCAGAAAACGGAATCGATCTGTTCTTCAACGGATCTGGCGTAACGAACTTTGGATATGACTTTGCTGACAATATCCTGATGATTCAACGCGACGATAATATTCAATCATATGACTTTATTGATGTAGCCCCTGGCGATATTAAATACAAACCGATCTATGACGCTGGAAAACAACTGGCGACAATTTCGTTAAACGAACAGGATACGGCAGTTTCATTCTTTATCAACAGAATTGCATCTCTTACAAATGACACATCTGATGCATTCCAGACAACAAGCGTAGAGTTTAATATAAGTCAGAATCCAGCGATTGCAATTTACACTCTTGATGGAAGACCAATTGCAACAGTACAGGAAGCTTCTGCAACCGGTGAAATTGGCGATGCTGATGAATCAGATCTGGTAAAAAGCGATGTTGCTTCGACACAAAAGCTTGTGACCGACCCGGATGGAAATCCCGTAAGTTCAGTTGTTCTTACTGGAAGAAAAGCTCGTAATGAAGGAAAAACAACAGTAAAGGTAACTTTGAAAACTTTCGATTTCAAAATTACAGAGAGGTTATAATATGGGC
>CAZICJ010000042.1:16040-23337 GCA_964537635.1 uncultured Pirellulales bacterium
ATTGTTGATCAGGAATTTAATGACGGGTCTACAAAAAGCTATTTGTTTTTTGCGAAACAGGACAAGCCGACTACAGCCAATGCTGTAAGCAGCCAGGTTCCAATACGCGCTGATATTTTTTATGCAGATAATTATCTGAATACAATTGGTAATCCTGCAGTAAGTATTGCGGGATCTACCACAATTCAACCGCCAAACATAAAGTTTGTAAACAAATCCGACACCACATCAAGAATGTTTCTTGATTTGCCAAATGCAGATGGTGTAACCGTGTATTTTGGATTTTTTGAAAAAGCCGGTCTTGCGCAATACGTAATTACAAACAAAGACACATCTGAAGTAATTGCAAGCGGAGAGGTTGATTTGCACTCTACTTCAGATATCGATGTGGTTGCAGTTAAGGGCGTTGAGCTTGCTTCTGGACTCGATGACTCTCTCAACTATTTACTTGAAATAAAACATACGGGTAATGCAAATCCAGCCATATTTGACATTCTTGAAGACCATCCAATATATGTTGGCGATGTTCAGATTCACAGACAGGCTGTGACCGATAGATCTATAGTCGAATTCATTTCAAACAATGCGTTTATTAACGATTCATTTACAGATGACGGATCAAGAAACAGTATTACAGGAAGAGTAAACTTTGTCGAATTTTTTAATGTGCAAACCGACATTGCTGATGGAATCACCGACACCTTCAAAATTAAATCTGCAACGCGCAGTGTTAGAAAGGTAGAAGTTGATAATGGCAGAGGGTTCTTTGAACTTGACAGAAATATTGATTGGGTTCTTGACATTATTAATCCAGATACATTTGAATCTCAGGTTATTCTTGAAGAAATTCCAAAAGAAAACGCAGCTATAAGAATAACATATGATGTGCTTTCTTTTGCTTTGCAAAGAAAAATCGAAATCACACAACCTCAAACATATGACGGAAAATATGATCGTTATAATGATATATATGTTCAGAACGAAGCTGTGTATATTGAAATAAAAGCTGAAGAAAACATCTGATGCCAAAAGCGCTTCAAACACGCAAAGACGCGGCGAGATCTGTAAATATAAACAGATCCGCCGAAAAACAAAAACGCTCAATGCAACTTCTTGAAGTTGCAAAACAGATTAAAGACTTAAACAAAGAAGAATTGTCGGAAAAAGAATTTCGTGAAAAAATTTGCGCGGTCTTACTGGAAATCATCTCCAGGTTGAAATAAGATAATGCCACAATGGCATTAATTGAAAACATCGAAACAGCATCTGATAAAATGGGAAGATTCGCAGTCGCCATTGGCGGTGCGTTTAACTCTGTCATAAAATTCATGGCAGCTGCGTTTGGTCCAAACTCCGGAAAGTTGCTTTCGATCATTATCGTTGTATTTACTCTGACGATCTGCATATGGTCTTTTTTTGGACAAATCAGTCAAACTCCTGATTGCGGATCTACATGCACTCCAGAGCAAATGGAATTAAAACGCACTGTATATAAAGATGCAATTCAATCTGTCAGTATTCCGATCGGAATACTTGTTGGCGCATTCCCGACACTTGTGGGGCTTGGAATTATGGCTCGCAAATACAACGAGCGTAAGGCTTCTGAGTTTTCAAATGGGAACGGAGGCGCTGCTGGCGGAGTTGCAAACAATCCGCCAGCGTCTAATACGCCAACTGAAGTGACAGAGCTTTCTTACTGATCACGCGCAAGGTTTTTTGAAATCCATTTTTCGATGCACGGAATAAAAAACCTCTTGTTGCCGCCATTCATTTTTGTCAGCATCACAACAATGATGTGATATACAAAGATGAAAAACATAAAATAGATAACTGGCGCGATAAGCCCAGCATTCAAATAAAAAAGCGAAAAACATGTGAGAAATCCACTTACATACCAGAATGATATGTTTATTGCGTTGATAATTGAATTCATGAATAATATCCCGCCATAGCATTTTCTAATTTCGGCATAATTTCTACTTTGGCACACAAAAAGCCTCTACTTCTCCTCCGTAGTATCTTATATACCTTATATTTTTCACTTTTTCTTTGATCTCTGCGGCGGCGCCGACATCCATTTTGGCTGATAAAATCCTGCGTTCCACTTGTCATACTATCCGCGCGCATTATAGTCCAGAAAAGAACTCAGGATGCCAAAGCCTCAGCAACCTTCATTTTTCTCATTTTTTCTCCTCCAGTCGTACTGTCAAATTCATTTGCTCTTTCTCTATTAATGCATAATTTCATAAAATATCTGGTCCCTCGGGCGGGATTCGAACCCGCGCCTCCCACCTTATAAGAGTAGTATGCTAACCGTTACACCACCGAGGAAGATGAAGCGGGCGCGGGAGTCGAACCCGCTATCTCGGCTTATGAAACCGATATGATTAATCCGTTTCACTCGCCCGCTGTGTTTTTTAGTATCTATTTTTAGAATACTCGACTATCTTATCAATCATTTCTCCTGTTGTCAATCCAATAATTTCATTGTTGTAAAAATTTTCTGCATCGGTGCGCTGTCTGGATTCTTCTTTCAAGAACGCCTCTCTATCAAAATCTTCGCTGGCAAATGGCTCGTCCGGAATGCAGTCAACTGTAAGATCGCTTTCATTAAAGAAATCATCAGCTCCGGTGATATCCTTTTCAAATAAAATTGGTTTTGTAAAAGCCCTGAGCATGGCGATCATATCGCCACGCAAAGCCTACTATATCGTCGTCATAATGCGGCTTTGTTATTGCGCCGGCAGTCGAGAAGCATATCTTTGAATCTTCAAAATAAACCTCTCGCAACTGATAGACGAATGACTTCTCTTCTTCGTCGAATGTTTTTACAATACGGTATTCCCAGTTCATATTATTTTTGATGCAATCAAACCTGCAACTTTCTCCAGAAAATATTCCGCATTCTTTCTGAATTGATCCGTTTCGACTTGATTTTCTTCAAGCAAATCTATGTGACGCCTTAATCCTTGTATGCTTGTGATAAGATCGTTTTCATTAATCGTTTTATCTTCTCTATCAAGAGCGATTAATTTAGCACGATCTACTGACTCTCTGATCATTGCCGGCATTACACCTGCATATACCTCAGCAACTTTGTTGATGTTTACTTCTTGTGAAAGTAAATTGCCGGCATATTTCTCTATAAGCCTTGAAGCGCTTGATTTGTCTGGCGCTTCCATATTGATAATGGCGTCAATACGTCCGGGTCTTACCATCGCCTTTGTAATTGAATGCATGTTGTTTGTTGTAAAAACATACATGATGTTTGAATCCTTCAACTCTATTCCATCTACAGTATTCAGAATATCATTAATCTTATCATTGCGCCCGCCGCCGACGAGGTGATCGATGTCTTCGATAAAGATGATTGCTGGCTGATAAAGCTTTGCAAAGTAGATTGCATTTACAAAGTTTTCGGGATTTTTAAGATAGATAAACGTCCAGCCGTTTTCAATCGCCTTCTTTGCAGTAATCAAAGCACAAAGAGTTTTACCGGTTCCGTATTTGCCTTCAAGAAGAACCCCGCGTTTTGCGGAGATCTTCATCTTTTTTAATTCATTCAAATTTTCGATCGGCTTCCATATGCAAGCCTTCATTGCATTCAAAATATTTTCATTTACAATGAGGTCGCTTTCCTTAATGTCAGCCAGATCAAAAAATTCTGGAGCAAATTGATTTGGCGTCCATAGATCTAAATCATAATCAGATGGCGGAAACGATATTTTGATAGCGCGGTTACGGTAGATTGAATTTTCTTCAAGATACAGATGCATATCTTTTATAATTTCATCAACATCATTTCGAAATGATTCTTTTATCAATCCGCCAAGGTGAAAAACAAACTCTCCTTCTTCCGTAATGGTTGCAGAAGATTTAAGATATGACTTGTTGTCAAAGTTTGGTAAAGAAACAGCTCCAAACACAATCATGACGCTTTTAGAATTATCAATTCTCAGGTTGTAAACTTCGCTATAAATATCCATGTCCATAAAACCTTTAAGAGTCTTTGTGGCCACGATTCCATAGCGCCTTTCAATGGTCTGCGTCAGCGCATATGCGCCTTCAAGAACAGGATATTTAAACGTATGATTTATTTTTACGTAATTTTCTTTTGCTTTGATAGCTGTTTCAACTATATTAGCAAGTTGTTCGTTGCTTAAGTTATCCGGTATGAGAATTTTATCTCCGCTGTAGCGATGGATTCTTTGATCTGTGAATGGCATAATGTTTTTTAAAACAGTTTTTAAAGCCGGTGGTTTGGTAGTTATTCCGTCATCATCCTCCTCCTCAACATCACATTCAGCATCTTCTTCTTCATAATGTTTTTCGATGTGTTTCATTATATTTTTACCTGCCACAGTAGTTTTATCAACTATTTCACTTCGTCGCTACGGTTGTCATAGACTGTAATGTTATCATTACTGTCACTTAATTTTTATTCTGGATTTTAATAAAGAAGAATGTCGCTGCGATTGGAGTCGAACCAATTCCTCATGCTCTTCAGACATGCGCTTATCCACATTAGCTACGCAGCGGTAATTTCGGGAATCCTGTGTAGATTTCCTGCACAATCCCGATGCGCAGGAAATCAGATAAATGCATTTTTCATGGTCCCAGTATCTTCAGACGGTTTTTTCTGTCAAACAAAAAAAACGAAAGATATGAACAAAAAACCGCCGCTCAAAGATAAAATACAATGGAAAACAACATTGACCGTGTGCAAAGAGCGATCCTGGGACACATTCAGGACATAAGCCCCTCGGCAAGAAAAAAAATAAAAGAAAATTCGCAAATTTTAGAAGAGTCTGCAGCTGCGATTCCAGCGCTGACACAAAGAATTATTGCGGGTCTTGCAACTTACAGCGCACCCGTTGCTGCCAGATTTGTTTTTGGCATCATATCTCAGATGATTGAGTATCTGGCGTCCGTGGACGAAAAGAAAATTTACGTAAACAGACTAATGACTCTGTTAAAGCAGGGCTCTTACACAGATGTACAAAAAACACAGGACAGGCTGAATCAACAAGCCGGATCTATTGGAAGAAAGCCGCAACAACAAACCCAGCAGGTGCAATAATGAGCATACTACACACATACATCTTTGATAATGAAGACGAATTAATTTACGATTCTTCTTTAGTACAGGTCAGAACAACAATTGACGATATAACCTGTATAAATCCATTTGTTTCCGGAACAACGTCATACTATCATCTTGTTAACGGCGATCTTACATCAGGCGTTGTCGGAAGCGGCGGAGTTTATAATTTCGTAGCTTCTGGAGAGCCATACAGAGCTTCGCCAGGATCTGGAGATGTATATACATTCTCTTTTGACACCCCGCGCATTATTAAAAAATTTGATGCATATCAAAATTCTGACAACTATGCAGTTGATTACAAAATTCTTGATGCAAATTCAGGAGTAATTATAGCTGTAGCAGGTTCAACAAATTCAGGGACTATTTCTCATCGTTTTGTCAAACCTGTAGAAACATCAGCCATACATTTTGAAATAAACGCAATCAACGAAAATCTAACATCATACCACCTTCTTGAAGTTTCTGGAGAGGCAGAACAACTTTATACAGAAACCAGCATAGAAAATATTGACGTCCAGGAATTGTCTGCAACTTCCGTAGTCGAGCCGGTAGAATATTTATTTGACAATAACTCTCTTACTTTCTGGCAATCAAATAATTCGTATCCTCAAGAAGTTCAGTGGATGTTCAAGATTCCACAAAACATATCTGAGTTTTCTTATGTCAGTGAAGACAGTTCTACATATCCAACGCAATTTGAATTACAGGTTTCAAATGACGGAGAAACATTTACAACTATACACTCTCGCGGACCGACAAACCCGGTTACAAGCGGAAGTCTGGTTGTAGAAATATCTCCTCCAATTACAACATCATACTTACGCTGGAAGATTAATGCTGGTTTCACTACCAAAGTAAGAATCAGAGAAGTTGATATAAAAAGAATTCAATTTCCACAGATTGATATCAATGAAATATCTCTTTTAAAAACAACAGTAAATGCTCTTGAAGAAGCCATCAGTTTGCAGGCTACTTCAGAGTCAGGATCTGCGGTTGTAAGCAATCTTCTTATAAACGATTCAAGCAACTGGCAAACGCTTGGTGTAATGAATTTTCAGTCAGGACAGGTTTCTTATACCGGGCAGGTTGATATTCTGATTGATAATGGAGATTCAAAAACTCTGGACAGCATCGCATTTGTTAACTCAGACGGAGCTGGATTGCCTGTTGATTTTCTTATTCAGGGATCTGATGACAACATCACTTATGCGACAATTGATTCTTATACAGGCAATTCCCAAAGAGAAATGTCTATCAAATACGAGGACTCAATAAATACATACAGATTCTTCAGAATCAGATTTACGAGATCAAGTGATGCTTTTATAAGATTAAATTATCTTCAATTAAGAACAAGATCGTATCCTGCAGAAGCTTCTGTAAGATTTCCATCTGTTCAGGCTGATTCGGTTTCATCTATTGAGGTTACATCAAATACGCCATTCCCGGCGACCAGTATTCGTTATGTAATTAATGTTGACGGGAATCTTTACTGGTGGAATGGGTCTGCATGGGTGGCTTCTTCTGGAAATGTTTCTTCGTCAAACGACCTCGTTACAGTTAATACAAATTTGAGTAAATTTTCTTTTGGTGAAAACTTTAATATCTCTCCCGTGGCTATTTTGTTGTCTGATGAAACAGCCACGCCGGTTATAAACTCACTCAGTGTCAAAACAGCAAATGAGAAAAACAGCGAGTTCATTCCTGCAAATATGATCAGAATCAAAGGGTTCCTGTCAGGATATCCTGGAACTCTGGCAAAACCAATCGTTATGGAAATCAGTTTGCGCAGATCCACGATCGTTATTGAAGGACAAACATTTGGATTTAATGTAACCAGAATTCTTTCAGATCAGAGCGGATATTTCGATTTCATGCTTCCTCAAACGGAATTTGCAACTCCGTTGAAAGCAAGGTATCAGATTGTAATTCCGGCTATAAACTTCAGATCAGAAAGATGGACGCCTGCTCAAAGCACAATTGATCTTGCAGAGTGGTTCAGTGTGGATGAATACAAAACTCCTGGTTAACAGATGCTTCTCAACGATCTTTACATATTAACAGAAAATATCTCTTCATTTGATGAATGGCTTGAAAGAGAAAAACAAAGAGGAAGAATAAACGCTTCCAGAGAAGAGATTATACACGTCAGAGACTGGTTTAATTCCAGAATGAATGGGAATATCAATCGTC
>CAZICJ010000043.1:0-23326 GCA_964537635.1 uncultured Pirellulales bacterium
ATACGGTTTCGGAATCTGATGTTTATATTGGCAGCCGTTTTGGCGGCACCAGCAATCTATTCACAGGGCTGATTGACGATGTGCGGATTTATGATATGGCGCTGACGGAAGGAGAAATTTTTGCATTCACCGATACCGTTCCGCCAACGCCGAATCCGGCAACATTTGCCGCGGCGCCTGTTGCGACCAGCGGCAGCGAGATTGCCATGACTGCCACTACCGGTTCCGATCAAACGGGTCCGGTTGAGTACTACTTTGACGAGACGTCCGGCAATCCGGGCGGCACCGATTCGGGCTGGCAGACCTCAACAAGTTATACCGATATGGGCTTGAATCCCGGCACGCAATACACCTATACGGTTAAGATGCGTGATGCGCAGGGCAATGTCGGAAACCCATCGAGCCCTGCCAGCGCCACGACTGGGCAATCGACAATCGGCAATATCGACCTGCGCGGGAATTTTAACGACATCGACCTGTCCGGCACGATTCTTTATGCCATCAACTGCGGCAGCACCGCCAACTACACCGTTAGCGGGGTACAGTTCAAAGGCGATGTGTATCAATGGCAGCCTGGAGACACTAACGGTGACGGCTCTGTGGGCTGGTGGGACAACCGGTATAATGCCAACTGCCCGGGAAAACCGGCTTCACCGACTCCCATAGCTGGTGTTACGGTCGAATGTTCCGATGCGGACACCAACGGCATGGATCACGGTCCCTATGAGGGCAATCACACATACAATGTGTCCAGCCTGTTTGCCGGGCAGGGAACGGATGCGGCCAATATGGCACAGGTCCTTTCGACTTCAGGGGCGCAGAATCTGGGCGATCCTGGCGAGCGGGATATGATCTACCGTTTGAACGTCGCTGCGGGCACACACTATAAGCTACAACTTTTCTTTTTCAAGAATTCCACCGAGTCCACGGGGATGGATGTGTTTATTAATGGTTCTCTTGCAATCGACGGCCTGGACGTGCCTGCATACTTTGCCGGCAAGGGCGTTGATAAAGCCGGCTCAGTTGCGGTTTACACACTGGATACGCATGTCCCTCCAAGCGGTCAGGTGGTTATCGAGATCA
The DNA here is from genome assembly GCA_964537635.1 of uncultured Pirellulales bacterium. Classification (GTDB taxonomy): domain Bacteria; phylum Planctomycetota; class Phycisphaerae; order Sedimentisphaerales; family Anaerohalosphaeraceae; genus Anaeroglomus. Next base: position 1,084 of record CAZICJ010000043.1, read on the forward strand.
AGAGGGACCCTGCCCTCCATAACATCGGCGATATCAACGCGATCACACTGGAGCAACTTTAATTGCTCCACGGAATTTTTTGTAGGCAGCCGTTGCCTGCCCGACGATTAGGAGTCAACGTATGCCTGCGGTGAGCAAAGCCCACAGACGGCTATGAATTTGCTGTGTTTCTCATCAAGTTCGCCCAGTTCGTCTTCCAGCATCGGAAAAAGCCACGCTTGAATGATGTTCCACAGACTGCCAAGATTTTTCATTGCGGTTACGCCCTTTGTCTGCCCACTGTTGGTAAATTTATATCATTACAGGTATGATACATATTTGAAATAAACATAAAAACTTATAAATAAATAATTTATGGTTTTTTTTCAAAAAAATAAAACGAATTTTAGGATTGACAGAGGACGTTTTTTTTTGCTATGTTAGCGCCTTGTCAACACAGGAACTTTCTGAAAAGTCAGCAACGGGGGTGCCCTGTTGCGTTTCGGAGGGTTTTACAGGTGGACCAAGAGGATACGAATGGATAAGAAAGAAAAAAGTTGCCAAGGACCTTGTGCCTGCAGCAACACCTCAAAAAACAGCCTTAATCGCCGGGTTTTTTTAAAGATGACCGTTTCGAGTGCGGCTCTCGTGTCAGGATTGAAAACACTGCCCGTCATGGCGGGGCCTTTTGAAGAAAACGATTATCTCAAGATTATTTCCGAAGACAAAAGGCTGTCCCCGGAATGGATTAGTTCCCTTTTCAGCCGCGGTCAAAAGCAGGTGTACACCGACGGTCAAGCACTGGGTCACATCGGAATGCCGGTCGGCGGATTGTTTGCCGGAACGGTCTATCTTAGCGGCGACGGCCGGCTCTGGCTGTGGGATATCTTTAACCGTGACCAGGAAGGCATTGTTCCGAAAACCATAACCTATAAAGGACAAAAAGTCGGTCCAAGGGACGGCTCCAGGTTTGTCGAGCCGGCGCCGGTAACAATTCCGTTTGAGCAGACATTCGGTGTGCGTGTCGCTGTTCAGGGAGAAAAGAAGGATATTCCGTTAAATGCGGGGGGTTTTGAGAGAGTTGCCTTCAATGGTCAGTACCCGCTGGGGCAAGTGGATTATGAAAGTTCGTCTCTTCCGCTGAAAGTTACGCTAAAGGCCTATTCCCCCTTTATTCCGCTCAATATCGATGATTCATCCCTGCCGGCAACGCTGATGAATTATACCATTTCCAATACGTCCGACAAAACCATCGAAGTGGAGATTTACGGAAAACTTCAAAACCCGGTTTGTATGGAAACACGCAGTCAGACTTCAGGGCGTCTGGTCAACACGGTGGTCAACAGGAACGGTTTTTCCGCCGTACATTGTTTTGCAAATCCCATGTCGGCACAGGAGCCGCAGGGGCAATCGCGTTCCGACACGGGCCTTACCGATCAACAGTTCCAACGCGGTATTACCGAACAGCGCGACTTCGGCAGCATGTCGCTGGCTCTGTTCGGCAGTCGCCCGGATGATTATGCGGTCGCCGCCGAAGGGGTGGACGACCGCCGCGCAACCGGCAAACTGGATGACAAACTGGTCGGAGTTATCGGGACAACCCTGACGCTCAAACCCGGAAAATCACAGACCGTCAGCTTTGCGGTTACCTGGAACTTCCCCAATTTTTATGCCCGTGGTCTTGGCGGCGCGCTGGTCGGCCATTCTTACGCGGCACGATTTGATACGGCTCTGGATGTCGCAGGCTATCTCGCTGAAAACTTCACACGATTGACTCGCCAGACCGAAAAATGGGTGAATACCTGGTACGATTCAACGTTGCCTTACTGGCTGCTCGACCGCACTATGGCCAACACCTCAACGCTTGCAACCACAACATGTTATCGATTTAAGGATGGACGATTCTGGGCATGGGAGGGGATTGGTTGTTGCGAGGGAACTTGCACCCATGTGTGGCATTACGCACAGGCGCCGGGCAGGATATTTCCGGAGATTGAACGGATCGAACGTGAGAGGGTTAACTTCGGAATCGGCCAGCATGCCGATGGCGGTATTGGAATGAGAGCCGGGTTGAACGGCTCCAGTGAACCGGCCCATGATGGGCAATGCGGCCGCATCCTGGGCGCCTATCGTGACCACCAGATGTCACCTGATGACGATTTTTTGCGTCGTGTATGGCCAAATGTCAAAAAGGCGATTCAGTATCTGATCGGCTGTGACGCCAACGGCGACGGCCTGATCGAAGGCGCGCAGCCCAATACGCTTGACGCGGCGTGGTACGGAAAAGTTTCCTTCTTGCAATCATTGTATATCGCCGCTCTGAAGGCCGGACAGGCGATGGCGGTTGAAATGGGTGATACGGAATTTGCGGCCGAATGTGAACAGATTGCACGCCGAGGCGCCAAGACAATTGAAACTCTTTACAATGGTGAGTACTTTATTCAGATCGAGGATCCAGCTCACAAGAATGAAATCGGTGTTGGTCCGGGCTGCTATATCGACCAGGTATTCGGCCAGAGTTGGGCTCACCAGGTCGCGCTTGGCAGGATTTTTGACAAAGACAAGCAGTTAAGCGCGCTGCGGTCGTTGTGGAAGTATAATTTTGTGCCCGATGTGGGGCCGTTTCGCGATAGGTTCAAACAGGGCCGCTGGTATGCGATGGCCGGGGATGGGGGCCTGCTGATGTGCACATGGCCCAAAGGCGGCCAGAATCCGAATTTTGAAAAACACTGGCAATACATGTATTTCAATGAGTGCATGAGCGGTTTTGAGTGGCAGGTTGCATCGCACATGGTTTATGAAGGGATGCTCAAAGAGGGGCTGGCGGTTGCGCGGGCTATCCATGACCGTTACGACGCAACGCTTCGCAATCCCTATAATGAGATCGAATGCTCCGATCATTACTCAAGAGCCATGGCAAGCTACGGGGTGTTTATATCGATATGCGGCTTCGAATACCACGGTCCCAAAGCGCATCTTGCTTTCTCTCCGCGACTGACGCCGGAAGATTTTAAAGCCCCCTTTATCACGGCCGAAGGGTGGGGCACCTTTGTCCAACAGCGAAAAGGCGAAACACAGGACCATCTGCTTCAACTGCACTGGGGCCGTTTAACGCTGAAACAGATGAAATTTGATCTCCCCGCCGGAAGGACCGCGAAAAAAGTCCTGATAAAGGTAAACGATAAGAAAATCAAGGCGTTGTGCCAAATGGCAGAAAACCGGGTAACTGTGCCATTTGACAAACTTGTCCAAATAGAAGCGGGTCAGAGGATTCAAATTGAAATTTATTGTTAAGATTCAAGTTAATGGAATTTTGAGAAAAATCGGGCATGGGATGGATTTTTTTTACTGCGATGGCGAATTTTGCAACATTGCGGATGCTTTACGAGTCGTGTAAATCAGGAAACATCAGATAGAACATAAATATAAAGGGAATGATATGATGACAAAAGCAGTTTGGGCTATGGTAATTTCCGTTTCAGTCGGCATCTTATTTTGTACAGGATGTCAGCAGGAACAGCATCCATCTGTAACAGGCGACTGGAATGTATTCGATATTTACCGGATGCCTCAGACGCCTATGCAGACTCGCTGGTTCACCGCCGAAAATCCCAACGGCGAAAAAGGCGCTGGCGGCAAGACCAATTACGGCCGCAAAGGCTATCCCTGCTTTAACATGGCACCGGGCCAGACGATTGTGCTGGCCGATATCGCCGGCAGCGGAACCATTCGGCATATCTGGATCGCCGGCCCGACCACCAGTGAATTCCTCAGGGGCGTCCGGTTGGAGATGTACTGGGATAACGCCAAGACGCCCGCCGTCAGGGCCCCGGCCGGTGATTTCTTCTGTCACAGTCTTGGCAAGTGGGCTAAATTTGACAACGCCTTATTTTCATCCCCCGAGGGGCGTTCGCTCAATTCTTTAGTCCCCATGCCCTTTAAGAGTCACGCTAAAATCCAGATTATCAATGAATCCAATATCGGCCATCTCATTTTTTATGAAGTGGATGCCACCCTCGGAGATGTGCACGGTGCGGAAATGATGTATTTCCACGCCCACTGGGTCCGGGAAAATCCGACGACAATCCGCCAGGACTTCACCATCCTGCCGAAAATCGAAGGACGAGGCCGCTTTTTGGGCTGCAATATCGGCATGCGTATCGATTCCAGCTATCCCAATTGGTTTGGCGAGGGCGAAGTCAAGATATACCTCGACGGCGATACGCAGCTGCCGACATTGTGCGGCACCGGAACCGAAGACTATATCCGCACCGGATACGGTCAGGGCTGGTACTCGAACCCGTATTACGGCAATCATTATGTCGGCCCCCCGCTTGGAGGAGACGCCTATGGCGGAAATGCTTACGGCTTCTACCGGTTTCATGTAACCGATCCGGTCTTCTTCTACAAAGATATCCGCGTAACCATGCAGAACATAAGCTGGATGGATTGGGGACAAAGACTTCGGTCTATGGACGTCAACCCGGATATTCGGTTCATGGTGGCCGGCGAGGATAAAAAGGAAAACCTGCTGACCCGTCAGGATGTGGTCGAAGCGATCGAAAAAAACAGCCCTCTTGCCCCCCTGACGGAAGGCTCTCATGATTGCTGCGCAACGGCATACTGGTATATGGACAAACCGGAAAACGGTATGGGCGATATCCCCTCTGTCGAGCGGCGAATGGCCGATCTGCCCGAAGGAAAGGTCTGGAACGAGGACTTCCAAAAGAAGACTATGCAATAGCCGCGGCAATTTGCGTCCCTGCCGCCCACGACAACCCGGTTTCCTCCTATATCTTGGGATGGAGTTTCTTAACCCTGCGGTAGTGAATTGTAAAATTGCAGATGCTTTAAGGTGTTGTGTTTATTAACCGTGTAAATGGGAAATGCCAGGAAACGAAAAAGGTGTCAGGAACCAAATACAGAATAAAACCGCTTGACATCGGTGGCTGGCGGGACTATAAGTTATGGGTATGATGTGCTTGGCCGGCGGTTTGCTCTTTGGAATATTAAGACTGGATTCCCGTCTGCACGGGAATGACACGGGGAAAAACCGGGGACAGCGACGAATAAAGATGAAAATGATTCGGAATAATCACGGCAGGAATGATGGGCTAAAGCCCATCCTACGGGCTACTGGGACAGGTACAACCCGGCTGGCGCCGGAACATACCAGTCCCCGATATTATCTTGCCCTGTTCGGCCTGACGGGGCGGGAGGTGGATTGGATTATGACAGCGAAAGCGGCTTCGGTCTGCAGCACATGCACTATCGGCATCGGGATTACTCGCCGGCCACCGGACGGTTTATGCAGCAGGAAAAATTGATTACCACTATGGCGGCTATTCGGGTTTGACCCTGTGGTGGATTTGGGCGGCATGGGGTTTTGTTTTGACATTTTGGTTCAAGCGGATATAGTTTGGCGGAAATCATGGAGATGGTGAATGTCCGGCAAATTAATGCGCATTTTCATAGTGGGTTCCTGTGAAGCAGGCATTGGCAAGGTGATTTCGGCTGAGGCTGAACGCTGCGGTGAGTCTGTCTCCGTAGAGTCTTGCACTACTATTTATGAGTTGGCGGTTCAGATGGCCGGCGCAGGCAGCCAAGGCGTGATCGTGGGGCGATTTGAGGTGTTGGCGGTTGAAAATGGCCGGCTGTTCGAACTTGCCGGCACTGGAGGGTATCGGATACTGTGTTTAGCGACACCTTCGCAAAGGGAGCTATTGCGGTCATTGGCGGGTTTTGGGCAATGGGTTATCGGCGTTACGGATGCGGCGGAGGTTGGATTTTATCTAAAAGCGGGGACAGGTACAACCTGGCTGATGCCAGAACGTACCAGTCCCCGTTTTTCCATATCGGCCGGCATTGCCGAAAAGGGGCATCTTTTGAGCGAGCAGGAATTGTCGGCCTTACTGGATAGAAATTTCGCTGAATTCCCGGTTTAGAAAAGCATGGACAGGTACAACCCGGCTGGCGCCAGAACGCACCGGTCCCCGTTTTTCCGGCGGTATTAAAAAACGGTGTAAAAGGTTTGACAAGCCGTCATTTTGGGGGTACACTCCGTGGTTCTAAAATGGATTTAGAAGTTTTCTGTATGTGAAATCGTAAGCTATTTTATGTAAAGAAGTTATGGACGAGAAAAATGAACAGCAGCAAATAGAGTCCCCCCTCGAGCGGATGGAACCGATTCAGATAGTCGATGAGCTGAAAACATCGTACTTGAATTACGCGATGAGCGTGCTGGTTTCGCGGGCGCTGCCGGATGTGCGGGATGGGCTTAAACCCTCGCAGCGGCGTCTTTTGGTGGCGATGAACGACTTGGGGCTGGGACCTCGCAGCAAACACCGAAAATGCGCTAAAATCGTCGGCGATACCTGCGGTAATTACCACCCTCACGGCGACCAGGCGGCATACGGCACGCTGGTGCGTATGGGGCAGGACTGGAATATGCGCACGATGCTGGTGGACCCGCAAGGCAACTTCGGCAGTATCGACAACGACCCGCCTGCGGCACAGCGTTATACCGAGGCGCGAATGACGGCAGCGGCGGTCGATATGCTGGATGATTTGAAGATGGATACGGTGGACTTTGTCGCCAACTATGATGAGACGCGAACCGAGCCGACGGTGCTGCCTGCTCGATTTCCCAATCTGCTGATCAACGGCGCCAGCGGTATTGCTGTCGGGATGGCGACCAATATCCCGCCGCACAATGCCGGTGAAGTCTGCGACGCTCTGTTATTGATGATTGACGACCCTAACTGCGGATTTAAGGATATTATGCAAAAGCTGCCGGGTCCGGATTTTCCGACGGGCGGTATTATCTGCGGACGCAAGGGGATTATTGATGCGTATGTAACTGGCAAGGGACATTTGCGGCTTCGCTGCAAGGCACATGTGGAGGCCGGTAAGAAGGGCAAAGACAGTATTGTTATTACCGAGATACCGTATATGACGGTTAAATCGGCGATTGTGTCCAAGATAGCTGATTGCGTGCAATGCGGACAGTTGGAGGAGATTGCCGATATCCGGGATGAATCGGACCGGCATGGGTTGCGGGTGGTTGTCGAGCTGAAAAAGGACGCCGACAGCCAGGTGGCGTTCAACAAACTATACCGTTATACATCGCTTCAGACGACCTTTGCGGTGCAGAATATCGCATTGGTCAATAACCGCCCCGAGACGCTCAATATCCGCCAGATGCTGCAAGCGCACATCAATCACCGGCTGGAGGTCATCGTGCGGCGGACACGGCATCTGCTCAAAAAATTCCGTCAACGGGCGCATATTCTCGAAGGCTTGCTTCTTGCCGTCAGCGATATCGACGACATTATCAATTTGATTAAGGCTTCGCCGGACGCCCCGACGGCCAAAGAACGGCTGATGAAAAAACCGCTGCGTCTTGTTGAGTCGCAGACACTCAAGAAAATTCTGCCTGAAGCGTTTATTGCCGAGAAGAGCCGAAATGACCAATTTCTCAGTTCTGCCCAGTCGGATGCGATATTGACGATGCAGCTTCAGCGGCTGACGGGGCTTGAAATTGAAAAATTAGCCAAAGAATACGCGGAACTGGCGCAGAAAATCGATGAACACGAGGCGCTGCTTGCCGACCGCAATCTGCAATTGGATGTGATTCGTCAGGATTTGCAGGAAATTAAAGCCAAATTCAGCGACAAACGGCGAACGGAAATTACCGATGATGAAGCGGAAACGCTGAATATGGAGGATTTAATCGCTGACGAGGAGACGCTGGTAACAATTACCCACAGCGGCTATATCAAGCGGTCTTCAGTGGATACCTACAAAAAGCAGGGGCGCGGCGGCAAAGGCGTCATCGGGTCGGATACCAAGGAAGGAGACTTCCTGGAGCATCTGTTCATAGCCAATACGCATGATTATCTGCTGGTGTTCACGACGCGGGGCGTTTGCCACTGGCTCAAGGTATATAACATTCCGGAAATGTCGCGTCAGAGCAAGGGGCGCAATATCATCAATCTGCTCCAGTTGTCGCCGGAAGAAAAGATTACATCGATTCTGACGGTGCGTGAATTTGACGACCAGCGTCAGCTTGTGATGGCAACGCGCAAAGGCATCGTCAAAAAGACCGTGCTGTCGGCGTATGGCAATCCGCGCAGTAATGGTTTAATTGCGATTAAGCTCGAAGACGGCGACAGTCTGATTGGGGCGGCGATTACCAGCGGCAGCGACGAGATTATCCTCAGCACGCGGGACGGTATGTCGATTCGATTCCATGAGTCGCAGGCGCGTCCAATGGGCAGGGTGAGTATTGGCGTTATCGGTATTCGCCTTCGCGGCGATGATGAAGTGGTCGCGATGGTGATTGTCGAGCCGGGGGCGTCGCTGTTGACGGTGTGTGAAAACGGGTATGGCAAGCGTACTGCCATTGAGGATTATCGCCCGCAGTCCCGCGGCGGTCTGGGTCTGATTAATATCAAGACGACCGACCGAAATGGTCCGGTAGTCGCCGTCAAAGCCGTCAAAGATGACGATGAACTGATGCTGATAACCGCCAATGGGATGATTATCCGCACGGGTCTTGAACAGGTGCGTGAAATCGGCCGCAACACCGCTGGCGTGCGGATGATTCGTCTGGATGAGGGCGATAAATTGGTTGCCGCCGAACGGCTGATTGTCGAAGATGAATCCGTCAGCGGAGATTAGGGAACAGCATTTGTGGCGGATGTAAAAAAGAAAACCCCGGCGGCAAGCGATATCAAGGCTGTGTATGTCATCAGCAGTGAAGATGCGTACTTGGGCGCTCAGGAGTGCGAAAAACTGCTGGCTGAATTATTACCGGAAGCCGAGCGTGCGACCGGGCTATATGAGCCGGAGGCGGATAAGGCTGACTGCCGGGAGATTCTCGATGAACTGCGAACGCTGCCGTTTCTGGCAAGCCGTCGGGTGGTGCTGATAAAAAATGCCGAGGCCTTTTTGGAAGTCGAAGCCAACACCGACCTTCTCGAAAAATACATTGCCAATCCCAGCAAGACAGGGTCGCTGATTCTGGCGGTCGCCAAGCTGGATGGACGCAAGAAGTTTTCCAAACTGCTTGGGCAAAATCCGAATTGCCGGGTCCTTGTCATCGAGCCGGTCAAGGCGTGGGATATGCCTAAATACGCCGCGCAGTATGCCCAGTTGAAGCATCAGGTCAAACTGGAGCCAGGCTGTGCGGAGTTGGTGATTGAATACGCCGGAGTTGAGCCGGGCAGTGTTACTTCGGAAATCGACAAGCTGGTGATGTACAAGTATCCTGCCAAGACGATTGCCGTTGCGGATGTGGATGAGTTGATTGGGCAAAACCGGATATTCAACCCGTTTGACGCGATTGAATGTATTGCCCAGGGGGATGCGGGAAAGGCGTTTTTGCGGCTGCGGCGGATGTTTGAAGCCGATAAGGATGCTCAGTACACCACTGTCGGAGCGATTGCGTACCATTTCCGCAGGCTGTTTAAGGCCCGTTCGATGCTGGATAAGGGACAGCCGGAGCAGGCGGTTGTCAATCAGATGGGGCTGGCAAAGAACTTTACCCGCAAACAGCAGTTTATGACGCAGGTTAAGCGTTTCAGCCTGCCGCAGTTAGGCAAGATTATGTACGACCTGGCATGGATGGATTATCAGTCTAAAAATGGTCAGGCGGAATTGCCGGCGTCGATAGAAAAATTGTTTGTGCATCTGGCGTCGGTGCTGTGTGTGTCCAAAAGATAAACTCTCAAAGAGGATTAGTCGTGTATAAAATTATCAGTAAGCAGCAATTATCGGAAAATGTGTTTTTGATGGATGTTGCGGCGCCCCATGTCGCCAGGGCTCGCAAGGCTGGACAGTTTGTGATTGTCTCGCCGGACAGCGCCGAAGGCGAGCGGATTCCGCTGACGATTGCCGGCGCCGATGCGTCAGCGGGGACGATTCGGCTGATTTTTCAGCGTGTCGGCAAAGCGACCTCGCAAATGGCGGATTTGGCTGTCGGCCAGGGACTGGGGTATGTGGCCGGACCGCTGGGACAGCCGACGCATATCGAAAAAGTCGGTACGGTCGTCTGCGTCGGCGGCGGTATCGGCAATGCGCCGCTGCTGCCGATTGCGACGGCGATGAAAGAAGCAGGCAATCGGATTATCAGTATTCTGGGCGCCCGCACCAAAGACCTGCTGATTCTGGAAGATGCGTTTCGGGCGGTCAGCGATGAGGTGATTGTGGTAACCGACGATGGGTCGTATGGCCGCAAGGCAGTGGTAACTGTGCCGCTGGAGGAAGTGTGCCTTCGGGCGGATAAGCCGAATCTGGCGGTTGCTATCGGACCTGCGGTGATGATGAAGTTCTGCTGCGAGACGACGAAAAAATACAATGTGCCGACGCAGGTGTCGCTCAATACGATTATGGTAGATGGTACCGGCATGTGCGGCGGCTGCCGCGTTGAGGTGGGCGGACAGACCAAGTTTGTCTGTGTCGATGGGCCGGAGTTTGACGGGCATCAGGTTAATTTCGATATGATGATGCGGCGAATGAACGCCTATAAAGACCTTGAGAAAAAAGCGATGGAGCAGTATCAGCAGCATCGCTGCAAAATAGGATTGAAGTAATTTTGAGGATTTACACTTTCGGAGATACCGTGGATAACGATAATAAATTACTGGCAGAGATGCTGGAAAAGAAAGCCAAAGGCGAATTGAAAGCCAAAGACCGTTATGCCATCCCCGCACAGGCGATGCCGGCGCAGGATGGATGCCAGCGGCGAAGCAATGTCAAAGAGGTGGCACAGGGCTACACACAGATACAGGCACGGTTGGAGGCGCTGCGCTGTCTGCAATGTCCGACGGCTCCCTGTGTCGAAGGCTGTCCGGTGCGGATTGACATTCGCGGGTTTGTCTCGGCGATTGCCGACGGCAAATTCGACGAAGCCCTGTCGATTATCAAGGCCAACTCGCTGCTGCCGGCCGTTTGCGGTCGCGTTTGTCCGCAGGAAGTCCAATGCCAGGAGCACTGCACCGTCGGCAAGAAATTCAAGGATGTCGAGCAAAGCGTCTCGATAGGGCGGCTGGAACGGTATGTCGCGGATTTAAGTACCAGCGGCGATGTTCCGGCGGTCGCAGCGCCAACCGGCAAAAAGGTTGCTATTATCGGTTCGGGTCCCGGCGGGATTGTAGCGGCTGCGGATGCCCGGCGTGCCGGCCACGAGGTTACGGTCTTTGAGGCGTTTCATAAGCCCGGCGGCGTGATGGTCTATGGGATTCCCGAATTTCGTCTGCCCAAGTCGATTGTGCAGGGGGAAATCGATGTGCTGGAAAAGATGGGCGTCAAGATTGTCTGCAATTTCATTGTTGGCCGGACACGCACGATTGAACAGTTGATGAAGGAAGATGGCTTCGACGCTGTTTATATTGGCGTTGGGGCGGGCCTGCCTAAATTTATGAATATCCCCGGCGAGCATTTAGTCGGAGTCTATAGCGCCAACGAATATCTGACTCGTGCCAACCTGATGAAGGCATACGCATTCGGCAAGGGGTCGGATACGCCGATTGCCATCAGCAAACATGTGGCGGTACTGGGCGGCGGCAATGTCGCGATGGATGCCGCCCGAATGGCGGTGCGGCTGGGGGCTGAGAAGGTCTATCTGGTTTATCGGCGAAGCGAAAAGGAAATGCCTGCCCGTGTTGAAGAAGTTCACCACGCCAAAGAAGAAGGCGTAATTTTCTGTACGCTGCAAAATCCCAAACGGATTCTGGGAGATGACAAGGGCTATGTTGTTGGGCTTGAGAATCTGCGGTATGAACTGGGCGAACCGGATGACTCCGGCAGACGCAAGCCTGTTGAAATTCCCGGCAGCGAGTTTGTGCTGGATGTTGATACGGTGATTGTGGCCATCGGCAACGGTGCCAACCCGCTCTTGCAGCAGACAACGCCGGGTTTGCAGTTTAACAAGTGGGGTAATATCGTCGTCGATGACAACTGCAAGACCAGCCTCGAAGGCGTTTATGCCGGCGGGGATATTGTGCTGGGCGCCGCAACAGTTATTCTGGCAATGGGACAGGGACGCATCGCCGCCGCCGCAATGAACGAATACCTTAAGGCAAAGCAATAAGATCCTTGCAAGCCGGATGCGCCATTTTTATCTTACCTGATATCTTGATGTTTTTGTGAGGATGGTCAGGAATCAGACTCATCCTGTAAATTCCAGTGGATATCCAACGGTCTGGCGTTGAGAATGTCGTCAATGGCAGGGGGGCGGTCGGCGGTTTTGCTGCCGCCGGCATATTTAATCAGCATTTTAATCGCCGTGGCGAATTTTTTATCCAGCGATGCGGTGAAAACTTGTTCGGTTCGTTCGGCTCCGACAGGCAGCCGCAATTGATAGGCGTGCAGTGTCAGCCGGTCAATCAGGGGCTGTTCCTCCTCCCACTGTTTCGGACGGTAAGCAGGCTTGAATGACGACAGCATCAGCGGTTCGGCATTGCCGTACAGGGGGTCTATCAGCAGCGGCAGACTGCGATGCTTCAAATGGATGCGGATTTGATGGGTGCGGCCAGTCGTCGGGCTGACGGCCAGCAGCGCAATGCCGCCCATTTGGGCCAACACCCGCCAGCAACTCTCGGCCGGCTTGCCGAGGCGGGGGTGGACGATGACGGTCTGGTCGGACGGCTTGAATTTGCCGATGGGGGCGCGGATGATGCCCGATTCCCGCGATGGGATACCCCGCACAATCGCAAGATAGAGTTTGGCGACGGTGCGTTTTGCAAAGAAGGAAGAATACAGACTTTGTGCTTCGGGCGTTCGAGCCAGAACCAGAATGCCGGAGGTATCCTTATCCAGCCGGTGAACCAGCCGTAACTGTTCATATCCGGTTTGCGGGTCCAAGCCAAGCTGGCTTGCCAGTATCTGGCGGATATCCAGTGAGCCGCCGCGGTCGGCGGTAACTGAAAAGCCGGACGGCTTGTTGATAATCAGAATATCCTGATTTTCAAAAACAATGGGGATTTCAATTTTTGTCATACGTCGCTGTTATAACCCAAACAGGCGGCGGAGTCTATGAAAATGCTTTAAAAAAATGACAGGTCTAAAGCCCGTTGGGCCGTAGACCTGTCTGGAGGAGGAGGAAAGATTATATGTCAAGCAGCTTTGTGCCGCGTGGCTGTTAAGCCGAGCCGGTTGTTTTCTTCCAAACAACTGGCTCGACCGGAGGAGGAAAGAGTAAATAGCATCACCATCATCCGGATTCCTGACAGATTAGCTCTGTTTTGGAACCCAAATTCTATAACAATCACGGCATTGCCGTGCGGTTAATAGTGTTGGGTCAAATGTCCTGCAGGACGATCGGACCCAACTGGAGGAGGAGGAAAGGTTATCACATCGTGTCCGAAGACACGGTTGCTTTTTGTCGGGCCCTGCGTCTAACGACAGGCATGGCCCGACTGGAGGAGGAGGAAAGCTTATAGTATGCGGCAATCAGCCGCTCAAATTCCTCAGTCATAGAGAGCAGATTCTGAAAAAACCTGCCTTTCCTCTCTAAATTTCTTCCTTTACCGCGTACAGCTCGGCTATCGAACAAACCCCTTCCAGTCCCAGTACGGCACAGACTACTTCCCGAAAATGTTCATCGGAGCTGTCGTCTGTAATCACCGCTGAGACGCCCAAGGCACGGGCTTCAATCTCCTGCTGGATATTGCCCGCCTGGACGACCGCGATGGTCGGAATATCCGGGCGGATACCGCGAAGATTGCGCAAAAATGTCCCAGGGCCGAGGTCTGTCAGATGCCAGTGGCTGATTACGCTGTCATATTGTTCATTTTTGAAAGAGCTTACGGCTTCCTTACCGCTTTGGAAGTTTATCAGGCGAACGGGCAATTCCGCTAACGCCTGCGACTTCTCCACCAATCCTACGGTTAAAACATTTGCTTTGGCTACAACAAACATATCGGTACAGAAACCATACTAAATAACATTCTTTTCATCACCGATTTACTATTTAGCAATGTCTGTGCCAGATGCATAAAAAATGTTTGGCCTTTTATAACCCATTGTTTTTAATAGAGATACTTCTTTTATTGTCGGCATAAATCCATATCGAATTAACGATGGAAAATGTGCTATTTTGACTTGTTTTACTGCGGCGCAAAGAGCCAACCGGCTTTCTTTGCAGGGGTTGCCAAATAATGCTCCATTTTGGACAGATGTGTCAAAATAGACCATTTTATCGGAACCAATTCTATTTTTCAGTTAGGTCGGCAAATAACAGGGAAAACTTTAATGCAGGCGGCATCGTTTTTGTTGAAATCAGCGTATTCTGTGAAATTCACGGCTGTTTTTGCAAACTGAAGCCAATTTTGTCCCGTCGAGGAATTGCTCATCTACGGCAAAAAGCCGAGGCCTTTCAACACTATTTGTGCTGCCTGAGTCTGCATAACAGGGTTGACGACAGCCAGTTGCTGTTCTGTCTGCAGAATATGCGTATTGGGTCCCAAGGGTGCATAATGAGCGGGGTCGGTTGTGCCGAAAATCACGATTGTCAATTTGCCCATAGCCCCGGCAATGTGTGTTATGCCGCTGTCGTTGCCGATAAAGGCATCGACACAGGATAGCAGCCGGACACTATCCGAGAGAGGCAAATCAGTCGCTGTTGGGGCGGCGGCTTTTATCCGCTCGATTTGATCAGTCGAAAACCGTTCTATTTCGGCCGGTCCCAGAAGAAAAACAGGTGTAATGCCGTGCGGCCTCAGGGACTGGGCAACTGCCAGAAAATTATCCAGGTGCCAGCATTTGTTCCGTCCGCCGCTGCCCGGGTGGAGAACACAGACTGGACTATCTGACGGGATACCGAAGGTCTCCAGCAGGTCGGCGCCGCGCGCCATATCCTCGGCAGTGGGGCGAATCCAGACATCCTCCAAGCAGAGGGTGGCTGGTATCTCAATGCCTGTCTGGGCGGCAACCTTATCGATATAGTGGCGGCTCATACGGCCGGCAGAGTCTTGGGCTTTCAGCATTACCACATCCGCCGAATGACTGCAATGGACGGCAAACAGCAGGTTGGATTCAAAATGGCTGTCTTCGGTTCCGAGGAAACTGACAATGTATTCATACGGTTCAAATGCCTTTATCAGAACCGTATCCAGCGCGGCGTGGAATTCGTCGGTCGGTACAAAAAAGCGGTGAAACGGGATGGATTCCAGTGGGCGGATGCGGTCAATCGCCGTCCGAGCCGGATAAAAGCCTGTATAATCCGACGAGGCGGCCAAATGCACTTCACTGAGTCCCATTGCCGTTTTCATAAATGCGGCCAGCGGCAGTGTCAGGATGCAATCCCCAATGGCTCCCGGATGGATAATCAGTCCTTTTTTTACTGCACAATCGGTCATTTGGGACACCTTGTTTCGGCCCGCAAAATCCAGCCGCCGCAGACCGCCTGCAAGCCCGCCGGCCGCTGGATATAGACGACGGCAGCCTGGCCGGGCGTGATGGCCGACAGGGGGCTGTCAAATTCAACATGAATTCGGTCGTCCGGCAGCGGGGTTACTCTGGCCGGCGCTCCGATGTGATTGTAGCGGATTTTGACAATTGCCTCAAAAGCCGATGTTGGCGGGTCGATGAGCCAATTGGTATTGTCGGCAATCAGAGACTTGCTGAGCGTTTCTTCTTTGGCGCCCAATACGACGGTGTTGGATGTGGCATCCAATTTGACCACATAGACGGGTTTGCCGGCGGGAATGCCCAGACCGCGGCGCTGGCCGATGGTGAATTGATAAATTCCGGTATGGCTTCCCAGTATTTTGCCGGACGTATCGACGATATTGCCCTGACAGGCAAGCGAAGGACATCGCCTGACTGCCAGCCCCGCATAATCATCATCGGGGATAAAACAGATTTCCTGTGAGTCCCTTTTCTGATGGACGGGGATATTGAATTGGGCGGCCAGAGTGCGGGTCTGGTCTTTGGATAAACCGGCCATCGGCAGCAGGATATGCTTCCAGACCTGGCGGCGGACAAATGCCAGTACATACGACTGGTCTTTTTTGCGGTCTTGTGCCTGATACAGACGGGACTGCCCATCTTCGGTCAAGATTTGGGCGTAATGTCCGGTCGCCATAAAGTCCGCCCCCTGCGATCGGGCAAACTCCCACAGTCTGCCGAACTTGATGGTACGGTTGCACATCACACAGGGATTGGGCGTTCGTCCTTGCTGGTACTCACCGACGAAATAATCGATGATCTGCTCGAATTCGGGGCGCAAATCAAGGATATGCAGCGGGATATCCAGATGGCGGCAGACCTTCGAGGCGTCCGCCTGCGCCGCTTGGGCATCGTTATGCGTAATCATAAACACACCCTGACACGCATACCCCTGCTGGCGCAAGAGAGCTGCCGAGGTTGAACTGTCCACGCCGCCGCTTATGGCAACCATGACCTTTGCTTGTTTTGCACTCAAACGACGGTCTTATTCTTTTTTTCCAGGGAATAAACCTTTGAGGGCATCTGTGGCCTGCTTGCCGATATCCTGGGCGCCCTTGAGGATTTCCTTGCCGCTTTCGGCCAGAGCGCCGCCCAGATCGCTGAGCATTTCTGTCGGCAGGATGTCTTTGCCCTGCTGGGCGATGCCGCCGGCGATAGCGTTGAGGATTTCTTTGGTCAGGCCGGCCATATCCAGCGGCTTATTGGTGCCGAGGTCTTTGAGCTGAATCGGAGCCAGTTTCAGTGTTACGGTGTCGGCTTTGCCGGGGATGGGAAGCAGCTTGGCTTTTACGGTAACGCCGTTGATTTGCAGGTCTTTGATGATGAGTTGTTTGCCGGAACCGGATTTTTCCTTCGGCTGGCCGGAATCGCTTTTGGGCAGGTTGTTGAGAATTTCCTGTAGGTTGTTTTGTGTGAGTGTTTTTTGCTCGATGGTCAGTTCGATGTTGTCTAATTTGATTTGGTCAATTTCAATGGTGTCGGAAAAGACGCTGGATGTATTGAGTGCAACCGCGGCGCCGCCCATTTTCAGAAATTCCAGATGTTCGTATCCGGCGGGGTTTTGAATGACCAGTTCATTTAAAGAGACCTTGCCGCGAAGCGGGTAGAGGACGGCGCTCTTGAGCGTGACAGGGACTTTCATTGCAAAGGATGCTCCCTGCTCAACGCCGATTTTGAGGATTTTGCCGCCGTACAGCGAAACCGCCAAAATCACTGCAAGAATGAGCAGCAGAAATACGATACCGATAATGGACAGGATTTTTTTCATCTTTTTCATCGTGATTGTTCCTTTCTGAATTAGTTGAGAAGCTCTTTTTCAACATGGATTCCAAGCCGCTGTGCCTGTTTGGCGTGGGTTTTGGCTTGTTGATAGTCTTTGGTTAGATAATAGCAGATTGCGATGCCGTGGTGCGATGTGCCGCTGTCGGGTTTTATCGCCAGGGCGGATTGATACGCTTCAATCGCCTGATCGTACTGTTTCTGATTAGCGCAGGCAACGCCAAGATTATAGTATAAATCCGCATTGTTCGGCTCCAGTTTGATGGCATTGCGATAACACTGGGCGGCCAGGTCGGGCTGCTGCCTTTTTAGATAAGCGTTGCCGAGATTTTGCGATGCGCCGGCCTGTTTGGGGTCGTATGTCAAAACCTGCTGATAGGCGTAAATCTCATCGTCGAGCTGGTCCATTTGGCGATAGGCCTGTGCTGCTCCAAACCAGGCAGCAGCGTCCGATGAACGAACAGAAAGCGCCTTGCGAAACTCCTCAATGGCTTCGGATGGATTGCGGAGTTCCAGATAAACATACCCCAGTCCTATGTACGCCGCCGATAAATTGCTGTCGATGTCCAGCGCCTTTTGGTAGTACTTTTGAGCTGAAAAACTATCCTTGATTTGAACCGATATCTGTGCCAGCATCAGGTACGATTGCCAGTCATTGGGCTTGAGGGTTGCGGCGGTTTGAAGATGTTCCATTGCCTTGTTGAGATTGCCCTGTGATTGGTAGGCCTGCGCCAGATTGCGATGGGCGTCCGAAAAATCCTGTTTGAGCCCCAGGGCTTTTAGGTAATAGGACTGTGCCTTTGAGTACTGCTCGAGACGCAGAAAGGCATTGCCCAGATTGTTGTAATTGATTGCATCAGGTCCAAGGATTGCAAGCGATTTTTCATATTCGGCAATGGCATCCGAAGTACGGTTAAGTTGGAGATAGACATTGCCCAGATTGGTATGTCCTTCGGCCAGCGAGGGATTGAGTTGGACGGCTTTTGTAAGATAGTCCTGTGCCAGTACTATATCGCCGCGCTGGATGTAGGAGTTGCCTAAGTTGTTGAAAAAACAGCCCAGCGTCTGTTTTTTTGTCAGATTTTTCATATAAATAATTTTTTCGCCCGCGGGCGGATTGAACTGCTGCTGATAATGTTCATCGGCAGCGATTGCGCCGCGGGAGGTTGTTTCGATATTATAACGATGCTGTCCATCGTCATACCGGACAAAGAAATGTCCCGGCGCCACCACGCCGTAAGCCGGCAGGCCGATACGTTCGGCAATCGACAAATAGAGAACCGACAGGCTCAGGCAGTAGCCGCGTTTGCGCTCGATAACGCGGTGCAAAAACAAATCCTCCGGGTCGTCGGCGTTTTCAACTACCTTGAATTTCTTTTGGTCATACAGGTATTGATTGATAATCTCAATGGCTCTGGCGTCGGCGGGGATTCGTTTTTCTTTCAGAATCGCCAGAATATCTTCCGCCATCACATCGATTTTGTGGCGATAACCCAACATGGTTTTTTCGGTGTCCCATTGCCGCGATAGAATCAGAGCCGCCGTAGCAAGGTCGATTTCCTCATCTGCGAGCCGCAGTACGCCCTCAATAGTCCATGCTCGAAGTCCGCGTTTGTCTTGGTTGACCAACCCGGCACGGGTGGTTCCGACAGGCAGTAAAACCAGACATAAGCAAATCCATTTCAAGCAGCAGTTCATTTTGCATCCTCTTCAAAGGCTTTCGGGGTCAATAACTGTGTTATATGATTCGAACTTATCCCATCTATTTTAATCTGTTTGATTGGCGAGGTCTGGCCGCTGACAATCGAGATGGCATTTTTGCGAATACCCAATTGTGCAGACAGAAAGTCTGTCAGGCATTCGTTTGCCTTGCCTTTTTCGGCGGCGGCGGCAACTTTGATTTTCAGCATTCCATTGTACATACCGCAAAACTCCGTTCGGCTGCTGCCAGGGACGACCTTGACGCTCAAAAGAACCCCCTGCGATGAATCCGCTGTGTGCTTCATAAAAAACGCTTAAACATTTTCCCGAATATTGTGGCCGACGGAAAACTGGACATAGCGTTCAATTTGCGAAGCCAGCTCGCCAAGCGCCTCGATTTGGAAATCTTCATAATGTCCCGGCAGAAATTCGCCATTGAGGGCTTTTTTGAATACGCGGACACGTACTATCGGCGTACTCTTGCCTTCTTTTGTGTAGCAATTCTGCTTATGTTCTTTTAATTCAACGCGCCATTCCTCGCTGATAAAAACCAGACAGCGGCCGGTATAAATCGCCGTTGGAAAATAGTCGTATAACAGCTTCAAAATATCCATATTCAGGTTTATCCATATCCAATGAGACTTTGGTTCCTATTGTAACAAAACGCGACGCTTACTGCAAACTTCCAATTAGTTGACTTAACGAACTAATGTGGTGTCTATTACAATATCGGCGGATGCCGTCCAGTATCTTGACCGGACAATCCGGTTCCGTGAACAGGTTGGTGCCGACAGCAACCGCAGTTGCGCCGGCAATCATAAACTCCAGAGCGTCGGAAGCAGTTCGTATGCCCCCAAGGCCGAGAATCGGAATCCGATTGGGCAACCCGACTTCTTTATAGACCCGATGCACCAGATAGACCGCGATGGGGCGTATAGCCGGGCCGCTCAAGCCGCCGGTGCGGTTGTACAGGATCGGCTTGCGTTTTTCGATGTCGATAACCATTGCCGTAAAGGTATTGACAAGGCCCAAGGCGTCGGCTCCGCCCTGTACGGCGGCTTTTGCCGTGGCGGTAATATCCGTTACGGTGGGAGTCAGCTTGACAATCAGCATCTTATTGGGACAAGATGCCTTGACCTGGCGGGTAATCTGTTCGACCAATTTTGGGTCGGTGCCGAAGGTTATACCGCCCTGTTTGACATTGGGACAGCTAATGTTTAACTCCAGGCCGGCAATGCAGTCGATTTGGCTGAGCCGCTGGGCTACCCGCGTATAATCGTCAATACCCCAGCCGGCGACATTGACAAAAACGGATGTTTGAAGATTTTGTATCAGAGGGATTTTATCCGCAATAAACCGCTCCAGTCCGATATTGGCAAGGCCGATGGCATTGAGCATGCCGGCGTCCGTTTCCACGATACGCGGCGGGGGATTGCCTTTGCGCGGCAGCAGGGTGATGCTTTTGGTAACAAAACCGCCCAGCTGATTGATATCCATAAAGTCAGATAATTCATCGGCATAGCCGCAGGTGCCGGAGGCCATCATCAGAGGATTTTTGAGTTTCAAGGCGCCAAATTGGACGCTCATATCGATGGCAGAATCCATACTATTGCCCCTCTTTATTGAAAACAACCTGGCGGGCGTCAAAGACAGGCCCCTCTTTGCAGCATAAATGATATTGCGTATCCGTCGAATCGCCTGTTTTGCATTCCACAGCGCAGCTTTGGCACAGGCCGATACCGCAGGCCATCAGCCGTTCCATGCTCACCTGGCAGGCAATCTCGTATTTTGCGGCTAATTTTGCCGCTGCCGCAAGCATCGGTTCGGGACCGCAGGCGTAAATCATCATGTCGCAAGAAGAAATACCTCGTTCGAGAAGCCATTTTTCAACACAGGCGGTTACATATCCCTTAAAGCCAGCAGAACCGTCGTCCGTTGCGATATGGCATTCCACATTAAGCGTCTGAAATTCTTCCAGCGTCAGCCCCGTCTTGTTGCCGATACGCAGTGTGAACGGCAGATGCTCAATGCTCTTTGCGCCGGCAAATACGGTTGTGTGGATATCAGGATGCTGTGCCTTCAGGTATGAGGCCAGATGAATTAGCGGCGGAGAGCCCATGCCGCCGGCGATCATAATGGCGTATTTTTTATCGTTGGCAATGGTAAAGCCGTTGCCCAGCGGTCCCAGAATACTGACCGTGTCGCCTGCGGCCAGGCTGGTCATCCGCACTGTTGATGGGCCAAGTACGCAATACATAATTTCTATCCGTGTAAGAAGACCGGACAAGCCCTGCGTAGAAGAAACATCTGAAAAACTAAACGGCCTGCGGAGAATAATGTGCTTTTTGACAGCATCCTGCAAGTCTGGCCAAATGGCATCCCGTTTCGGCAGGGCGGTTTCCGTCAAATCCAGCATCGCGAACTGCCCCGGGCGGGTATTCCTGAAAACGATTGCCCCCTGTGAGTCCAACTCGATGACCAGCCGGTAATAGCAGTTGCGTATCTGGCGGTTTTCCAGAACGGTTGCCCACCATTTGCCTTTTTGTTTAGCAGTGCCTTGGGATTCCATAAGTGTTTGTTTTCAAAGAAATTGTGTGAATAAAAAAAGCCTCCGGAATAGTCATCCACTGATATTCCGGAAGCCAAGCCACGGCAAAGAAAGCCGCCAAAAGTTCCATATCTATTATCGCTCTCTGAACCCTATTTGTATTAGGAAAAATTCATTAAAACTTAACCGGCCAAAGTATAACCGTGTCGGACTGAAAAGTCAATTAAACCATCAGTAAAAAGACAAAAAAACAAAATTTTTTCTTAAATCAAGACAAATCTTATCTTTATATATGTTAATATTTCTATGTTTTTTATACTAAATTAGGGAATTATACCTATGGAAATGCTATTGACTGGCAGAGAGCATTTGCGGATAATGAAAAATGCTATGTGCGGACTGGATGATTCGAGATGTTATACCTCTTGTATTAAGGATTCAGATATGCAAAAAGAAGCCGTTATTCTCATCGCAGAAGATGAAATAGGCCACTTTCATCTGATTCGCAAGAATCTGCTTCGGTCTGGTATTGACAATGAGATTGTGCATTTTCAGGATGGACAGCAGGTGCTTGATTTCTTTGAATCCGGCAAAGCAGCCCAATTGAGCAGTTGTGTCTTGCTATTGGACATTCGTCTGCCTAAAGTCAGCGGCATCGAGGTTCTTGGGGCTATCAAATCCAATTCACGGTTGAAAAAATTCCCCATCATTGTTTTGACCACGGCCAATACGAGGCTGTGTCGTAATTAGCTTGATTTTTCTATTATAATTGATAGACTACAT
>CAZICJ010000044.1:0-22944 GCA_964537635.1 uncultured Pirellulales bacterium
ACCCGAAAACAATTCCACCTTAAACACCTGTCCAGTTTTTGGGGACACGCTCAACTTATCTTACTGTTCGTATTATTTTGCCCTACCAGTCCACCAGCATAGTATTCACCATTTGTTGTCCCAGTTGCATAACAGGACGATAGTGTACCACCGTAATTTTCCCCTACTAGTCCACCAACATAAGCTCCCCCAGCAACGGACATCGTAGCATAGCAATTGATTATCTTGCCCTCATTCATCCCCACCAGCCCACCGACATAATTTATGGTTCCATCAGCAGAACCAGTCACATAACAGGAAGTTATTAAAGCCGTTCCACCTGTTCGTGCGGCCAACCCGCCAATAATGCCGTATCCATTCATACTGACACTCTCAATGCCTAAATTGCTAACTTTACCTGTAACATAGCCAAACATGCCGACATAATTTAAAAATGGGCTTTCAGGTACATAACTTAAATTACTTATTTTGTGTTTGTTGCCGTCAAAAACACCAGCAAAAGGCACGCTCATATTCCCTATGATATTATACTGTGCGCGCGTATAAATGGACATATCGATATCAGCCATCAGGATGAAATGTTTATTCCAATCATTGGAATTCGCACCAATCATATTCAATTCCTCTGCCGTCCAGATTTGATATGGAGTTGCTGCGGTTCCATCGCCACTACCATAGGTTGCAGCAGAAAGATTTTTGCTTAAACCAAAAATCAATGAAAAGATTGTTGCTAAAATGACAATCCTCTTGTCCCTTGAAATACGATTCATTTCTTTCTTCTCCCATTAAATTATTCTGCCCTTCACCATGCCACAGTAGCACAATCACAAGCAGTTGTTTTTTCTAACTCCAGGCTTTCAGTTTTCGGCTTCCAGAAAAAGAGATGTGCAATAAAAAAAGGGCACCGCTACATCATGCCCGTTTGAGGCTCGCCAGAGCCTACGAAAGACACGCAAGCAATGCCCCGAACGGGTCACTGTCTTTTGCGCGTTCTTTCGTTACAAAACTGGCGATTTCAAACGGAACGCCTCAAGTCCAGTGGACTTCAATATTTAATTGTCAGCCGGCATCATAGCATTTTTGCCATAAACTTGTCAACCCATATCCCAATTTCCACTGGATTTTCCGCTATTCCCGCCCTCCGACATTTACCCCTTAACTATCTTCATATAATACACTTACAATTAAATTCTCCCGCTTTGTCCGGCCAGAAAATACCGTATTTCCCACGATACAAATTCCGCATTATTTTTTCGTTTTTTTTTTCATGATTTTGGTGGTCAAAATTCCAATTTGTTTCGAATTTCGTGCTTCGAATTTCGGATTTCCCTCCGATGCGATTTTGCCGCAGTTGTCAAACTGCGGGGGATAATCTTTCCAAAGCCCAACGCACAAACTTGTTTGGAGTAAGGTCATCAGCATGCTGCCTGCTTACTTCTGCCTCGTTCTGCGGTTTTGGGCAATCGATAGCTTGCAAGGAGACGGCTTGCCAGGCTGCACAGAAACATGTTTCGAGCAAAGCCCGAAAGCCGTCTCCGCAAGGTGCGTCAGCACCGCCAAAACCGCTCTTCCCCAATCTTCGTGTGCTTCGTGGTGAAAATCCCATTTCCTTTTGTCGAAGAACTACGAACTAAGAACTCCGAACTTCTCCATATTTTCCGTGTTTTTTCAGTGCTTTCCGTGGTAGTAAAATCCTGTCAAAAAAAGGCTTCCCTCATCATCTTTCTCGAAAAGCAGGGACAGGAATGGGGGAGATAGTTTTACGTTCTAAGTGTTGAGTTGTGAAACCTGTCGGATGGCGTTGGCAACCTTGACAACATCCATCATCGCCGGCACATGATGCACCCGCACGATAGAGACGCCCTGCCGTGCCGCAATCGCCACCGTTGCCGCCGTCCCAAACTCCCGCTGGTCAGCCGCCTTGCCGGTGATATCCCCGATAAACCGCTTGCGGCTGGTGCCGATAACCACCCGATACCCAAGGCCGCACAGAGTATCGAGCCGATTTAATAACTGCAAATTATGCTCGGCAGTCTTGCCAAAACCAATACCCGGGTCGATAAAAATCCGCTCCGGCGCGATCCCCATCGCCTCAGCAGCCTTCGCCCGCTGCTGCAAATAGGCCCCGACTTCCTGCACGACATCGCCGTACTGCGGATTCCGCTGCATGGTCTGCGGCATCCCCTGGATGTGCATCAGGCAAACCGGCACGCCTTCCTCTGCCGCCAATTTGCCCATCGCCGGATTGCTCAATGCCGTAATATCGTTGAGCATCGCAGCGCCTGCCGCAACCGCCGCTTTGGCAACAATCGGGTCGGATGTGTCAATGCTGATGGGTGTGCTGATTTTAGCGGCTATTTTTTCGATCACCGGCACCGCCCGGCGTATCTGCTCTTCGGCATCGACCGCCTGTGAGCCGGGACGCGTGGATTCGGCGCCTACATCGATTATCGCCGCCCCCGCCGCCGCCATCGCCAAGCCGTGTTCAACCGCCTGTTCGACCGAATAGAACTGCCCGCCGTCGCTAAACGAATCGGGCGTTACGTTCAGCACGCCCATCACAACGCAGCCGCCGCTAAAATCCAGCCGCCCCCTTGACCATTGAATTATCTGCGACATTGCCACAGATTAGACGCTTTCAACCTTAAACCCGATACCCGCTAATTGTCTTGCTATGCCGCTTGCGTTTGGGGGCATAACAATCCGTGTATTTTGAAACTCCCGCCGTACCGGATATTCTTTGCGCAGTTTATCAAAGAAGGCGCCCTGCTCCTGTGCCGGCTGGAACAATATCTCGCGCGTGTTGAAATCATCACGGTTAATCACATAGATTTTTTGTACAATATCGTGAATTAACGCCTGCTGGGGCATTGTCAATTCATCCGCCGTCAGACGAATTTCAGGTGTCTGAGCCGGCGGCAGAAAATCGCCAATGGTATGCTGCGGCGCAACACCCATAAATCGACAGGCCGCCTCGTAAATCATCATCAGGCCGGCGATTTTCCCATCATACGAATAGCCGGCGATATGCGGCGTGGACAAATCCACCTTGGCCAGCAATTCGGCATCGATATTGGGTTCATTTTCCCACACATCCAGTACCACGCCGGACAGTTTATCCCGCATCGCCGATTTGAGCGCTGCGGTATCCATCACGCCCCCGCGCGAGGTATTGATAAAATACGCCCCTTTTTTGAGGGCTTTGAAAAATGCCTCGTTAGCGAGGTGAAATGTCTTGTCCTGACCTGTTTTGGTCAGCGGTGTATGAAAGGTGATAAAATCGCAATCCATCAACTCATCAAGCGGGCGGTATTTGCCGTCGCCGGTCTGCCGTGCCAGCGGCGGGTCATTTAAGACCACCTTCATCCCCAAGGCGGCGCATTTTGCCGCCGTGCGTGAGCCGACATTGCCGACGCCGACAACCCCGATGGATTTGCCAGCAAGCTCGACCTTCTTTTTTTTGCCCAGCGTCAATAATGCCGCAACGACATACTCGGCGACACTATTGGCATTGGATCCGGGTGCGGAAGCAAAGCCGATTTTGCGGCTTGCCAGATAGTCTGTATCGATATGTTCAACACCGATGGTTGCTGTGGCGGCGAATTTAACCGACGAAGCGGCCAGCAAGTCAGCGTTGACTTTGGTGATGCTGCGTACCAGCAGGATATCCGCATCGGCAACCGCCGCCGGCGTAATCTGCCGACCGGAATACAGATGCACCTCGCCCAGATGCTCAAAGCATTCTTTGACAAATGGGATATTCTGGTCCGCGACAATTTTCATAGACAATGCTATTCGGTTTTTGCGGTTTCCTGAGCGGCCTGTTCGAGCTGCACTTTGGCGGACAACCGTTGCGGCAGTTCGGTCGCCGGTTTGATTTTTTTGAATTGCGAGGCAGGGATACAGTCCGAGCCCAACGCGCGTAGTTTTTTGTATCGATTGTCCATCAATTTATCAATCGGAGTTTTCTTAAGCTGACTCAGCGATTTGAGAATAAACTGCTCCACCTGAAAGACCGTATCGTGGATATTGCGATGAGCCCCGCCCAGCGGTTCTTCGATGACCGCATCCACTAATTTGAGCTGGTAAAGATGAGGCGCCGTCAGTCTCAACGCTTCGGCGGCTTGCGGCGCCTGCGAGCCATCATGCCATAAAATCGCAGCACAGCCTTCCGGCGAAATTACCGAATAATACGCATATTGCAGCATGGCAATACGGTCGCCAACACCGATACCCAACGCACCGCCCGATCCGCCCTCGCCGATAACAATGCAGATAATCGGCACACGAAGACGCGACATTTCCATCAGATTGACCGCTATGGCCTGTGCCTGACCGCGTTCCTCGGCTCCAATGCCAGGATAAGCGCCCGGCGTATCAATCAGCGTAACAATCGGCAGACCGAATTTCTCGGCTAATTTCATCTTGGCAATGGCTTTGCGGTAGCCCTCCGGATTGGGGCAGCCGAAATTGCAGGCGATTTTTTCCTTGATGTCCTTGCCCTTATTCTGGCCGACAATCAGCACCTTTTCCCGGCCGATTTGACCCAGCGCCGTAACGATTGCCCTGTCGTCGCCAAAGCAGCGGTCGCCATGCAGCTCCCGCACATCCTTGAACATCAGATTCAGATAATCATTGAGTAATGGCCTCTGCGGGTGCCGGGCAACCTGAACGGTCTGCCAGGCGGACAGATTGGCATAAATCTCCTTGAGCAAAGCGGTTTGTTCAATCTGCAATTTACGAATCTCAACAGCGTGCTTACCCTGGAAAGTAGCATCCTGTCCCTTGAGCTGCTCAATTTGACGGTCAATCTGGGCAACTTTATCTTCAAACGGCAGATACACGGGCGCCGCAGTTTTCATTTCCAATGCAGACATACTCTCACTGTCTTCCGCGAATTAAGCCAAAAATAAAAAATCTGTTTAACAAAAAACAGATGCTATATAAGGACTAACCATATCCAATAACATAATTATTAGAAAACCATTGTATCAGTTTTTATGTTAAAATAAAAGAAAAAAATTGACACCAGCCCCAAAAACGGATAGTTTTTTCATATCCAACAGGATAGTTATTTTATCTATAAGAGATTATTTTTGAAAGAGTTAAAAAAAATAACCATAATTGGGATGGGACTTTTGGGTGCCAGCGTGTCGATGGCGGCCAGGCGGGAATTGCCTTTCTGCCGGGTGGTTGGCTTTAGCCATAGGGATTCGACTCGCATCAAAGCGCGTCAAGCCAATGTTGCCGATGAAATCAGCGACAGTCTGGATGCGGCGGTACAGGGTGCCGATTTGGTCATTCTGGCAACCCCGATTATGACCTTTGAAAAAATGTTCAGGCAGATTGCCCGTCACCTCAAAAAAGGGGCCATTGTTACCGATGTCGGCTCCACCAAAGCACAGGTCGTCCGCTGGGCGGACAAAAATCTGCCGGCCGGCGTGCATTTTGTCGGTTCCCACCCCATTGCCGGTTCGGAAAAAAGAGGGGTTGATTTTTCCAGAGATGATTTGCTTTCCAACGCCAAGTGCATACTAACCCGCACACCGAAGACATCGCCCAAGGCGCTCGGCATCCTCAAGCAATTTTGGGGGGCGCTGGGCTGCAATGTTATTCTGATGAGCCCCCAGCAACACGACCGGATTTTGGGGCTGATTAGTCATCTTCCCCATGTGCTGGCCGCCGCATTGGTCAATGCCTCATCATTTGAGGATATGACCTTTGCCGGCAAGGGTTTTATCGATACATCCCGCATCGCATCCGGTCCGGCAGACATCTGGACGGATATCCTGCTGACCAATCCGGCCAATATCGTTAAGGGGATCGATAAACTCCAGCGGCAATTGACCGCGATTCGCAAAGCCATCGCCGCCAAAGATGCAAAAGCGATTGGCCGGCTGCTGGAAAATGCCCGCCGAAGCCGCGAATCTCTGATTGAATACAAACTCAACAAGCAGGAACTCATATAGCAGCATAGTGAGGCACGACGCCTTGTACAAGAAGACTCCTATGACCCGATTACCCCAAATTGAAGAAGACCAGCTCAAAAGTATGAGTTTGGGAGACCATCTCGACGAACTGCGTGCCAGGCTGATCCTGGCGCTGGCGGGATTTGCTGCTGCGCTGGTGATCGCATTTTTTTTCGGCAAACTGTTCGTTCAGACGCTGATGCTGCCCTACGAGCAGGCCATCCGTGCCGAGGGGCTGACTCCCAATGTTCAGGCCATTACCGTTGCCGAGCCGTTTATGCTCTACATCAAAGCGGTCATCGTTTTGGCAATGCTCATCTCCTGCCCGTGGCTGTTTTATCAATTTTGGGCGTTTGTCGCCGCCGGACTTTATCGCAGCGAAAAACGCTATGTTTATCGTGTGGTCCCCTTTTCGGCGGCGTTATTTATTATCGGGGCGCTGTTTCTGATTTTTGTGATTGCTCCGATGACGATGCGGTTTTTCATCACTTGGGATTTGGGAATTGAATACCTCAAATACAATCCGATGATATCGGACTATGTGAATCTGATATTGATTTTGTCATTGATTTTCGGTCTTGCGTTTCAGATGCCGCTGATGATTATCTTTGCCGAACGGCTGGGCCTGGTTGGGTTAAGCACTCTTCAAAAGTACCGCAAATATGTCCTGCTGGGAGTGTTCGTGGTTGCCGCCGTCGTTACTCCATCGGCGGATATGATAACACAAACCGCCCTGGCGATACCGCTGTATATTTTATACGAAAGCAGCGTTTTATATTGCCGCCTGCGTCCCCGAAAGTCCGCAGACAATCCGAACTGACCGCCCTGGCTGCATGCAGAACAAT
This sequence comes from uncultured Pirellulales bacterium, assembly GCA_964537635.1. Classification (GTDB taxonomy): domain Bacteria; phylum Planctomycetota; class Phycisphaerae; order Sedimentisphaerales; family Anaerohalosphaeraceae; genus Anaeroglomus. Next base: position 6,815 of record CAZICJ010000044.1, read on the forward strand.
CTGCCCTATTTTTTCTCGATATAAGACTGGGCAATCTGCCAGGCTTTGGAGCGAGTGGAAATATCCGGATAGGCCGGCGCCTCCCGCACACCCTGCTGAACCAATAACCGCGATACAGCGACCCTTGCCTGCTGCGCCAGGTCTATCGCATCGGCCAGGATTCGCATCGACTCCTGCGGCGAATGAAATCCCATACCATTGGATGCAGAGACAAAATCCCACCGGAATTGGGCGTGGCGAATCAATCTATAAACAGGCTTGAGCTGATCATCCGACGCACCAGCAGCAATAGCGGCAGCAGCGTCAAAATGTGCCTCGACAATCGCCTTTTCGGCTTTGAGTTTGGTATCCCGTACTGTGGTCTGTATCGCTTCAACACGCTGACGGATTTCCTGCTCTGACCAGCGATGGCAGACCGCACAACTGTTGGCGATATTGAGCAGCGGGCTTTGCACATGGTGGTCGGTGAACTTCATTCCACCTTCGCTCATATACGGCATGTGGCAATCCGCACACGACACGCCGCGATAGGCATGAATACCGGTCAGGAATAATTCATAATCAGGATGCTGCGCTTTGACAATCGGCGTTTTGGATATCGGATGCACATAATCCGTAAAATTGACCGCATCATAGTATTCCAGCATATTTTCGATGCGGGTTCCCTTGTGCCAGGGGAAGGTCAGATAATTCTTCATCCCGGCAGCATCATCATTTTTGAAATAATACTCCACATGGCACTGGGCACAGACCAGCGACCGCATCTGCTGATGGCTGGCCTGCGCAATATCCTGTCCCATAGCCGCAAAGCCTTCTGTCAGCCCAGGACGGGTAATCCGCAGCCGCATCGTCGCCGGGTCGTGGCAATCCTGACAGCCAATCGGGTGCTTGACCTCATCGACCAAATCGTGGAAATTGCCGCCATAGAACGCCTTGGCGCCCATTTTATCAATCAGACGCGGCACGTCGGTGCTCTTGCAGCTCCAGCAGGTCGCCGCCTGGAACGGTTTTTTGACCCGCTTGGTTTCCTTGACATCCTCAACCGCCCAATAATGCCCGCGTGCCTGTTTGTAGTCGGCGGAAAACCCGTAACCGGCGAACAAAATCACCTGCATTGGGTCGGCGTCCAGATAATCCCGAGGCACAGACCCCCCGAACAGCGTTTGTGTTGTGCTGTCTTCAGTTTTGCGATAGGTTTCATACTCCCGCGGCCAGTTCTGGCCCCAAACGGCATTATCCGGCTCAAAATCCGCAATCGGCTTGACTACCATCGCCGGACGCTGCGCCTCCCACCGCCGCTCCATCACAGACACCGACAACAGTCCCAAACCGGCAACTGCGGCCGCGACAACGATAACAATCAGCCCGCCAATCCAAAGCGATAAACGAGCCGGAATTTTATTCTGTTCTGCCTGCTTCATTGGAAATCTCCGTTGGAGTAATTGGAAACCCTGCTTTGGGTAAATCCGGCCGCAGCAGCGCCGGCGACGCCGACAAACTTCGTACTTCACCGTGAATATTGTGGTGGCAATCCCAGCATTTGCGTTCGCCGTAGCCGGCCAGACGCACCATTTGCACCTGGTGGTCATGACAGCGAAGGCAATTGGCCTGCACGACCGGAACGGCGGTTGCCGAAAGCGACAGCACCTGCGGCTCGGCCCGCAGCGTAAAGACTGCCGAATGCTTGGTGCCATCGAATCCTTTAAACGCCCATTTGGCGGCAAGGTTATCGTGCGGTACATGGCAGTCCGTACAGACTGCCGTCTGTGCATGGCTGCCCCTCTGCCAACTGGCGTACGCATCGGTCATTACATGGCAATTGATGCAAGTCAGGGGGGAATCAGATAGATAGGAGGCGGCATTGGCAATTCGTACCAGCAAAACCCCCGTCCCTGCCGCAACGCCGAGCAGGACATAGAACAAAAACTGCCAGCCTCGTCCCAGCCCGCCTAAAATCAGGACAAAACCACACAGCAATTTAAAGTATAGGATGCAAATACGAATCACGGACATCTCATCCTTTTTTCAAGAATCCATTTTGCCAAAACACAGCCCCATTGTACTGTTGAAGTTTTTACTTGGCAAGCCGATTAAACAAAAATTCAAGATTGTCCTCCCGATTACCCGCCCGACAGTGCCAGCAGGCTCAATTCCGGCCGGCAGTTGAACCGCACCGGTGCCCCGCTGGCGGCAATGCCGGAGGAAGTATATCCCGTCATCCCATTATAGTTCCACAAGCCATGAATCATTTTTCGGGGAATCGAAGCACTGTTAATGACCGCAATGCCGCCCGGCAGGCAAATCTGTCCGGCATGGGTATGTCCCGACAGACACGCCTCAAAACCCGCCGCCGCCGCTTTTTTGTAAATTTCCGGCGAATGCGACAGCAGAATTTTGACCGCATCTTTGGGAATGCCAGCCATTGCCAACGCCAAATCATCGGCATAAAAATAATGACAATCCTCAACTCCTGCGAAATACAAACTTTGCCCGCTCCGTTGCAGGCAGACACTATCGTTTATCAGCATTTGAAAGCCGCACCTGTCCAGCAGTTCGGCAACCGCCCAGGTGTCATGATTGCCCAGCACGCCAAATACTGGCGACCGGGAGGCCAGATAGCGGGCGATAGGCTCCATCAACTCAAACACTTGCGGGCAGTCGTGATGCTCAAAGCAGCTGTCCCCGCCATAGATGCAATAATCATATTCCAGCGGTTCAATAGCGGCAATAAGTTTTTGCGGCAAATGCTCGAACCGTTCGATATGAAAATCCGACAGCCATAAAATACGCACACCCGCAAACGCCGGCGGCAGACCGCGAACCGGCAAGGCGATACGCTGTATCTGAAAATCATCCGCATTGCGGTAGCCGGCGTCGAACAACCCCACAGCCTTGACCAAAAACTCTACAACCGGATTGAGAAAGTCGAAATTTTCCCAATGGATAGCCCCCAGCCAGCCGCGTTTGACGGCGTGCTTGCCTTCTTTTTCAATTTTTTGACGATTTGGATGAATCGGACGCATTGTGTTCTTTCGATAAATTGTAAAGCGGGAATTGTAAGTGAGAAAGACAAAATTGTAAATTGTAAAACCGACGGATTTCGGATATACTATGGAGATGAACAATACGATACAATTTCATATCAAGAATTTCGGCTGCCAGATGAATAAACTGGACTCCGGACTGGTCGTCGGCTGCCTGCTGGACAGGGGCTGGGTGCAAACCGCTAAATCCGCAGGCGCCGATGTGGTCATTATCAATACTTGTTCTGTGCGCCAGCATGCCGAAGACCGTGTGATGTCGCATCTGGGGCAGTTAAAGCACCTGCGCGGCAAGGCCGGTCGGCCGGTTGTGGCAGTTATCGGCTGTATGGCACAGCGGCTCGGCAAGCAACTGCTGGCACATGAAGCCGTCGATATCGTGGCAGGCCCCGCTCAACTTGCGGAAGTGCCAAGACTGCTGGAAGCGGCGATGGAACTGCACAGACCACAATTATCGATTACCGACGATATCCGCCGTCAGGACACCGCCGAGCATCAGCATTTTCTCGATGAATTTGAACTGGCGTATGATTCGGATGGCAATCACATCAAATCGCAGGCCTATATCCGCGTGATGCGGGGCTGCGATAATTTCTGCTCGTACTGCATTGTCCCGTATGTGCGGGGACCCGAAACATCGCGTCCGCCGCAGATGATTATCGAACAGGCAAAGAAATTAGCCGATGCCGGCATTGCTCAAATCACCCTGCTGGGACAGAACGTCAACGCGTACCGCTATGAGGACAATGGCAGACTTTGGACGCTGGCCGACCTGCTCGAAGCCATTTCCAGTATTCCTGCGGTGCGATGGGTACGGTTTATCACCAGTCATCCGGGCAAATTCGACGCTTCCATTTTGCGCGTGATGGCAGATATGCCCAAGGTCTGCCCCTATTTGCACATTCCTGCACAAAGCGGCTCTGACAGCATTCTCAAGGCGATGAACCGCGGTTATACCGCAGACCAGTATCTTGACTTGATTGACCGGGCAAGGCAGACCGTACCGAATATCGCCATTGCCGGGGATTTTATCGTCGGTTTCCCTAGCGAAACTGATGCGGACTTTGAGGCGACCGCCAATCTGGTGCGCCGCGTGCGGTATAAGAACTGCTTTATTTTTAAGTATTCTCCCCGCCCTGGAACGGCTGCGGATAAAGCCCTTGCCGACACTGTCCCTGATGAGATTAAACAGCAGCGCAATATTCGCCTGCTTGAATTAGTCAATCAGATTGCCGAGCAGGACAATCGCCGCTTCGAGAACACGACCGTTGAGGTACTGGTCGAGGGACCCAGCAAAAAGCCGCATTTGAATCAGGCCGATGCTGATGCCTATCCGCAGTTGATTGGCAGAACCGCCAATGATTATATCGTCGTGTTTAACGGCCCCCTGTCCCTGACGGGGCAATTTGTTCCAATACAAATTGCCAAAACCTCAGCATTGACGCTTTTTGGCCAGCCTTTTACAGCCGCAACACGCTGACTCGGGTAATTTGTTGCAAAAAGGCATATTTGATGGGTGAATTTATCTTGACCTGCGTACTGTCGTAAGATATCGTATCGGCTTGTTTTTGGCCGGAGTGGCGGAATTGGCAGACGCGCGGGATTCAAAATCCCGAGATGTTCACTCATCGTGTGGGTTCAAGTCCCACCTCCGGCAGTTGATATGGCATCCGGTGCGGCGAACTTTTTATTCCCTTTTTGACGCAGCGGCTTGGCGTATTGTTTCGGCATTATCGGATATTGTATAATAGGTTTTAGTTGTTTTTTTGGGTTCTCTTCAAAAAAAGTTGCAAAAGGTTTGAATCCTTATATAATAGTCCCTTTATTTGATGCCTTAGTCAGGCAGACAGCTTGACTAAAATTCGGTGTCCAGACGTGATAAGGCCGCTTTGAATAATTGTAAGTTATTGTAATCAAAAAAGTAATGTTTATTGGAGCAGGACCAGATATGGTATCGTTCGCTGAAGTCCAGACTGAATTGTTTAGTAAAGAACTGCCGAGTTTTGAGCAGTTAAAAAAGTACAAAAGCATTGTTCATTCCAGTCAGCGCAATATCGCGGAGTGCTGCAAGCAGGCAGATGCCGGCAGCAACCCCCTTTCTTGCGGCGTTGCATTTTGGCTGTGCGACAAGCCCCAGTCGGAAGCCCTGCTCAAAAAATCCAAAGATTGTGCTGTAAAATGGATGGCATTGGGCTGTCTGTACCGCAGCCAAAAACAGTATGATAAGGCAATCGAATGCTTTGAAACGGCAGCCAAACACAACGCTGAAAAATTAACCGTAATTTTAGAAAAGACAGAGACTTATATACTTGGCGGCGAATTGTCCAAGGCCGGCCAGGAGCTCAAACGCTGCGCCAATTACCAGAATGTCAGTGCCGAATATCATTACATGCTTGGCCGGCTGGCCGATGCCGAGGGACGTTACGAACAAGCAATGGATGACTATCAGACGGCAATCGGATTGGACCCGTCGCATGTGCAGGCTCTTTTCCAGTTAGCGTATGCCTGCGACTTGCGCCAAGATGAACAGGCGGCGATGGATTACTATCGCCAGGTTATCCGGATTGCCCCCGTGCATGTAAGCGCCCTGCTGAATCTGGCAATTTTGCACGAAGAACGGCACGAGTACGAACAGGCGCTGCGTTATGTAACGCAGGTCATCAAATCTCATCCCAACCATCACAAGGCAGCTCTTTTCCTCAAGGATATCCAAAGCTCGATGAGTATGGTATATGATGAGGAAAAAGAAAAACGCAAAGACCGCCAGAATAAAATTCTGGAAATCCCGATTTCCGATTTTGAGTTGTCCGTGCGGAGCCGTAACTGCCTCAAGAAAATGGACATTCTAACCCTGGGCGACCTGCTGCGAACGACCGAAATTGAACTGCTTTCCTATAAAAATTTTGGTGAAACATCGCTGCAGGAAATCAAAAAAATCCTGGACATGAAAGGACTGCGTTTAGGTATGGCGCTGGAACAGAAATCCATGCCCGCGCCTGTCGAATCCGAAGAGGATGCCAGCAGCGTCGGTGCGGAAACGCTGTCCCGAACAATCGAGGATTTGGAACTGTCCGTTCGGGCTCGCCGGGCATTGGCCAAACTGGGCGTCAAAAACCTGCAGGAACTAATCAGCAAAACTGAGGATGAATTATTGGGCTGCAAAAACTTCGGCATGACCAGCCTCAGTGAAATCAAAGAAAAATTAGCATCACTGGGTCTGAGCCTGCGGAAGCTCGACTAATCTCGGATTGCGGCGGAGCCTGCTGCGCTGCCGGTGAAGGGGTATGGATTGGGTCGAAAAAAACACAGTCCTGTTGGATATGTGATACTATTGCTGTGTGTTGTGGTTGTTTTGTCAGCGGTTGTAATTTGCGGCTGCCTGAAACGGACGCCCATCGAACCGACGGCCGGCATGGCCGGCGCCCGGCAGGATTGGATACGTGTTTTGCTCTTTAAAAATAAAACAAGTTGCACAGTCAGCGCTCCCAACGGTTTCGTGCTGACTAACGATTCAAATTCGATTTCGGCAAATTTCCCCGGCTCGTCGCCGGTAGAATGCAATCTGCTCAACGGCCAGATTATCGCCGGTGGAATTCCGCTGGCAGCCGGCGCGCGGATTGTTCCGGCTGACCCATTCGTGTTTTTCATCGATGGCAAAGCTTATCGCGGCAACCTGGTCTTGAAGATCAATCTCGAAGACGCCGCCTTGGCGGCAGTTAATGAGCTGCCGATGGAATCGTATCTGATGGGCGTCATTGGGGCCGAGATGTACAGTTATTGGGAACCGGAAGCCCTCAAGGCTCAGGCGATTACCAGCCGGACTTATGCCGTTTATACCCAAAACCGCCACGGCGGAAGCCGTGACTGGGATGTCATCGCAACCCAGGCCAATCAGGTTTATTTGGGGCTTGCATCGGAAAATGCTTCGGTACGTCAGGCGGTTGCCGATACGCAAAACCAGGTTCTGACGACTCGCGGCGAGGATGGACAACCGGTAGTGTTTCCAAGCTATTTCAGCTCGGTTTGCGGCGGCCATACCGAAGACAGCGGTAAAGTATTCGGACAAACCTATCAACCGCTGACCGGAGTGCCGTGTCCCTATTGCGAAAAAATCGCACGCAGCGGATATTGGAATTGGAAACCGGTTCGAATGACGCGTCAGGAAATTCAGCATCGCCTGTTTGACCGCTATCCGGCTTTGGCGGATAAGCTGGGTGAAATCGTTTCCATCGAGCCGATACGCATCGGCCAAATCGGCAGAATCGTTGGTGTTCGCCTGATCGGCAAAGACCAAACCAAAGATTTTCTCCGCGGAGAAGATTTTCGCCTGTCGCTGGACTCCAGCGGAATGAAACTCAGAAGCGCTGTGTTCACGATTCGCCGGGATAACGATGTGTATATCTTCGAAAACGGCAGAGGATTCGGCCATGGCGTTGGACTTTGCCAGACAGGCGCCGAACAGATGGCCCGGCAAGGCGCCGATTGCGGGCGTATATTGACATATTATTTTCCCGATGCGGAAATAAGGATTCGGAATTGACCGGATGAAGTCGTTTGAACTGATACAGACTGATGCGAAAACCCAGGCACGACGGGGTACACTGCTGACCGCTCATGGTCAGGTTGCGACGCCGGTCTTTATGCCGGTCGGGACGCGCGGCGCCGTCAAGGGCGTCAGTCCGCAGCATCTGGAACAAACCGGAACCCAGGTGATTCTTGCCAATACGTATCACATGGTCATTCGTCCCGGCGTCGATGTCGTCGAATCGCTGGGCGGACTGCATCGGCTGATGAGCTGGAATGGACCGATTTTGACCGACAGCGGCGGCTACCAGGTGTTTTCACTAAGCACGCTCAACCGTATCGGCGACGACGGCGTGGAATTTGCCAGTCATATCGACGGCGCCAAAATCTATTTGGATCCGGCAATCGCCACGCGAGTCCAGAACCGGCTTGGTGCGGATATCATTATGTGTTTCGATGAGTGTACTCCCTATCCCTGCCCGATGGATAAACTGTCCAAAGCCGTACAGCGAACCCTGCGATGGGCGGCACAATGCAAACGGGCTCACGCCAATCCGCAGCAATTGCTGTTCGGGATTGTTCAGGGCGGGCTGGATGAAATGCTTCGCAAAGACTGTGCAAAAGAATTGATAAATATTGATTTCGACGGCTATGCCGTCGGCGGTCTCAGCGTCGGCGAAAGCCACGAACAAATGGCACGGACGGTGGATTTCACCGCCCCGCTGCTGCCGGCCGACAAGCCCCGTTATCTGATGGGCGTTGGAACGCCGGCCGATATTGTTGCGGCGGTGCGGGCAGGCGTGGATATGTTCGATTGCGTTCTGCCGACGCGTAACGGACGCAACGCATTTGCGTTCACCGCCGGAGGCCCGATTCGCCTGCGCAACAGCATGTATCTGAACGATACGACGCCAGTCGAGGCGGACTGCCCCTGCTATTGCTGCCGTAATTTCAGCAAAGGCGCCCTGCGGCATTTTTTCAATGTCGGAGAGATGATGGGACCCATTTTATTGTCGATTCACAATGTCGCGTATTATCAGCGATTGATGCAGATGATTCGTCAGCGGATACAGGATGGCACGTTTGCCGGCTGGTCTGCTGATTTTTTAAACCAGCAGAAACCTTATACTAATCTGGATACAGAAGAAAGAACCAAACTATGAAGATGTATTGGATGCTTGCCGCGGGCGAAACACCCGCTGCCGACAGTCAACCGGAAGTCATCGAAATGCAGCCGGCCGGCCCTGCTGCGCAGAATTCAACTCAAGCCGACGGCGCCCCCGCAGCCGGACAGGACCAAGCCAAACCGCAGCCCAATGTCTGGATGCAGATACTGCTGCTGGGGCTGCTGTTTGTCCTGATGTATCTAATGCTGTTCCGCGCCCCCCGCAAAAAACAGCAGGAACATCAGAAAATGGTCGCCGCAATGAAAAAGAATGACCGCGTACGCACCATCGGCGGCATTCTCGGTACCGTGCTGGACATTCGGGATGACGAAGTGGTGCTTAAGGTCGATGAGAACAACAATACCAAAATCCGCGTCATCCCATCGGCCATCGCCGAAGTGATAAACCCTAAATAATTCAATGGAAATCGGATACTTCTTTTCGGGATATTTACTATGAATAAAAATCTGCTCTGGAAAATGTTGTTGATTGTATTTTTGGCCGCTCTTGCGGTGTGGAATGTGTACCCGCCGAGTGAAAAAATCAAACAGGGGCTGGACCTGGCCGGCGGCACCAGTCTCATTTATGAAATCGACACCAGCGACCTGGAACCCCAGGACCGCCGCGACCTGGCCAAAAATATGATTCCGATTCTCCTTAAACGAATCGACCCCACCCATGTCGCCAACATCGTTATGCGTCCTCAGGGCGATACCCGCATTGAAATCCAACTGCCGGTGGCAAGTTTGGACACCCGCAACAAACGTGCTGCGTACGAAAAGGCTTTGATGGAATTGGAAAACACCAATATCAATCTGCTCGGCGTCAAACAAGCCCTGTCAATGGAGTCGGCTCAGCGTCAGGCCAAGCTCGACCAATACGCCCAGAACGCGGAAGAACGAAAGGCCGTTCTGGCATCCCTCGCCCAGGTCTATGACGCCAGAAAAGCCAAACAGGATCAGCGCGATCAGCTGAACGCCGCAGTCGAATCGGCTCGGCAGGCAATCGCCCAGGCAGGGCTCAGCACCGATTCGCTGACATCCACCACCGCCCAATGGCTGGGACTGGAAACCGATAAACAGGCGACACAAATCGCCGAGTATCTGAAAAACAATCTGCCTGCTGCGGATGCCGCCAAAATCGAACAGGTCAAAGGGCTTTTGGCCGAGTATATGTCCCAATTTAAAGCCTGGTCGGACGTGATGGCTGAATTGACCAACCCGGTTGACGGACTCAATCGTCAGTGGGACAAAGCCATTGCCGAGATGAGCAGTCTCAACATCAATATTGATACGCTGCGTCAGATTCTGGATATGCCTGCCGGCTCGCCGCAGCGCAAAGCCAAATTGGATGAACTCAAAAAGCAGTTTCCTTCCCGCGTCAGCTCTCTGGAAGCAGTCACTTCCGCCTATGATGCGTATCTTAAAATCGGCGGACGCTTGGACGACCCCGAAGACCTCAAACGCATGCTCAAAGGTTCCGGTGTACTGGAATTCCGCATCCTGCCGATGGGCAATGAATCCGGCCTTGAAGCAACCGCTTATGTACAGTCGCTGGAAACCAAAGGTCCCAAAGCCGCATCTGACAACCGCTATGTCTGGTGTGAAATTGAAACCCCGGACACCTGGCAAGGCGGCATCACCGGCAGCTTCGGCGACAAAAAATATGTCTTAGCCAGCAACGGCGACAACGAAACCTTGCTGCGCAAAGCGAAAGGCTGGAAACTGAAACGAGCCTACCCGACAGTGGACGGCAATACCGGCAAACGCGCCATTGGTTTTAACTTTGACGAAATCGGCGCCAATCTGTTTTATAAACTCACCAGCGCCAATCTCGAAAAACCGCTTTGCATCCTGCTGGACGACCGAGCGCTTTCGGCGCCTCGAATCAACTCGGCAATTTATGCTTCGGGCATTATCACCGGCAATTTCTCCCAAAATGAAATCGCCGATATGGTTAATAAGCTCAATGCCGGTTCGTTCCCGGCACGGCTCTCCGAACTGCCCATTTCCGAAAAGACCATCGGCCCGGCTATCGGCGCCGACAACCGCGACCAGGGCATTAAGGCGGGCTACTACGCCGTCATTACCGTCGCTGTCTTTATGATTTTCTATTATATGGTTGCCGGCGGTGTCGCCGATGTGGCGCTGTTTCTCAATATCCTGTTTGTTCTGGCGATTATGGCCGCTTTTAGAGCAACGTTCACCCTGTCCGGTATCGCCGGTTTTATTCTGACGATTGGCATGAGCGTGGACGCCAACGTCCTGATTTTTGAGCGTCTGCGAGAGGAGCAGAAACGCGGTTCTTCTCTCAAAGCCGCCATCGCCAACGGCTATGCCAGAGCATTTAGAACTATCTTTGATTCCAATATCACCACATTCTTTACCGCGGCGATTCTGTATTTTGTCGCCTCCGAAGAAATCAAGGGATTTGCCATCGTTTTGATGATTGGTATTGCATCCAGTATGTTCACGGCACTGTTTGTGACCCGTCTGATTCTGGACTTTTTGACCAGCCGGCGAATCCTGACCGGCAATCTGAAAATGATGGAATGCTTCGGTTGGATCAATGTGGACTGGATGAAACTGCGTCCGGTGTTTGTGGTCGTTTCCGCTGCGCTGATTATCGGCGGAATGGCTGTCTTTTTCACTCGCAATGAAGCCAAAAACAGCAAATACGACATCGAATTTACCGGCGGTACCAGCGTCCAGATTGACCTGAAAGAAAGCGCCAGATTAGACCGTGCCGCCGTCGAACAGAAATTTGCCGATTACGCCCGTTCCATCGGCAATAAAACGCTGGAAGCCGCCAAAGTCTATGCCGTTGGCGACAGCGGGCAGCAGTATGAAATCACGACCACCGAAACCAACCGAGCCACCGCAACCATCACATTCAATCAGGCTGGACAGACCGTACAGGAGATCACCGATAAAATCAAAAAAGCCGAGGATGAGCAAAACTTCGTACTGCGGAAGCTGACCATTACACCAAAAGACGAAAAGACATTTGGGATTTCGACATCCCGCGTCAGCGTTGCGATGATTAAAACCGTCCTGAACAATGCGTTTGCTGGCGAGGCGGTCGTCTCCGATCCGGTTGTCGATGAAATCGTCGGCAACGCCGTACACGAATCGCTCGGACAATTCATGGCCGTCCGTGAATCCCTGCAGCCGCAGATTGTTGCATCCGAGAAAATCGCCGACACCACCGAACTGGCCGACTATCTGGGCGGCGTCAAGATTCTGTGCAAATTGGGCGTCCCGACTACGGCTGCCGATCTTGAGGCAAGAATCGGCGAAATCCGTTTCAAACCCGATATGCAGTCGCTCAAATGGTATAAATATGCGGTTCTTAATGAACAGCTTGGACGCTTTGAGCCGCAGGAGACGGTCACTCAGTTTGTTTTTGTCAGCAGTCATCCCGAGGCAGGCTATCGCGAACTGAGCGAAACGGAATGGAACAGCTATGTGGAAAATGAAACAACAAAACTCACTGCCGCGGCTTCCATTGAAAGCACTCTGTCCCGCGTTACCCTCATCGACGCATCCATTGGAGAACAGGCCAAAACCAGGGCATTGATCGCAATTATTTTATCGATGCTCGGCATCCTGGCTTATATCTGGGTTCGATTCGGAACCATGCGGTATGGCGTGGCAGCCATTGTTCCCCTGTTCCACGACGTGTTGATTACGCTGGGCATTATAACGGCCTGCACCTACATCGCCCCAAGCGCTTTCGGCAAGGCGCTGCTGATTGGCGATTTTAAGATCAATCTTGAAATGATTGCCGCCTTTTTGACGATTATCGGCTATTCGCTCAACGACACCATCGTTGTCTTTGACCGAATCCGTGAAAACCGCGGCAAACTCGCCCTGCCCACAGCTAAAATTATCAATGACAGCATTAACCAGACCCTGTCGCGAACCATCTTGACATCGTTCACGACATTTCTGGCAGTACTGGTGATGTATATTTGGGGCGGACCCGGACTTCGCGGATTTACCTTCGCGATGATGATTGGTATCATTATCGGCTCCTACTCCTCTATCGCCATCGCCGCCCCCATACTGATTATGGGTGCGAAAAAACAAACCGCACAGGAAGATTAATTTGCCCTGTGGCAATTTTGCCGAGCTGCGGTACAATACTGCAGCTCGGTTTTTTTTGGATTGGATAATGAGAAAAGATTTCAAAACAGGTGTTCTTTTGGGTGCGGCAGCATCCTTTGCCGTCGCAGTCGGTATATCTGTCTTTTCAGATAATGTCGTCGTCAGCCGCCAAAAGCAGCTTTCACGAATCGATGCGACGAACACAACCGCAGCCGTTTCTCAAGAAATCGCCCAACCCAACCCTGTCCGATACCATATCGTGCAGCCCAATGAAACCTTGACAACCATTGCTAAAACATACTATGGTACATCCGAAAACTGGAAAAAAATTCTCCAGGCCAACGCCCACCAAATTCAAAATCCGGAGCAGATCCGCGTCGGAATGAAACTGGTTATACCATAGTGAAATAAATACCTAATGGTTCTTTCTCACCGCGTTGCGATTTGCTTGTCAATTCGAGAAATTGCTTGACTCATTAGCCTACCTGCTTTACGATAAACACCCTTAAAGGCCTTATTTATGGAGATTTTCGCGTGCGACAAAGAAATTGGTTCATAGCAAACTTGACAATTCTTGTTTGTCTGTCAGCTTGGCTGCTTTGCAGCTGTTCGGACGATCCGCAGGCTAAAACAGTAAAGCATTCTAAGCAAAAGACTTACGACGCATTAACACAATTGGACGCCAAACGCGATCCCAATACTGCTAACCGTTATTTTCAGGAATCGCTGCAATCCAGACCTGGCGGGGAGGCGCAGGATGCCGCTACGATGGCGTCGACGAATTTGCTCAAAACGCAAACCGCAAAAAAAATTGCCTCTTACAGAATCACCTCTCTGTCGCTGAAGGCACCACTGAATTCCCTTGCCGATGAGCTTAAGATGCTATCCGACAAAACCAGCCAGCTTCAGCGCACCAATAATCTTTTGACCCTGGCCGACGACGAATTGCTCGAACTGCAAAATGTCCTGGCCGGCCAAGATAATCCCGATTCGCTTGTCGCAAAATGCGCCGCAGCCAAAACGCAGATGGAAGAATTAACCGCCAAACAGAATGCGTATCAAAAAGAATACGACTCCGCTCTGGCAATCAAATTAGACATCGAAAATCAGGCCGAGCAGCAGCTTCGTTTGGCTGAGTCGCTGAAAGACGCCGATCAGAAAGCCGCCGCAGAGAAGAAACGCTTTGACTTGCTATCGCAAAGAATCCAATACGACATCCAGGTTCAGGATGCTGAAAACAAATTGGGACAGGTTGCGTCTCAAATGGCAATTGTTGCGCCCTATTTAGCGCAACTGGAACAGGATCGTCGGAAAACAGAAACACGGATAGAAATCCTCAAGAATTCCGAGTCAAGAAGTCATCTGCTGACCCTGTCGCAAGACCTTCGTAAAGAAATTGGTCAGCTTCAGGATGCTGTCGTTCAGCGGGCTGCTCAACTGAAAATCGCTCTGGACAGCAATACATCGCAGTTTGAAGAACGGATGGCCGAACTGGCGGCCATTACCGAACAATACCAATCGGTGCGCAGCAGGCAATGGGCATTTCTGGCTGCGATGTCACTGGGAGATGCGTATGCCTCGACCGCTTCGATTTGTGCGGTGCGAATCATGTCGCTTTTAGACCTCGGCACCCAGTACGAGGGGCTGATGCTCACCTATGACGCCATTGTTCCCGACAGTGTCAAAAAAATGTCTCTGCTTTCCTCAAAAGCGGATGCGGCACTGCTGCAAAAAGCAAACGACTCTTTTGATGCAGCAGACAAGGCCTATCTGGAGGCGTTTGATATGGCTGACCAAAATGGACGGTGCGTCATTCTTAAGGCAAGGCTGCTGACCCTCAAGGAAAAACTGCTTTTGTCCGACCGTCTGGACGATTTCGACGCCGCCAATAAAACTCAATCCGCAATGGATGAATTGACAAAATCCGCTCCGGACATCTGCGACCAGTTTGCACTGTCAACGACATCCAATCTGGTCGCCAAGGGCATTGGTTATATTCCATCTCCACAGGTCAATATGGCAATGATTATCGAAAGCATCCAGAAAGAATTTGCCCAATGGCGAAGTTTTCGGGGCAGCCAGCAGGAAGCGGAAGTCAACAAACTGGCGTCGCGGATTGATCAACTCAAAGCCGAATTTCCCGGCGATACTCAATTAGCCCAGTTTCTTGATCAGGAATCCAAAGCCATGGAGGCCGCCCGAACCAGGGGATTTGCTGCGGAGGCAGTTGCCGAAAACGGAGACCCCAATGCGATAGGTTTTAACGAAAACAGCGAACCCAATGGGGTTGACGCCGGCGGCGGAATGATGCAGCCGATGATGTAACGCTCTTTTCAATCAGTGAAAGATTTTTTATGAAACTGGCCGATGTACTGCGACAAGAATGTGTTCTGGTGGATGCTTCCTTTGAAGATAAAGCGATGGTCTTGTGTGAGATAGCCGCCCTGGCAAAACGTTCAAAATACTGCCGTCATCTCTCAGAAGAAGAAATTCTTGAAGCGATCCAGGAACGTGAAATTGCCGGCTCCACCGTCATCGGCAGCGGCATTGCCATACCGCATTGCAGAATTAAGGGCATTGATGATTTTGTTGTGGGGTTAATCTCCGTCCCGCGGGGCGTGGATTTTGATGCTCCCGATAGGAAAAAAATATTCCTGATTGTGTTTATTATCGCCCCCGCCGGTCAGGGTGATGCCCAGATTCGCCTGTTGTCATCTATCTCTCAGACATTTCAAGACCCCGCTGTCGTCAAGAAAATCATCGCCGCTAAAACACCCAAAGCGCTCATCTCCCGCTTTTTGCAGGATGACCGTGAAACGCCCGTTGCCCGGCAGGATGGCGGCAAAAATCTTATGACGGTTATCGTACAGGATGACCCTGTTTTCCAGCAGATTCTCGCATCCCTGGCAGCGGTGGAAAATATCTCGCTGGCTGTATTCGATGCCCATAATTGCCGCGAATTTCTCAGTGATGACCCTCAATTCGCTGTCGCAGCGGCAGGCGGCATACAAAATTTTGCCAAGATGATTCGCATCGTCGTGGAAAATAAACTTACCAATGAGATGATCCGAAGAATTGAAACCATTACCGGCAGTTTGAGTCAATGCGCCGGCATCTTAGTTACCGTACAGCATATCGATTTGGCAATGGGGATGCTCGAACTCTAATCAATCGGGCTTTTTCTGCTTTGAGTTTGGCGGCAAATCGATATCCAGCAAAAGTCATATTCCCCTCTTTGAGCGTGTCCCCAAAAACTGGACAGGTGTTTAAGGTGGAATTGTTTTCGGGTA
>CAZICJ010000045.1:0-22172 GCA_964537635.1 uncultured Pirellulales bacterium
TCCATTACTCCAAAATCCATTACTCCAAAATCCATTACTCCAAAATCCATTACTCCAAATTCTTCACAATCAGCTCCGAAAGATCGTACACCATCACCTCCTCCTGCTTATCCTTTGCCTTCACGCCATCGCTCATCATCGTCAAGCAAAAAGGGCAATTCACAGCAATGATGTCTGCGCCAGTAGCCAGTGCTTCTTCCGAACGCTCAATGTTGATACGCTTATCGCCGGGTTCATCTTCTTTCCACATTTGCGAGCCACCAGCACCACAACACAAACCGTTTTGTTTTGAACGTTTCATCTCCACCAAATCGCTATCCAATTCTGCCAATACAGCACGGGGTGCTTCATACACGCCATTTATACGACCCATGTAACAGGAGTCATGATAGGTAATACGCTTACCTTTAAAAGTGCCGCCTTCCTTGAGTTTGATACGACCTTTATTTATTAATTCTTGTAATAATTGCGTATGATGCATTACATTATAATTACCGCCAAGAGCCGGATATTCATTTTTCAAAGTATTAAAACAATGCGGACACGCAGTAACAATTTTCCGGACATTATACATTTTCAATGTTTCAATATTCATTAATGCCGTCATTTGAAATAAAAATTCATTGCCTGCACGCCGCGCGGGATCACCGGTACAACGCTCTTCATTACCAAGAATGGCAAACTTGATACCCACATGATGTAATATTTTAGCGAAAGCTAATGTTACTTTTTGTGCTCTGGAATCGTAACTTCCGGCGCAGCCCACCCAAAATAAAATTTCAGGTGCTTCGTCGGCAGCGGCATAATCCGCCATTGTTTTTATTGGAAAGTCAATCATAGTTGTATCGGCGGGCTTTAGCCGCCGCTTTTTTGTTTTGTGAATTTTATATGTCGGCGACTAAAGGTCGCCGGTACGCGCCCACGCATCTCTGTCCACACTCATTGCCCAGGCAGAGCCAGCGTTTTCAATGCTATTGAACAAAGGCATCCATTCGGCAGGGCCAGCGGATTCGGTCAGGATTTCGTAGCGGCGCATTTTTAAAATAGGATCAAGCGGATTGATTAATACCGGACAGGCTTCTACGCAAGCGTTGCAAGTCGTACAGGCGTGTAATTCTTCGCGGCTGATATAATCAAATAAAGATTTTCCATCTTGATAATTATATTTTGATAAAGATTTGGAAGCATCCGCTTTAAATTCATCTTTGCCGCTATCGAGATTCTTGCCAATTTCGTCCGCCCGATCTCTGATGTCCATCATAATTTTACGCGGCGACAACTTTTTACCTGTCAAATTCGCAGGACAAGCCGCTGTACAACGCCCACACTCGGTACAGCTATAAGCATCCAAGATGTTTTTCCAACTCAGGCTAAATACATCATTTGCACCAAACTCGGGCAATTCCGTTGTGTCTGTTGCTTCCGCCAAGCCCATCATCGCTTTCACTTCGTTCATAATCTCCGGCATATTGTCCATTTCACCTCTGGACTTCTGACGAGCAAAATAAGTATTCGGAAACGCTAATAAAATATGTAAATGTTTAGAAATAGGTAAATAATTCAAAAATGCGAATACGGTGAGAATGTGCAGCCACCAACCAAAGCGCTCTACTATGTGTAATGAATTCTCATTCAAACCGCCAAAAAGTATCGGACCAAGCCAGGTACTAACGGCCAGGTTTCCCGTTTCAGGATAGTGCTGAGGATCAATGTTTTGCAATAGCATATCAGCACCGTTCATACTAAAAATACCAATCAACAATATAATTTCCAAAAAAAGAATGATATTCGCGTCGCGTTGCGGCCAGCCGCGCATTTCGGGCTTTTCAAAACGTTTTACTTTTATAATATTTCTGCGAATCAGGAAAATAACGGTTGCAATAAATGCCAGAATTGATAAAACCTCAATAAAACTTATTATAAAAGTGTAAAATCCACTGAGTTTATTTGCAAAAAAACGATGGACACCCAAAAATCCATCTATGAAAATTTCGATCAATTCGACTTGCGTAATTACAAAAGCCGCGTAAATAAAGAAGTGGAACACCGCTGGAATCCAATTCTTGAACATTTTCTGCTGACCAAAGGCTACTAATAACATATTGCGCCAGCTTTGAGCAGGATCAAGTTCTAAGGTTTCGGCTTTACCCAATAAAATATTACGGCGAATCTTCAAGAATTGCCATCCGGCGAAGCCAAGCGCTGTTAGACTGACGATGATAAAGATAATTTGTTGAATCATAACTTTTTATTTGGAGAATTGGAGTGTTGGAGGGCCGCGTCAGTATTCCCTTACTCCATCATTCCATTTTTTTCTTTGCGAATTTTCGCTAAAATAAACAGCAAAAATATTTTTGTGTAAATTAAGGCTTTCAAATTTACAATTCAGAAGGAATTTAAATAAACTTGAGCAATAAAATTGTGCGTATGAAAATTTTGAACCAACGGCAAATCCAGCAAAAAATAAAACGCCTGGCGATTGAAATCCTCGAAAACAATTATGAAGAAAGCGAAATCATTTTGGTTGGCATCAATAATCGAGGGTATAGCTTTGCACAAATGCTTCAGGCACAGTTAAATATGATAAGCAAAATTCCGATTATACTTACTCGATTGAGGCTCAATCCTGCCGCGCCGCTCGCCACGCCTATTGAATTGGAATTATCCGTAGAAGAACTCAAAGGGAAGACCGTCATTATCGTAGATGATGTAGCCAATACCGGGCGCACTATTTTTTATGCCTTCAAGCCAATATTACAAATTATCCCTAAAAAAGTAGAAGTGGCGGTACTCGTTGATCGCAAGCATAAATCCTTCCCGATTCAAGTTGATTATGTGGGGCTTTCGTTGGCTACGACCTTGAAAGAGAATATTGATGTACAAATTTTGGATGTAAAAGAACAAGCGGTTTTTTTGAATTGAGCGCCAGATTTAATTTTTTTAAAATTGGCTTACGCGCTGCACAGCATTGCTAATTTCTCTATTTTTGCATGCTGAATGAAAAATTGCATTGTAAATGGTTTCCGCAACGAATATATACGTCCAGTACGGCGGTAGAATTTTGTTAAACCGAGTTAACCTGGTAATCGGCGACCGTGACAAGGTAGGCTTGGTCGGGCGCAATGGGGCAGGCAAATCCACCATGCTCAAAATCATCGCGGGGCACATCAACCCCCAGGAGGGCAATGTCACCCGCCCGTCGGGCAGCACGCTTGGTTTTTTGCATCAAGAGATGAGCCTTCCAAGAGGCAAGACCGTCATGGAAGAAACACTTACAGCCTTCGATGAGATCAAGAAAATGGAGCAACGCCTGGAAGAAATTCATCGGGAGATGGAGCAGCGTACAGATTATGAAAGTGATAGTTATGCTAAATTGCTGGAAGAATTCTCACATCTAACAGACCGCCACGACTTGATGGGAGGAGAAGAAACACAGGCTAAAGCGGAAAGGGTGCTCAAGGGGCTTGGTTTTAAACAAAGTGACTTCAATCGCCAAACAACTGAATTCAGTGGGGGCTGGCAGATGCGTATCGAATTGGCTAAAATGCTGCTGCAACAGCCTGATTACCTGCTCTTGGACGAACCGACCAACCACCTGGACATTGAGTCTATCATTTGGTTGGAATCTTTTCTGGAGGACTATCCGGGGGCGGTGATCGTCATTTCGCACGATAAGCAATTCCTCGACAATGTGACCAAACGCACCGTCGAAATTGAGCTTGGAAGGGTATTTGATTACAAAGCGCCTTATTCGCAGTTTGTGGAAATGCGCCGCGATCGCAGGGAAAAACAACTGGCTTCTTACAATAACCAACAAAAAGTCATTGCTCAAAAAGAACGCACCATCAATCGTTTTATGGCGAAAGCCAGCAAAACAAGTATGGCGCAATCCATGCAAAAACAATTGGATAAAATCGAACGTATTGAGATTGATGAGGAAGATGTGGCGGGCATGAATCTGCAATTCCCTCCTGCGCCACGCTCCGGGCAGGTGGTAGTGGAAGGCAAGCAAGTAGTCAAGCGATATGGCGAAAAATTGGTGCTGGATGGGATAGAAATTAAATTAGACAGGGGTGACCGTGTGGCTTTTGTGGGGCAAAACGGACAGGGCAAAACAACCCTCGCAAAAATGATTGTCAACCAGATTCCCATTTCTGAGGGTACGCTTTCTTTGGGTTATAACGTAAGTATAGGCTATTATGCTCAAAACCAAGCAGATGTATTGGACCCCAGCATGACCCTACTCCAAACCATGGAAGCAGCTTCTCCCCCTGAAATGCGCACTAAACTCAGAAATATCCTGGGGGCTTTTTTGTTCAGTGGCGAAGACGTGGATAAGAAAGTCTCGGTGCTCTCTGGAGGCGAGCGTGCGCGCTTGGCTTTGGCTTGTTTGTTGCTCAAACCTTTCAACTTGCTGGTATTGGACGAACCGACGAACCACTTGGATATTATTTCAAAAGATATTCTCAAACAGGCGCTGATGGACTATGACGGTACGATGATCGTGGTATCGCACGACCGAGAGTTTCTGGCAGGTTTAACCAATCGAACTATAGAATTTCGCGACCGACAGCTATTTGATTACATCGGCGATGTAAATGCTTTCCTTGAAAAACGCGCACTGAATGATATGCGAGAAGTAGAATTGAGTAGCAAAAACGGAAGCAGCAAGTCAAGCCAGAAACGAGAACTGAGTTTTGAGGAGCGCAAAAAACTCCAGCGTACTGTACAAAACGCCGAGCGCAATGTTGAGAAACTGGAAGAAGATATTGCGCTCCTACAAGAAAAAATGGCTGCCGCAGATTTTTATAACAACCCTGAAGCAACGAAGGTGATCGAAATGCTCCGCAAAAAAAAGGAAGCCCTGGAGGAAGCGATGCTCGCCTGGGAAGAAGCCCAACTCGAACTCGAAGCAGCGGAATAAATCCGGGTGCTAAAGATTTTTTTCATCGGCGGACCGCTTTTTCCGCTTTTTGCCAGTATGATTCCATCTTTTGATCAGTCATTTGAGCAGTTTGCTGCGGATTTGAAAAAAGAAGCGGAAATTATTTCAAAAAGTAATGAATGAGCAAACAGCAGCAGCACGGGCTATCCGTCCTGATTCCTATTTTCAACTTTGATACGCGGGCACTGGTTCATGAGTTGCACAAGCAATTATCAGCAGCGGGTGTTCCTTTTGAAATCATTTGCCTGGATGATGGTTCTCAAGTGATTTTCAAAAGCTTAAATAAACAAATTTCTTCCAAGTACCCGCATGTTTGTTATCAGGAATTGCCCAAGAACCTGGGGCGCGCGCGCATTCGCAATGTTTTAGCTGCTAAAGCGCAATATCCCTATCTTTTGTTTATGGATTGTGACTCCAGGCTAGTTTCTCCACATTACATCGAGCAGTATTTACAGCAGTTGCAAGAAGATACAGTGCTTTATGGCGGCAGGAGTTATGCTGCTGCCCCGCCCTCTGCGTTCGAGTTTTATTTTCACTGGTATTATGGTAGTCAACGAGAAGTTAGCAGCGCCGCAATGCGTACCAAGCAACCTTATCATGCTTTTATGACCAATAACTTTGTGATTACCAATTCATTATTTAATAAAATTCGATTCGATGAGCGCCTCCTCCAATATGGGCACGAAGACACGCTCTTTGGGCTGGAATTGCAAAAACGGCAAGTTAAAATATTACACATAGATAATCCTTTGGAACACATTGGCTTAGAGGATAGCACTGTTTTTTTGGATAAAACGCGACAAGGTATTCAAAACTTAGCTTGGCTGGCAAATCAACATCCCGATCTTCACACGAAATTATTACACACTTGGCGCAAATTAAAAAAGTGGCGATTAGAAGGGCTAACGACGCTGTTTTTAAAAGCGCTTCGTCCTATTTTGCTGAGAAATTTGCAGTCCAGATACCCAAGTTTGAAAATATTCGACCTGTACAAATTATTATTGCTCCTCGAAGCAGTTAAAATCCCACCCCAGGCGAACGAATCTGAGTGAAAAATTAATTTGTATCGCCTTCACAGCAAGCATTATAGCCTTCTCTGCAAAACACTTTCACCTTCAATTTTTCGCCGTTTTCATACGCGCAATTTATCGCGCCTTCTCCCCCTGCAGCACAATCCAGATGGTTTTTATCGCCTTCCTCCCAACAACCACAAGACACTTTGCTCATCGCATCAGCTACAAAGCGGAGGGTAGTGCCTTCGCCGCGAAGCAATTCTTCTCTATATTTACTGCCTGTTATTTTAGCAATCCCATAAATCGAATCGCTTAAGCCATAAGTGATGATGTCATCTGTACTCAAGTCTTTGACTTTCAGTGTTTTTTCATCAAATGCCACAAAAGCAATTTGTTCGGGCAAAGTAGGTTTACTACTGAATTGCAGCACAAAAAATGTTGCTGATGAATGGTGATAAAAAATAGCGTGATCCTTGCCAATCTGAGTCAAGAGCGACAATTGCCGCGCAGGGTTTTTCCAAAAGAAGAAAGCTAATAGCATGCCCATCAGGCTGAAAAGCAATATTACATTTTTCATTAAAGGGGAGTTTTTATAATGCAAGTTATTACAATTATTTCAAAAACACAAAAATGCTGGATACAAATTAATATATCCAGCATTCAACATAAAATATTAAGGTACTACCTACAGTTTAAATACTTTGCCACCGCCTGTCGCTTCTACATCTACTTGTGTGCTTGGGGTACCGATATACCCCAATTCGCTATTGCCACTTACACTTCCCTTTAGGCTTTTCAAAACATTTACATTCGCTTTACTAACACCACTTAGCTCGGTATAGCAGGTTTCGGTGCGAAGATTATTCCCCAAAAAGGTAGAAACACCACTCACGCTTGACTGCAAATCATACACCAAACCATCAAGTGTAACATCAGAAGCACCGGATACATGCAAATCAAGGAATTTGAGGCTGAGCTGTGCATCCAGTTTGGAAGCACCATCCACTGAAAGCCGTAGGCTATCCGTTTCGTTAAAAAAACTCAGATCCGTATCAGTTGCCCCAGAGAGACGCAGATAAGTTAGTTTGGGCAATTGAATGGAGAGATAGGTGCGCTTGCGATTGTCACGGCTGGGATCATATTTAGCCGTAAGCCTACCGTTGGTCACCTTGAGTTGTAAGTCATTAATGTCACGAGGCTTACCGATGGCTTTCACTTGATAGGCCTTGCCTTGTGAAATATCAATTCTAAAAGCATTTCCTAAGTCAATCTCCGTAAAGCCTGCAAGTTCATACGTTTTCTCGATGTCAGAGAAGCTTTCCTCTTCGCAAGCCACAAATAGTGAAACCATAAAGGTTATTCCCAATAAAAGCAATTTGGATTTCATAATATTTAGTTGTTAGTCGGATGAAAAAATCAAAATGTAATTCGGTACAAAATTGAAAAGTAGCATCCTACGTTGCGAATTTTATAGATAAAAATTGTCCCGCAGCAGATAAACCAGCGAATACTTTGACATTTTCAATTTTTCGAGTTGCCATCAAATAAAGCAAAGACAGCAAGCGTTTTGAAAATGCTTTTACAAAAAAACTGAGCCAACACATGAAAAATCAACTTGCTTTTGCTGTAGTATTTTTGCTACCGTTTCTTGCATTCTCCCAGTCATTTGATGGGACATACCTGACTACCCAAAATGGCGTGACCTGCACGGTAGAATTCATACAGCGCAGTAATCAGCAATTGACGGGGTTGCTTACCATTGGGGATGAAAAAGGCGCTATCAAAGGTGCAATCTTAAATGGAATCGCTAATGGTACAATCACCGATGCCAGCACGCAGCAGGTGTTTCAATTTGAAGCAACACTGGAAGAAAACTTTTTAACATTTGTCATGTATGTAAAAGATGAAGATTCTGGTTTATCGGTTCCGATCACTTTTTTGTTGGAGCGAAGTACGCGCACCGCTACTGCTCCGGCACAAACAGATACGAGACGCACAAGCGATTTGGATCCCAGCAAAGCGCCCAAAAAGTCGCGCGATGCCCAATTGGTTGGCATTTGGCGAACGACCGAGAATAGGAGTAGCGGCACCGGTGAATTTTACATGAGTATGAGTACCGATTATTTTATGCAGTTTACTAAAGAGGGCATCGCAGGAGTCTGGCAGGGGAAATCCGCTGGTGGCGGGGCAGGTTCTTCTTTCTCAACGGAAGGAGAAGGCGATATCACCCAGGTTTTTTGGTATTCAGAAAAGGCTGTTTTTATTTTGGTTGATCCCAGTTCAAAGGAAGAATTAAAGACCGCCTACCAATTCCACGATGGAAAATTAGTCACAACCGACCGCGATGGCAAGTATATTTTTTGGACAAAAATTCAATAAAAAAGGAAATGAACGCTGAAGACACTTTGCAGGAAGGCATAGACTATTACGTGGAAAACGGCTGGTTGGTATTCACCGCGCACTATTTACTTGAGCGGGGCTACTGCTGCAAAAGTGGTTGCCGCCATTGCCCTTATGGCTTTGTAAAAGAACCAAACCGGAACAACAGCATCGCTCAGGATACAGCCTCCTCGGAAATCAAAAGCTGATAGATTGCAGGATGTTGCCGCGCTGAAACCGCAGGCTTTTTTTCTGTTTGTTAATATTGAAATGTACAAAATTATTTTGATCCTCGTATAAATCTGTCAAGATCGTATTTTCAATCGTTATGTCTTTAAGGGATTTGATATTTTCGA
Source organism: uncultured Pirellulales bacterium (assembly GCA_964537635.1). Classification (GTDB taxonomy): domain Bacteria; phylum Planctomycetota; class Phycisphaerae; order Sedimentisphaerales; family Anaerohalosphaeraceae; genus Anaeroglomus. The sequence goes on from CAZICJ010000045.1 coordinate 8,694, forward strand.
TTTCCACATATAGCCAAACCGCATCCGTTTCGTACTCTTTTCCTAAAAAAACACCTTTGTACGCTTTGCCATTGATTTTGATGCGAAAGTGCTTTTGCAAATAATCATTCAGGTAAGCATCAGTATTTTCATGTTCTTTGTCTGTGTTGAGCCGAAGTTTTAGCTCTTTTTCCTGCGACTGCTCGATTTGCTTTTCCAGGTCATCTATAAAAATTTTGTGCGTAATTTGCAAAGCCTTGTTCTTTTCATTGTAAACTACCTCCGAAATGGCGATATGAATCGGATGTTTGAACCACAAAGTCGAAAGCGTAACAAAAAAGAAAATCCCCCACTTCATATTGATTTTTTTTTTAGTTTTGAAGTCTCAAAACACAAATTTAAGATTAAATACCACCAAGATAGCACGCTATTTTTCAACTTTAACAACCTTCAACCTTGACGGACTTTGGGTTTAATTTTCAATTGGGCTTGACGCACATTTTAGATCCCAACGGCTACGATCACATCTTGTTTGTGATAGCCCTGTGCGCCGTGTACACTGTAAGAGAGTGGAAACAAGTCGCCTGGTTAGTCACAGCATTTACCTTGGGGCATAGCCTTACGCTGGCTTTGTCCACTTTTCGGCTTGTAAATATCCCCAGCGATCTTATCGAATTCCTGATTCCGATTACCATCCTCATCACTTGCCTCATCAACTTTTCCAACCGCCAGAAAACCATGCCAACAGCCATGCAGCGGCGCAAGACCCAGCAACGCTATTTCTTGGCTGCTTTTTTTGGATTGATTCATGGGCTTGGATTTTCCAATTTTCTAAAAAGCATCCTACCGCGTGATGTTACCATCTGGAAACCGTTACTTGCTTTCAACCTCGGGCTGGAAGCGGGGCAATTGCTGATCGTAGCAGTGGTGCTGGCGCTCGGCTACCTTACTGTTGAAATGTTAAAAATGCTTCGGCGAGAGTGGATACTGGTGGTGTCAGCGGCAATTGCTGGTATTGCACTGACAATTATCCAAGAAAAATGGATTTTTTGATTGTAAGACTACTTGGGTAGCCCTCGGAAAATTTATCGCCCAAGACATTGTCTAAAAGTAATGGAATACAAGCTGCATGTTTTTTATTTGATATCCAACATTTATTTAATGTCTCAAAAAAATGTATTATGAAGCGACTTTTATCTCTTATCGCGAGCTTGCTGGTAATAAGCGCTGCATTGCTTGCCCAACAACCCGAAATTGACAAATTCACCCAGCTGGAAACCTTATTGCCTACCCCCAACAACTTCCGCACAGCATCGGGGGCACCTGGGCATGAATACTGGCAACAACGTGCTGACTACAACATCAAAGTGGAACTCGATGAGCAGCAGAACCGAATTATTGGAGAAGAAATGATTACTTATTTTAATTATTCTCCCAATCCATTGACTTACCTCTGGATCCAACTTGACCAAAACATAGAAGCGCCTGAATCGGACACCTACAAAACCAAAACGGGGCAGTTTGATGAGCGAATGACGCTACAGCAACTCAATAGTATGCTAGACAATTCTTTCGATGGCGGGCACAAAATTCAGTATGTACGCGATGCCAATGGCAAGGATTTGAAATATACCATTGTGAATACGATGATGCGCATAGATTTGCCCCAGCCCCTCGCGCCCAAAACTGGTAAAATTAGTTTCAACATCGGCTGGTATTACAATATTGCAAATCGTTTGAATCCCGCTACGCGCAATGGTCGCGGCGGTTATGAATATTTTCCTGAAGACGGCAATTCGCTCTACACCATCACGCAGTGGTTTCCCCGAATGGCAGTTTATGATGATTATAACGGCTGGCAGCACAAGCAATTTTTGGGCGGAGGGGAGTTTACCCTGCCTTTTGGCAATTATACCGTCGCCATTACAGTACCTGCCGACCATATCGTGGCTGCGACAGGGGTTCTACAAAATCCTAAAGAAGTATTGACTGCCGAGCAAATCAAGCGCTTTGAAGCAGCAAAAACAGCGACAAAACCGGTGGTCATTGTCACACAAGAGGAAGTGATCGAAAAAGAAAAAACCAAAGCGACTACCAAAAAAACCTGGCTTTATAAAGCGGATAATGTGCGGGATTTTGCCTTTGGCAGTTCCCGAAAATTTATCTGGGATGCGATGGGCACTAAAGTAGAAGGCAGCACCCAGCCCGTGATTATGGCAATGTCCTATTATCCCAAAGAAGGTAATCCACTCTGGGGGCATCTTTCCACGCAGGTGGTAGCACACACCTTGCAGGTTTATTCCAAATATTCTATCCCTTACCCCTATCCGGTTGCCATTTCTGTCGAAGCTTCTAATGGCATGGAATATCCAATGATTTGCTTCAATTATGGCCGCCCCGAAAAAGACGGCACCTACTCCGAGCGTACTAAATACGGCATGGTTGGGGTAATCATCCACGAAGTAGGACACAACTTTTTCCCGATGATTGTCAACTCTGATGAGCGTCAATGGACTTGGATGGACGAGGGATTGAACACTTTTGTGCAATACCTGACCGAACAAGAGTGGGAACGCAATTATCCTGTTCGCCGCGGCCCGGCGCGTTTTATGGTGGATTATATGAAAGGTGGGAAAGATGTGCAAAATCCGATTATGACAAATTCGGAATCTGTTTTGCAATTGGGTAATAATGCTTATGCCAAGCCGACTACTGCGCTGAATATCCTGCGCGAAACGATCATGGGGCGTGAGTTATTTGACTTTTCGTTTAAAACTTATGCCCAGCGCTGGGCTTTCAAACATCCTACGCCTGCCGATTTTTTCCGCACAATGGAAGATGCTTCGGGGATGGATCTCGACTGGTTTTGGCGCGGTTGGTTTTATACGACTGAAAATGTAGATATTTCGCTGGATGCTGTGATTGAATTCCGCTTGGATACTAAAAATCCTGATACGGAGAAATCCATTTTGGCGCAGCAAGCTAAAAAAGAATACGAAAACGATATTACCAATCAAAAGAATAAGACAGCTTTACCCTCGGTAGCTACTGAACGCGATGAGACACTGAAAGATTTTTATACTACTTATGACCCAAACAAGGTCACGGCTACGGATCGAGAAAACTACAGCCGCTACCTCGCTACCCTCGGCGAGGAAGAAAAAGCTTTTCTCAACAAGAAACAGTATTTCTATCAATTGGATTTTTCCAACAAGGGAGGCTTAGTTATGCCCGTCATTCTGGAATTTGAATTTGAAGATGGCAGTAAGGAAATCAAGCGAATTCCAGCAGAAATTTGGCGGAAAAACAACGAGCAATTCACCAAAGTTTTTAGCTTTGAAAAACCCCTCAAACAAGTAGTGCTCGATCCTTTCCTTGAAACGGCAGATGTGGATACTGAGAACAATTACTTCCCACGTCAGGTACAGCCCAGTCGTTTTGAAATTTTTAAGTCTCGATCCGCTGGAGCCCGTGGTCAAAGTTTTGGTGAAAATCCGATGCAGCAGCAAAAGCGAGAGCAGTTAAATGGCACGCAGGGCAGTGGCAACTAAAATCTGATAAAGCTCCAAAATAAGAAAAGGGCGCTGAGTGAATCAGCGCCCTTTTTCGTTCATGTAGATTGTTTTTAATTCTTGCGATCCCGACGATTTTCGCGGCGGTCGCGTTTGTTTTCGCGGCGATCTGCTACATCTTCGCGCCTATCGCGCACGTCTTCCATTTTGTCTAAAGGGCACCGTTACGTTGGGCATCGCGTACATCTTCCCGACGATCCCGCTTATTCTCCCTGCGATCGCGTTTATTTTCCCGACGATCTGCCCGGTTCTCTTTACGATCCAATACATCTTCCACTTTATCGGCAGTTTGTGCTTGTGTCATTGCGGGCATAAGCAAAAACAAAGTAGCAAAGCTGAATGCAATGGTTAAGAAACGAACGATTTTCATAGTGTAGATTTTTTTGTTTTGGAATTCATCTGTTTGACGCAAAATCACCCCGCAGGTTTAAACCATCGCTATCATCTTAACTTTATTTTAACATCCAATTTTGTTTTTACTGCATAAATGCAAACTGAACGATGTTGGCACCCATTTGTAGCGAGGCGCGGCGCACGGACTCCGAGTCGTTATGTACTTCAGGGGATTCCCAACCGTCACTGATATTGCTTTCGGCAGTGTACAAGCAAATAACGCGCCCTTCGTGCAAAAGAGCAAAAGTTTGAGGGGATTTGCTATCGTGCTCATGCGCTTTAGGTACGCCATTAGGAAATTTAAATTTCTGGTTGAATACAGGGTGCTCAAAAGGTAATTCGATCAGTTCCTTCTCTGGAAAAACTTTTTTTATGGCTAACCGAAAATAAGTATCCATGCCATAATCGTCATCCACATACAAGAAGCCTCCGCCCAGCAGGTAGTTGCGCAAATTGGCAGCCTCCGCATCCGAGAAAACGATGTTGCCATGCCCCGTCATAAATAAAAAAGGATAATTAAAAACCTCGGCGCTGCCCACTTCTACGGTGGCATAATCCTTGTCAATGTTCATATTCAATTGCTGGTTGCAGAACGTAGCCAGATTTTGCATAGCATCTACCACCGCGTACCAATCACCACCGCCATTATATTTGAGCAAGGCTAATTTCAGGCTTTTCTGCGCCCAGAGTAGTTGCGTAGCGCAAATCAGAAAAATAAACATCAGAAAGTGCTTCATACATTTTGATTTTCAATTAATTACATTCTGAATTAAATTTCACAACATAGCCTGGCGCATTTCTAAAATGTGCCAGACTTATAGGATTCGAAATCAACATCAAATAAATCAACGATCTCCTTTCATAGCCATTTCATCTTTTTAAACACAAAAAGTGTAATAAGAGATGACAAAACCATCAAACCGCCTGCAAATAAATACCCCAGTCTCCACTCCAACTCCGGCATAAATCGAAAATTCATCCCATACATGCTCGCAATCAGCGTAGGCGGCATAAAAATAACGGTCACTACCGTAAAAATTTTGATGATCTTATTCTGAGCAAGATCAATCAAACCCAAAAAGGTATTTTGCAAATACTCTAATCGTTCGAAATTAAAAGATGTATGCCCTAACAATGAATCTGCATCTTTGATCAATACGCGAATTTTTTCATACTCGTCTCTTGGGAAGAAATCACTTTTTAAAATACTGGAAAACAGACGCTTCAGTTCACTGGTGCTTTCGCGAAAAAGAATGGTCAGTTCCTGAAATTTATAAATTTCAATCAACACCTTTTCGTCCATTTTTTTATCCAGGGCCAAGTTTTTACCGGCCGCATAAATTTGTTTGGACAAGTCTTCGAGAAAATCTGCCTCAATGTCAATCCTGGATTCGAATAACAACAAGAAGATGTTGTGTCCCTTGAGATTGCTACGGCGACTGGTGCGGATGAGGCGCTTCACTTCCTCAAAGGAACGAAGTGGGATATTGCGCTGAGTAATGAGCAGGTTTGCCCGCAAGATAAACGACACGGGGTCGCTGGCGTAGTGCTTGTCTTCTTTTTTGTAAATGTAATTAACATTGGCGTTGATTTCGTACTGGCTTTCGGAATATCGAGAGCTACTTTCGATTTCTTCTGCCTCCTGGCGGGTGAATAACTCAATGCCCAGCATGTGTTCGATACGGAAACGCTCTTCTTCCGGTGCGTTAAAAAGATCAAGCCAAACAATATCCGCCGAAGAAATTTCGTCCATCCGCTCGATGTCATTCACGGAGAGTAATTCGCCTTTTGATTGATAAAAACAGTGCAACATACCGAATACTTACTTATAATTTTAAGCTAAATCATGCAAGTTCATCTACACTCCGGCTATTTGTAAACAATACAAAATAAACAGCTACGCCGATTGTTCCTGCCGCTGTTATCCAAAACATCGTGCCAGGGCTGATGATCTGCCAGATAGCACCCGCTAAGGTACTCGCCAAGATAGTTGCCAAACTCTTAAAGGCCTCATATGTGCCAATCGCTGTACCGATTGCTCCCTGTGGGCAGATATTACTAATCCAAGCTTTGGCAATACCTTCGGTGGCAGCAGCGTATAAGCCGTACAAGGCAAACAAAAGCCAAAAACCGAAATTCGCCTCATTCAAAGCCATTCCACCATACACCAAAGCAAATATCAATAAGCCAAATATAAAAATTGCTTTTAAGCCAATCCGATCTGCCAGTATCCCTACCGGATATGCCAACAAAGCATACACTGCATTGTAAAAGATATAAGCCAACAGCAAAGCGCTATCCGAAAAACCATGTTGCTGGAGCATCAACAGCAGAAAAACATCGGAGCTATTCATCAGTGCAAATGCCAATAAACCCAATAGCAAGCGCCGATAAGCACCGCTGCTTTGAAAAGGGTATTTCAAAAATGCCCCAAAGGCATAGCGGAAGGCTTTTTTCTCAGTGGGGAGTTTTTTTGTTTCTTTCAATAAAAAAGTGATGGCAACAGCAACAATACCTGGCAAAAAGGCAATAAAAAAAAGCATTCGATAATCTCCTGGAAAAAAATATAGAAATAATAAGGCAGCTAAGGGCCCCAGAAAAGCACCGACGGTATCCATCGAGCGATGAAAGCCAAACACCTTGCCTTTGTGTGCCGATGTGGTGAAGGAAGAAAGCAAGGCATCGCGTGCACCCGTGCGAACGCCTTTGCCAATGCGATCCAGCGTACGCGCCGCAAAAATCCACCAGGGAAAAGTAAAAATAGCGATCATAGGTTTGGAAAGAGCACTCAAGGCATAACCCCAACGCACAAACGGAATCCGCTCCCCTCTGGCATCCGACAAACGACCGAAGTATCCCTTGCTCAAGCCGGCAACTGCTTCAGCAATACCTTCTAAAAAGCCGATAAAAATAATAGAAAAGCCAATTTGTTTCAAATAAAGCGGCATGACCGGATAGAGCATTTCACTGGCAAAATCGGTAAAAAGACTGATCAGCGATAAAATCCAGATAGAACGATTGATTACACGCACTTGGCACTATTTTGTAGCGAAAGTAAGAATTTTACTATATCACAATAGCAATTTTTACGATAGGTTAATTCTTGGGATTATAGTATGTTTGTATTTTGTATAGATTGTCCTTTGGTGAAAAAAACAAGCGTCTGCCTACTACTTTTTCAAATGAATATCCTCCTGGCAGCAGCACAGGAGATACCCCGAATTTTTAATTTCACAAAAGACCAGTACTTGGGTTATAATCAAAACTGGGCAATTAGCCAATCGCCCGAATATTTGATGCTATTTGGGAATTCTGCAGGGCTACTTGCCTTCGATGGCGCAAGGTGGAAGCTCAATCCTCTCCCCGATAACCAAATAATCCGATCTGTAAGTTGTAACAAGGCAGGGAATATTTTTACGGGCGCTTTTGGCGAATTTGGCTATTGGTCAAACGGCAAAAAAAATTTGGAATATCACTCCCTCAAGGGTTTGATTCAAAATGATGTTTTTTCAAGAGAGGAAATTTGGAATATCCTTACGATGGACAGTTTGGTGCTCTTTCAATCTTTCTCCACCCTGTATCTTTATGACTACAAAGAGGTGCGCCCGCTGAAGCCGCCCGGCACGATCATGTTTGCTCAATACCTCAACGGAAAAATTTTGCTGCCGGTGATTAACAGTGGCTTATTCGAACTCAGAGAAAATGGCTTTGAATGGGTGCCCGGAAGTGAATTATTTGCAGATAAGCGCATCGCGGGGATTTTACCGCATCAAGACAAGGCTTTTTTGGTAGCAACTTCCGACCATGGTATCTATGAATTTAAGAATGGGAAGTTTACTGTTTGGAATACTGATATTCAACCTTTGCTGCAAACCTACCAGCTCAACAAAATCATTCGCTTGAGTAATCAAAATATTGTACTTGGCACGATCCTCAATGGGGTATATGTACTCTCTCCTCAAGGAAAAATAATATATAAAATCAACCAAGAGAATGGCTTACAGAATAATACGGTGCTGTCCCTTTTTGAAGATAAAGCGCACAACCTTTGGGTAGGGCTTGATAAAGGTATTGATTTGATTGAGCTCAATAATCCGCTTACTTTTTTTACAGACCAAAATGGCAAAATTGGAGCGGTCTATGCTGCTCATTTGCAAAAAGACAAGCTCTATGTGGGTACCAATCGGGGCGTTTTTGTAAAAACTTGGAAAAAAGGAAGTTTTTCTAATGATACGGAGGATTTCAAACTTATCAAAGGCTCACAAGGGCAAGTTTGGGAAATCAAGGAGTTGGATCATCAATTGATCGTTGGGCACAACGATGGCACTTTTCTCTTGAAAGGCGAGCGCGTGCAGAAAATCTCCGATGTCACAGGTGGCTGGGTTACGCTGCGGCACCCCAGCCAAGCTGATATTATAGTGCAAGGCACTTATACGGGTCTTATAGTTTTTAAAAAAAGTAGAAGCGGCAATTGGCAGTTTTCGCATCGCGTGGAGGGCTTTTCGGAACCCATCAAGGAGATGCTGTTTGATGAAAAAGAAAACATCTGGGTCGCTCATCCCAATCGCGGTTTATACAAAATCCAGTTGGATACCTCTTTATCAAAAATTGTTTCTATTTACAGCTTTTCTAAAAAAGATGGCTTGCCCTCTGAGTTCAAAATAGGAATTGAAATAATTGAAAAACAATTGATTATAAAATCAGGTAATCAATCCTTCACATACGATAGTGTTTCTAATCAATTGCGCCAGATAAAGCAAATTGGCAAATTTCAGCTTTCAGAGGATGCATTTCACCTGAAAAGTGGCATAGGCAACGACTGGTTTAAAATATACAACAATCAATTAGTTTGCTATCTGGATGGAAGAGAAAGGGCCTTTAATTTTTCGATTACGCCAGACTTTAAAAGCATTATTCCACTTGATGAAAAGACCTACCTCTTCGGCATGGACGATGGCTGTGCCATTTTGCAAAAAGACCACCTCCGCGCCGCTTTCGATTATGGAAAATTTCCAGCCGTAGTAATCAATGGCTTAGAGGTGTACAACCGGCAGTTGCGCTACTGGTATTCGGGGCATGTGAATGGCGTTTCCTTAGCAACCAATGCCAATAATTTGATTTTTGTTTTTAGTCAACCTGTTTTTATTCAGCCCCCGCAATACAGTTATTTTTTGGAAGGATTTGACCATGAGTGGTCTCCCTGGCAGTCGCAGGCGGAAAAAGAATTTACACGACTACCACCGGGGGACTATGTTTTCAAAGTAAAATCTAACCTTTCAGAAGAAATAGCCACCATGTCCTTCTCCATTCGTTCCCCTTGGTATCAAACTTGGTGGGCGACACTGCTGTACGTTGTACTCATCGGCTTGGGCTTTTTCACGATTGTCAAATGGCAAAATTACCGATTGGAGAAGCAGCGCATCCACTTAGAACAAGAAAAGGAAAAACAAATCGAAGAACATCGCATAAAAGTTGCCAATGAACGCTTGCACTTAGACATCATCAACAAAAGCAAGGAACTCGCCAACTCAACCATGAATTTGGTACAGAAAAATGAAATTTTGATGCAAATCAAAGAAGAACTTCAAAACCTGAAAGCCCTGCCAGATGCCCATATTCCAAGCAAATATTACCAAAAAATCCTGCATATCATTGATACCAACATTTCTTCGGAGCAGGATTGGCATTTATTTGAGACAAACTTTAACCAGGTGCATGAAGCATTTTTTAAAAAACTAATTGCTCAATTCCCTGATTTAACGCCTGGCGACCTAAAGCTTGCCGCCTATCTGAAAATGAATTTGTCTTCCAAAGAAATAGCGCCTTTGCTCAATATCTCCATCCGAAGTGTAGAAAATAAACGTTATCGGCTGCGAAAAAAACTCAACTTAGAAGAAACAGACAACCTCATCGAGTTTATGCTGCATTTCTAATTCGCAGGCATGGCGTATGCCATTTTTTGACAATTCAAAATCAAATTCCTCCTAATCAACTACTTGCAACAAAAACAAAAGCCATCGAAAAGAATTTGATGAGGTGATTTTTATCAATGATGTGGTAATGATGAGGCTCTTTTTTTTCGCCCAAAGGCTTATTTGCTTAATTTTAGATGGTGAGGAGTAAGAAGCTTAAAATTATATTGTAAAAATCTGTACAGCTATTTTTCAAGGGTAAATGTATGAAACAAATCCTAAGAGGAGCATTGATTGGCTTTTTGTTTGCTTTGTATTGCTTGAGCCTTTCGGCGCAAAGTGTTTATTTTTTCAGAGATAGCGACAAACCTAACTACTACGATTCCGGCTTGGCATTCAAGACAGCTCCAAGTTTTATTGAACAAGTAGGACCTTCTGGGGATAAAATTCCGACGGAGAGCAACATTGTTTTGGAAGGTAGCAATAGCTTAAAAATCAAATGGAATTCCAAGCCAAGCGGAAACTGGGATGCCTTAGTCATCGCGCCGGGGTTTCCATTTCAAAACATTACTCAAACAGATACCCTTGCATTCTGGGTGTATTCTCCCACGGGACTTTCCAAAGATTTGCTCCCCAACATCTACATGGAGGGCGCTCCGGGCGCAACAAAGTCTAAAAAGTATGCGCTTTCCGATTATACAGCGGATATTCCGGCGCAAAGCTGGTTGCAAATAAAAATTCCGCTGCGTATATTTTTTAATGACCCCAACCAAACAAATATTAATTTTTCTCAAATAAAGGCTATTATTTTTGGACAACGCATCGCCGATGGGGAAGATCATACCTTATACATTGACGAAGTACGCACTTATCGAAGTTCGGCTGTAATTCCTTCTCCTCCCACTGATTTAAGGGCATTTGGCTACGATAGCCACGCGGAACTGCGCTGGAAGAACCCCAACCCCACGGGATTGGCAGGTTATCGCATTTATCGCGCTATCCATAACGACACTTACGAACTGGTACGCATGGTGGGGGCTACAGATACGCTGTTTATTGATTTTGTCCGCTCTTTTGGTACTAATCTAAATTTGAAATACAAAGTAGTCAGTGTGAATTCAAGCGGTGTAGAATCTACGGAAGCGGCGAGTGCCGAAGCGAGTACCCGCGACTTTAGCGATGAGGAGTTGTTGGATATGGTGCAAGCATATACGTTTCGTTACTTTTGGAATTTTGGGCATCCTGTTTCAGGTTTATCTCGTGAGCGCAACACTTCTGGCGATTTGGTCACCATGGGCGGTTCCGGTTTTGGCGTTATGGCTATTTTGGTAGGAATAGAAAGAGGATTTATTACCCGCCAACAAGGTTTGGAACGACTCTCCAAAATTGTCAATTTTTTATACAATGCGCCTCGTTTTCACGGTGCCTTTCCGCACTGGATGCATGGCAGCACAGGGCAGGTGATCCCTTTTAGTACACAGGATAATGGCGGTGACATTGTGGAAACAGCTTTTTTATTTGAAGGCTTACTGACCGTTCGGGAATATTTTGAAGGAAACTCGGCTGATGAAGTCGCTTTGCGCGAAAAGATAACGGAACTGTGGGAAGCAATCGAATGGAACTGGTATCGCAAGCAAAACCAAAATGTGATCTTTTGGCACTGGTCGCCCACTGTTAATTTTGCCATCAATCACCAGGTACGCGGCTTTAATGAAGCCCAAATGGTTTATCTGCTTGCTGTTTCTTCTCCCAACAACAACGCTGTACCAGCTTCTTTGTACAAACAAGGCTGGGCGGGTAGTGGCTACATCAATGGCGCGACGTATTACGGCTACAAGCTCGACGTGGGGGGCGGACGCGGCGGACCGCTTTTCTTTTCGCATTACTCCTACATTGGTTTTGACCCACGCTACCTCAGGGATGATTTCACAAATTATTTTATTCGAAACCGCAATCATACGCTTATCAATCGGGCATATTGTATAGACAATCCCAAGAACTATGCGGGCTACAGTGAAAATTGTTGGGGGCTGACCGCCAGCGATGATCCATTGGTGGGATACCTCGCCCACGAGCCGACTGCCAGCAACGATAATGGCACCATCGCGCCTACGGCAGCGTTATCGTCTATGCCTTATACCCCTGAAGAGTCCATGGCTGCTTTGAAGCACTTTTATAGAAACCTCGGTGCAAGACTCTGGGGACCCATGGGTTTTTATGATGCCTTCAATGAATCCCAAAACTGGTTTGCAAACTCTTACCTGGCGATTGATCAAGGTCCCATCATTTGTATGATTGAAAATTATCGTACCCAATTGTTGTGGCACCACTTTATGGCAAATGCCGAAATACAAGCAGGCTTGACCAAAATAGGCTTCACGCCAGATTCGACGCTTGTTTCGACACAAGAAATTCCGCTAAGCGAGATACTGGAATTAAACATATTTCCCAACCCTGCAATGGACAGAACAACAATAGAAATTCAGCAACTACAGGCTGCTACCGTAACTCTTGAATGTTATAACGCACAGGGCACGCTGCAACGAACACTACTGGATAGGCAACTACTACCTACGGGCATTCACCAGGTGAATCTCTACACAATGGATTTGGCGAAAGGGCTTTACTTCTTGCGTATCAAAACGAATGAAGGGCAACTAACAAAGAAACTGATGATTTTAAAACATTAAACTAACTTTTCCATCATTGCAAAAATCTTATACTCATGAGACGTTTTCTACTTATACTATTGTGGTTCGTCGCAATTATCGCGACCGGAAATAGCCAAGTTGTTTTGGAAGACTTTGAGGGGGGGCCAAAACTTAACTGGCAACCTTTTGGCGATGGCACTTTCAATGGCGCTGTTGCCAATCCACCGGATTCTGATCCGCTGGGCATCAACCCAAGTGCGCAATGCGGTTCTTACACCAAATCGGGTGAACACGAATTCAGCTTGTTTATTACCATACTTGATCAGCCCCTGGATTTATCTGTCAACAACAAATTTAAAATCCAGATCAATGCGCCAGTGGCGACTTCTTTTATTTTCAAATTGGAAAATACCAACAATACGAAATCGAAAGAATTTCGGCAAAACATTGCAGTTACTAATGCATGGATCGAATACACCTTCGATTTCAGTTCGCTGCAAGATGTAACGGATGTCAATAAAATTATTATCTTTTTCGATCCGGGCGTAAAAACCAGTACCGACACCTACCTTTTTGACAATATCGTGGCGCTACCAGAAGACGAATGCTCCGGCGTAGCCGTCAATCCTGAAATCGTGGATGATTTTGAATGCCAGCGCAATGCGACTTATGGCAACCCTGGTTTTAGGGACATAAAGCCGGTAGATAATCCCGATCCTTCCGGCATCAACACCAGCGCCAAAGTGGGTGAATACACCGACCGTGAAGGCCCCTTCCACGCGATGGTGGTTGATTATGACGACCCGATTGATCTGACTGAACGCAACATCGTGAAAATCAAAGTTTGGGCGCCAAAAACCGGACGGCTGCTGGTAAAATTTCAAGGTGGAGGCTCTCCTAATATCGAAAAAGATGTACAGGTAACCGAGGTTAATCAATGGGTAGAATACAGCGTTGATTTCAGTGATCAGG
>CAZICJ010000046.1:0-22116 GCA_964537635.1 uncultured Pirellulales bacterium
CGTACTCTTTTGACTGGCTAAAACCGGTACACTTCACGCAATTAATGCAATGGCGTGCAATGGGGTGCAATAAATGCAATGAATTTCAGAATCCCATTGGCTTCTGTCGTGATTTATAACTCTTTATAGGGGAATTAGTTACGGTAAAACGCGGCCGTTGGCAACAAGCCCAACGGGTATCGCATCACACCCGTGAGGTTACAGGTTCGAGTATCGGAAAAACGCATTAGCGCTGTTTTTGTTCCTGCGGCGTATCGAGCGGTTCGAGCATTTCGGTGTTGATTTCGACGCTGGTCGCCTGGCCGAGCATTTCGATTTGCAGAATCAGCCGTGTTTCTTTGGGAGTTTTCAGGACTATGCCTTCGATTCCCATCAGCGGGCCTGCGACAATGCGGCACTTTTGTCCGGCCTTGAGGTACTCATGCGGCTGGAGCGTCCTGCCGGACCGCAGGGCTTTTTCAATGGGGGCTAATTGCCGAACGAGCGTCTGCGGGTCGATGACCGGGATGATATTGGCGATGCGGTTTGTTTTCAACGCTTCGATACGGTCATCTTCGCTGCCGCAAAAAAACAGATAGCCGGTGAAAATCGGCAGCAGCGAGCGAATCGTTCGGTTATTCTTGCGGCTGACTTTCCAGCTCATCGGCAGAAAATACTGCACACCTTTGGATGCAAGGTGCCATGCAATGGTTTTTTCGTTGCGGCTGCGGGTATGCGCCACCCACCAGGTGCCGACAAAGTCGCTGACGGTCTTTTCCTGAGGCCAGATGATAGGGGGATTTTCCTTCTCTTTGAGCATAAATCAGTCGGTCCACGCAGTTAGATATTCACAGTCCTGGGTAAATTCCATCCAGCCCTCATACGCGGCCGGTATCAATAGGACATCGCCCGGGGCAAAGCCGACAGGTTCCGTGCGGTTGTTTTTGATATGCCCTCGTCCGGACAAAAACACGATCGCTTTCATCACGGAAGGACTCAGCAGGGCTTGGGCTCCGGCGACCTGATGCCCCTTGGTTAGATTGAATTCTTCGCAGCTTACCAGATTGCCCATGGTGGTTACCGGCAGCTTGTCGGCGGTAAAATCAAACCGGATGGATTCCATCGCCTGCTCAATGTGGAGCTGACGGGGTTTGCCGGTCGCCGCATCCACACGATTCCAGTCAAAGACCCGATAGGTGGTATCCGACGGCTGCTGGATTTCGGCGATGAGCAGGTTAGGTCCGATGGCATGGCAGGTTCCCGAAGGCAGAAAATGACATTCTCCCGGGGCAACGGGAATTTTTTCGAGCAAGTGTTCACAGGTGCCGTTTTGGATTGCCGACAGGAACGCCTGTTTTGTGGTTGCCTTTTTGACGCCCTTATAGATGTATGCGCCGGGGGCGGCGTCGAGAATATACCAGCATTCCGTCTTGGGTTCTCCGACGCCCATACGGATGCAGGTCGCCTGGTCTGGATGCACCTGGACGCTGAGAACATCCTGGGCGTCTAAGAGTTTGATGAGCAGGGGGAATTGTCCCGGATTTCGCTTGCCGGTGATAGCCTGCGGGTACTCGGCGATGGCATCTGTGATAGTACGCCCCTCCAGAGTGCCGTTGTCGATGATGGATTCATCGTTTTTCAGTCCGGACAACTCCCAGCTTTCGCCGACAAGCGTATCGGCCGGCAGAGCCTTGCCGAAAAAGGTACGCAGTTTCTGGCCGCCCCAGATACGGGTCTTGAAAATCGGTTTTGTACGCAACGGATATATTTCCATAACTTCCTTTTTTTATAGTCACTTATTGATTTTTGAATAACAAAATAGAAACGATCAGAAACGGCCTGTGTCATACCTGCGCAAACGGGTATCCAGTCCCAATTGGGGGATATCTGGATTCCCGCTTTCGCGGGAATGACACGATTCTTTCTGTTTTTTTTCGATCATCAAGAGTAATCAAACCAAGCCGGTCTCATATCAATTAAGACAAAGATGATACCGTTTTTGCCGCCAATTTCAAATGAATTTGGATTTTGACCCGCCATTTCGGCAAAATCCTTGATTGTCCATATTGTGTATCCAGAAACACTTGAAATTCTGTGTAAATTTGTTGACGCCGGCTGGCCGGGGGTGTATGATTTGGCTGAAGATTATGAGTAAAATAAAAAATCAAATACAGTTTGACGCCCAGCGATGCAAGGGATGCGGCTTGTGTGTCCTTTTTTGTCCCCGCGGCAGCGTGCGGATGTCTGAGGCACTCAACAGACAGGGCGTTCCCTATGCCGAGATGGCCGACCCAGGTGTCTGCAACGCCTGCGGGATATGCGTTCGGATGTGCCCGGATGGGGCGGCCACAAAAGAAGACAGCTCGCAGCAGCCGGCAGATAGCGCCAGGGATTCAGGATAAGCAATGACACAGAAGATACTCTTAAAAGGCAATGAACTGCTCGCCGAAGCGGCGGTTCGGGCGGGTTGCCGGTTTTTTGCCGGTTATCCGATTACGCCGCAAAACGAGATACCGGAATATATGTCGTGGCGGCTGCCTCAGGCCGGCGGGGTCTTTATTCAGGCCGAAAGCGAAGTCGCCGCAATCAATATGCTCTTTGGGGCGTCGGCGGCAGGGGCGCGCTGTATGACCAGCTCCTCCTCGCCGGGCATCAGCCTCAAACAGGAAGGCATCAGTTATATCACGGCGGCAGAACTGCCGTGCGTGTTGGTCAATATGCAGCGCGGCGGTCCCGGACTGGGCAATATCCGCGCCTCGCAGGGCGATTATTTTCAGTCGGTCAAGGGCGGCGGACACGGCGACTATAAGCTGATTGTGCTGGCGCCGGCGACACTTCAGGAAGTCTATGACTTGACGCTGAAAGCGTTTGATTGGGCGGATATCTGGCGTAATCCCGTGATGATTTTGGGTGATGGGATTTTGGGGCAGATGGCCGAGCCGGTGGAAACGCATCCGTATAAGCCGCTGGCGCCGCTGCCGGCTAAGGATTATGTGCTGGATGGCTGCAAGGGACGCAAGCCCCGCGTCATCAAGACGCTGATGCTCAATCCGGCCGATTCGCTCGAACAGCACAACAAAAAGCTCAGCGCCAAATACAAACGCATTGAGGCGGAATTGACGCAGTGGGATGAATATCAGACAGCGGATGCTGATATTGTGATTACGGCTTATGGCATAACGGGACGCATCGCCAAAGGTGCGGTTATGGCAGCGCGCCGCAAGGGGATTCGTGCCGGCCTGATTCGTCCAATCAGTCTATGGCCGTTCCCCAAGGAGCCGTTTATGCGGGCGGCGGGGCAGTGCCGCACTTTCCTGACGGTGGAGATGAGCGAGGGACAGTTCGTTGAAGATGTGCGTCTGGCGTCCGAGTGCCGCCGGCCGGTCGAGTTTCTGGGCAATGGCGGCGGATGGTATCCGACCGAGGCGAACATCCTGGACAAAATAGAACAGATAGCGGCGGGAGGCAAATCCAAATGAGCCATAGCAGACCCGAATCGCTGTATGATGTGCAGACGCATTATTGTCCCGGCTGCGGGCATGGCATTGCCCATCGGCTGGTGGCCGAAGTGCTGGATGAGTTGGGGATTCGCGAAAAGACCATTGGGACGGCGCCGGTTGGGTGTGCGGTCTTGATGTACGATTATTTCAAGTGCGATATGATTGAATGTGCGCACGGGCGCTCGCCGGCGGTGGCAACCGGTATCAAGCGGATGCTGCCGGACAAGGTCGTCTTTACTTATCAGGGCGATGGGGATTTAGCGGCTATCGGCACCGCCGAGACAATTCACGCGGCCAATCGCGGCGAGAATTTGACGGTCATCTTTGTCAACAATGCGATTTACGGGATGACCGGCGGACAAATGGCGCCGACAACGCTTTCCGGGCAAATCAGTACCACCACGCCCGAAGGACGCGGCCGCCGCGGCGAAGGCTCTCCCATACGGGTCTGCGAACTGTTAAGTACGCTGGAAGGGGTGTGCTATCTGGAACGAACTGCCGTCAGCACGCCCAAAGATGTGATGGCCGCCAAAAAGGCGGTTCGCAAGGCGTTTGAAAATCAATTGTCAGAAAAGGGATTTTCACTGGTGGAAATTTTGTCAATGTGTCCGACGGACTGGAAATTGAGCACCGAAGAATCCGTTAAGTTTGTCAATAATGAGATGAAAAAGACATTCCCGTTGGGTGTTTATAAGGATAAGTAGATTTAATGCAGGAAAAGCAGATTTTAATCGCGGGTTTTGGCGGGCAGGGCGTTGTCGCACTGGGCAATATCATTGCGCGGGCGTGCATGTTCGAGGGCTGCCAGGTGACGGGGATGGTCTCGTATGGGGCGGAAATGCGGGGCGGTACCTGCAATGCGACGATTGTCATCAGCAATGAAGAGATTGCCTGTCCCGTGGTCGAAAATCCGGCTTATGCGATTATATTGAATAATCAATCTCTGGAAAGGTATGAAAAGGATATTGCCGCCGGCGGGTTGGTTGTGCTGAATACCTCAATGATACAGCAAACCGTATTTCGGTCGGATTTAACTCGGATTGAAGTGCCGGCTACCGATATCGCTTTTGAATTGGGCAATCGCAAGGGGGCGAATATGGTTGCGCTGGGGGCATTTATCCAGCATACGGGGCTGCTTAAGATGGAAAATATCGAGCGGGGAATGCGGGAATTGTTCGGCGGTAAAAATCCGGTCATGATTGAACAGAATGTCCGCGCCCTGTACGAAGGTACCAGTCGGTATAAACTAATAAGGCTGTCGTAATTTGATGATAATAGGCATCAAACAGATATTTCCAGGTTTATCATATCTGTAAGCATCACATCCTTTGTTTCCCAAAATCACCAAAGAAATACCAAAATTATCTGGTGGTCTGTATTAAGTCTTGACATTTGTAATTTTCATACAAATAATAGTTATGGGACGTTGCCGATTTTGCCGATAACTTAAATACTTTGACTGTCAGGCAAACGTATCCTATTTTTTAATTAGCAACAAGGTTTGTCAGTTCGTTTTGGGGTGGATTCAGTTCCAAAGAATATGTTTGACGCAAAGGTGAAATATATGAAAACGGCAAAATCAATTATCGCGGTACTGATATGTCTGGCGGGCGTTTCCTTGTGCCAGGCAGAGGTGATTGAGCCGAATCAATATGCCATTTGGGGCATTGGCGCTGATGAGATCGTCATTCCCGCCGGCAGTGTGATTACTGATGCTGTTTTGACCATTGAAAATGTTTCTCCCGCCAATACGCCTCTTTATGTTCATCTTTTAGATAATCCCAACAAAGGTTTTGCTCTTGGAACCGATAGCAGCGGCGGCAATGTATTTGATGGGTATGGTGTTCCGCTGGTTGGAACGTATCAAAACGGGAATTTTATTTGCAGATTAAGCCAGATTAATGATTCTCAGTCGTCAATCTGGCAAGTCTTTGCGCAGCCCTGCACGATGACCCTGGCAGGCGGTTCGACGGTTTCATTTAGCTCAAGCTTGCTGGAACTGATGGATTACGCAGGCAACGGCAGGGGATTGGGAATAGGGGTAGATTCGGCAGCGGGTGTGGAGGTGACGCTCGATTCGCTGAAATTGGACATAACAACCAAGACCTATCAAGGGGTAGCGGCTTCGCAGACGCTGAGTTTTGCTTATGATTTGACAGGCCTTGTGGCTCATTGGAAGTTGGATGATAATTCGAATTCGACAAATGTGATCGATAGCAGCGGGTTTGGGATTTCCGGTACTGCATATCGAAATACTTTATTAGTATCGGCTACAGGTGTGGTGGGTAGTGCATTTGGATTTGATGGCGTTTCAGATTATATTCAGGTTTCGCCTGATGAGGCAATTAACCAGTATGGTCGCGGTTCTCTTGCGGTTAGCGCCTGGATTTATCCTCGCAGTCTTGGTCAAGGTGGAGAAGGACGTATTGTCAGTAAGCGGGGAAATGGGTATGATTTCTATCTAACGGGGACCAATCAGATCGGTGTTTATATTCCTCACATCAGCAAAGCCGCCTGGCGGATTAGTTTGAGTAATGCCATAAAACTAAATACATGGCAGCATGTTGCATTTGTTTATAATGAAAATGGTAACCAGTCTGTGGCGCTGTATGTTAATGGAGTGCTACAAAATGGAGGACAAGACATTGCTGGCCAAGGAGTTCTTTCCGATGATCGTCAGAACAAGCTAACAATAGGGCGATATAGCGCAACAAATAGCCGTCAGTTCGATGGTTTTATTGATGATGTGCGAATCTATGGCCAGTTTATAAAATCGCTTGATGTATTGGAAATGTACAACCGTTTAATAGCAGTGGAAGTTTCCCCCATGGCTCATTGGAAGTTGGATGATAATTCGAATTCGACAAATGTGATCGATAGCAGCGGGTTTGGGATTTCCGGTACTGCATATCGAAATACTTTATTAGTATCGGCTACAGGTGTGGTGGGTAGTGCATTTGGATTTGATGGCGTTTCAGATTATATTCAGGTTTCGCCTGATGAGGCAATTAACCAGTATGGTCGCGGTTCTCTTGCGGTTAGCGCCTGGATTTATCCTCGCAGTCTTGGTCAAGGTGGAGAAGGACGTATTGTCAGTAAGCGGGGAAATGGGTATGATTTCTATCTAACGGGGACCAATCAGATCGGTGTTTATATTCCTCACATCAGCAAAGCCGCCTGGCGGATTAGTTTGAGTAATGCCATAAAACTAAATACATGGCAGCATGTTGCATTTGTTTATAATGAAAATGGTAACCAGTCTGTGGCGCTGTATGTTAATGGAGTGCTACAAAATGGAGGACAAGACATTGCTGGCCAAGGAGTTCTTTCCGATGATCGTCAGAACAAGCTAACAATAGGGCGATATAGCGCAACAAATAGCCGTCAGTTCGATGGTTTTATTGATGATGTGCGAATCTATGGCCAGTTTATAACGAGTTCTCAGATCAATTGTTTGTATAATAGCAAGGATTGATGGTATAAAATTAGGGATTTGAGTCTCCCATTTTTCCCTATGTTTTTGTAGGCGGTTTTCGAGTGCAGTGTCGGACTGCAGAACTGTATAATCTGAAGCGGCCTGTTTCACCGATACTTCCGTACCGAAGGGGCGGCATAAAAGGCCAGACATGGAAACACTAAACACTTGGCTCTTTGACTTAAATGCTTATGAACTGTTGGCTAAATCCGACAAATCCAGAATCAGCGGCGTATCGTCAATGACCTGCGATACCCAGAGGGGGGGGCCTTTGACCTACCCGTCAAAATCACGTTTGCAAGTCAAGTGTAAATCCAGTCGCTTGACCCGCGTGGTGTACTCCGAACGTTGATTGGGGACTTCGCGGGCCATCTCGACAGACGATTGGATGACCGGCTCGAATCAGCCCAATAAATCCATCCCGCAGAAACTTTTTGTCTGGACCTGACAAACCACCTTGAATAGACTGTAGAAATCCATGCAGATTGGACGATAATGAGCCCATAAGAGCATCCTGCTTAACCATGATATATCTCCTTATTTTTGAACGAGTTAAACGGATATGGACACACCCTTTATCATCGTCAGAAATAAGGAGATTTCTTTGCACTATTCACCGCTCGTCAAAACACGCCGAAATATCGGGAAGTTTGAGAATTTTCACTCTTGACCTTCCGCCAATTCTATACTACTATTCTTGAAGATACTGGAGCAGGCTCCTTGCTTCGGTTGCCTGTAATCTATTATCTGTCGTCTGAAGTCTGTTATCAAGGATAGGGCCATGGATGAATTGGCACAAGAACGAAAAACAGGGACAGGTCGTGTTGCGGCTGATCGGCCGTTTCCCAAAGCTGTCCCTCCGGCGACTCAATGGCTTAAAGACGTCCGTCATACAATTCACATCACCATATTGGCTGTCGTTACGCTTGCCATAGGGATTTATTTAATCAGCACCACAGTTCTGATCTCAAAAGATGGCGTCATATATATTGAGATTGCGCAGAAAATGGCTGGCAATATCACAGACGCGGTGCGCGCTACAAAGCAGGCTCCGGGCTATCCATTTCTGATTTATGGAATGCATCAGATTTTAGGATTATTTTATGGCGATGATTTGCTTCAGGGATGGATTATTTCGGCACAAGCCGTTTCGCTTTTGAGTAAGTTGATCGCTTCGATAGCATTGTATTTTGTGGGCAGCTATTTCGTCGGTTCCCGATTCAGCTTCTGGAGCGTGTTGATATTAAGTCTCCTGCCGGATGCGCTGGACTTTGGCGCTGATGCCCTGACCGACTGGTCAAGCTTGATGTTTTTGGCAATCGGTTTTTTACTGCTGCTGGTGGGGGTCGAATACCATAAACAGTGGCTTTGGGGTCTTGCCGGGATCGTAGCTGGGCTTGGCTACTTGATCCGGCCGGAATGCGGTCAAATAGCTTTCTATGGTGGGATATGGCTGGTTTATAATCTTGTTCGGCCGCAGGGAGAAATGAGAAGAGGGCAGGCTGCTGGGTCATTGGTCTTATTTGCGGCAGGCTTTGCGATGATTGCTCTTCCTTATATACTATCTAAGGGGTATATTTTCTCTGAACGGCGTATGTGGAAGTTGCCGGTGCAACTCAAAATGCACAGTGAGAATTTGAGTTTGGCAGGCGTGTCAGTCGAAAAGATGACAGGAAATGCGACGATAATAAACAATTTGTGCGAGACGCTGGTATATTACTTTATACCGTTTCTGGCAATAGGGGCAGTGTATTATTTTCGAAAGCATCCAAAAACATCAGCTCAGGCATTCTTTATCACGGCCTTTATCCTGCTTAATGTGGCAATTGCATTATGGCAGTCGTCTGCTCTGGGGTACTTAAGCCGGAGGCATACCTTGCCGCTGATTGCATTTACGATTTTTTTTGTTCCTGTTGGGCTGCAGATGATCGCTGAGTGGTTAAGCAGCAAAAAGGTCTGGAATAAGCTGAGCGAGCGAGAGGACGCACATCGCTGGTTTTTGATACTGACTTTTGTCGGAATCAGTATTTGCGGAGTGAAGTTAATGCGGAAGGCTCCGCTGCGGTGGGAAAAGCAGGGGTATCGTGATACAGCAGCATGGCTCAATGAACACACTGAGCCCAATGATATGATTGCCGTCCCGGATAAAAGGATATCATTTTATGCCGAGCGAAAGGGGCAGGTGTACAGTGAGAAGATACCGAAACGAGCTGCTTATATAGTGACTATAGCTGGGCGCAAAGAGGGAAAAGATGTGGTGTTTAATCGAGAAATAAAAGAAGTGTATTCGACGGAAATCAGTAGAAAAAAGAAGGATGGAAAAGTGTTTATCTACCAGATTGTTGAATAAGAGTTTGTACGATTGTAGGGGCGAATCTGTGTGTTCGCCCAACCCAGCAACTGTTCCTTTTTTCAAGGGGGAGTACTGCCCAGCGGCAAGGGGGCTTTAAAATGGGTAAATTTTAGCTATGTGTAAGAAGTGGGTTTGTCATTCCCGCACGGGGAGAGAAAGTTTAGCTGGCGGCTGGTAGCTGCTTTTTCTTCTTTGCGTCTACTGAATTTTTTCCTTAAGGAAAAAATTCTATGTTCCTTTTTTAAGCAGCATAACAGGGATGGTTTTCGCAAGGATATAAAGATTGAGCAGAAAAGACCGCCTTTGAATATAGAGGTAGTCATATTTGATCTTGCATTTAGGATGGAGGTCATAAGTATTTCGGATCTGGGCAAGCCCGGTTAGCCCCGGCCGGATAGCCAATCTTATTTCCATCAATACCTTATGACGCTGCACAAAAAACATTCGTTCTGGCCGCGGTCCCACTAGGCTCATCTGGCCGAGTATAACATTGATCAGTTGCGGAAACTCGTCAAGACGTGTGGCTCTAAGAAATCGACCGATTCTTGTTACCCTCGGGTCATCTTTTGTTGCCAGCACGGGTCCAGATTGTTTTTCGGCATCCTGAACCATGGTTCTGAATTTATACAATGTGAACACCTCACCGTCTTTGCCGACGCGTTCTTGTGTGTAAAAGACAGGTCCTCGGGAAGTCAGTTTGACTAAGATGGCGGTGATCAGGGTCAAGGGCAGGGAAAGAATCAGAATAGCAATACTGCCAACGATATCTAAGCTTCGCATCAAGAATTCTTCCACGTCCCGTTTTTTGCCGGCGAAAGTAGCCAGAGAATGCATAGAACCATTGCCTTGGATTTTTTCCGACAGCAGTTTGACATAACAGGCAGGACTAAAGACGATGGGGATATTCGTTTTTTGTGCAAAAAATGTGATAAGGCCCATGTCGCTATCATTGGGGATTTTGCCGCAGATAACAATCTCATCGATATCAGCATATTTTGCCATATCTTTAAATTCATTGAAACTGCACCGCTCCACATCGGCTTTTTTGAGGATGATTTCGTCTGTTTTTCCTTCGCCGATGACTAAAACTTTTTTTTTGATTGCCCGGTGAAACTTTAGAATGAACTGATCGAATTTAAAAAGCAGAAGAAGATTAACAAAAAATGAAATAACAAAGACCGTTGTCGGGAAAGCTCCCCATTTAGACCTGAAGATATAAAAAAAAGCTACGCTCAATAATGTTCCAAAGAATAATCCGGAGAAAATCTTTCTAAACAACTCCCATGAGGATTTGAATCTGCTCTTGAAAACTCCAAAAAAAGCCAATGTGGATAGATAGATCAATGTCAAATACAGAATGCTGCTTTTATAAGGCAGAAAATTCTGCTCAGGAAATGGTTGGCCGTATCGGAGCCAAAACGCGCACAAAAATCCAATGTTGACCACCAAAGTATTAACCAGGAATAGTTTGAAATGAATTGCCATAATCATTGACTATATCATATTTGTTTTTTACAAAAGAAGCAGGAATCAGGTATTCTAATTTTTAAGTCCTATTTTGCTGTAGTAATCAAGCAGGTGCCCGCTAAAAATATTTCGATCAAAATACTGTTCAATATGGCGGCGACCTGCAGATCCCATCTTTTTTCTCAAATCGGGATTCTTCTTCAATACGACAAACGCTTCTGCCAGTGCTTCCGCGTTGCGGGGGGGTATTAGCAGGCCGGTTATATTAGGGAGTATGGCAGAATCTATGCCGGGAATATCGCTGCCGACAAGAGTTCTGGCGGCGGCGGACCCTTCCAACAGTGAATAAGGGAAACCCTCGTGCCAGCTTGGCAGGACAACTACATCACATGCGGCGTAGCAGGGACGCAAATCATTTACATAACCCAGGGCGGTCACGTTTTTTATCGGAACCCCTGCGGCGCGTATGACATCGTTATGGGTGCAGCCTGCAATCAGCAGGGTATTTTCGCTGTTTGACAGGTCAGAATGCCTCCAGGCATCCAGCAAAGTATGGAATCCTTTTCTTTTAAATGGCCGGCCAACATACA
Source organism: uncultured Pirellulales bacterium (assembly GCA_964537635.1). GTDB lineage: Bacteria > Planctomycetota > Phycisphaerae > Sedimentisphaerales > Anaerohalosphaeraceae > Anaeroglomus. The sequence goes on from CAZICJ010000046.1 coordinate 11,365, forward strand.
ATACCACGAATGCATTCAGTGGTATTCCCAGTGTCTGTTTGGCAATTGCCTTGTGCTGTTCATCAAATTGCTTGGCGGCAAACTCAACTAAATCAATCCCACAGGAAGAACCTTTTCCCAATACCTCGACTTTGGGCTTTGGAACAATATGATGTTGAATCATTTTATCGCGGATAGAAGAAGATACGGTGATGACGTTGGTTGCAAGACGGCAGTTTAAAAATTCCAAAAACCAAAGTATGGCACGCAAAAAACCACGATAACCAAGATAGGGAATTCCGCCGTTGCGGTAGATACGGATGGGGACCTGCGCAACCCATGCGGCCAGCAGGGGAATAAAAGCGGCGCGAGTCTGATGGGCATGGATTGCTTTTGGCTTCAGGGAGACAAATCTTTTTATTAACAAAATTAATCTTGCTAAAATCGAAAAAAAATTGGGTGAAAGATCAAATTTTGCAAATCTTTTAGGGCAGCCGATACTGTGAATAAAGCATTCCAAGTTTTTTCTGTTCTCCATCCACAATTCCGTTTGAACACCTCTGGAATTTAATAGCGTTACGACTGGCTCAACAAATTTTTTAGCACTTACAGGATGATGAATGAAGTGAATAATCACGACTAATCCATTCGATTATAAAGTGACTGCCATGGTAAAAATTAAAAGAGAAAGACATATCGGAGAATAAAAATATGTCCCCGTCATATTGTCGATACTTAGAGTCAATAGTACCAGCAGCCCGAAAGTATCGGTATTTTGCGCCTGTGCGGAAAGAAATTTGCGAAGATAGCGAAAAAATGCGGTGCATAAAAAAACCAGAAACAGTGCAAGTCCGACAATCCCAAATTCATCCAGAATGGTTATGTACATATTGTGTGCGTCCATCCAGGTTCCCCGCTCGGAAAGTACTGTCATACTGCTGCGAAATCCGCCGCCAAATATCATTCTAAGCGTTCCATGGGATGCCCATGCGTCTATTCCCCACTTCCATAATTCCAGCCGGCTTGTGAAGTCTTTTGATAGAATGTCACCTTGTGGAGTCAAACCATATCCGGAAAAGTGGGCGGATAGAAACGATTGATCAACGAACCAGAGCGATGAGATAAAAATGACGACGAACAGACAGACGGCTGATGCGGCAAATACAAAATGTACCGACACTTTCGTTTTAATGCTTGCCCTCTGAACCAGCGGCTCTATCATCCCGATAAGATATACAAAAAATGCGGCGGCAATGCAAGAAAACATCGCACTTCTCGATACGGTAGCCAACATTGCCGCCAACAGTAAACAAAACAAAAGCCATCTCTTCCATTGTGCTTGACGATACAGATAAAGGCATGCGAAAAGGAAGAAGACAACCACGAATCCCGCCATATTCGGATTTTCACAAAAGCCAGAACTTCGCTGGATATCAATTGATTCCCATGACTTGTGACGTTGCAGTTGATAGGAATAAATAGGTTTCATCAAAGCAGAAAAGAGAACCCCCGTCGCATAAATGGCTGCAATTCCGAAAAGAATCCAACTTGAATTATAACAACCCGCTCCTCCACAATAACGGGCATATCGTTTAAAAAGAATTGTTCCAAGAATCGTGTAACCTAAAAATTGAACGGCATATGAAATAGATGTTATGCGTGTGGATAATAGTGAAATGATAAACGCGTACACTGCAAATAGCATGAGCCATAAAAAAGGATGAGAGGTGCTGATGGCGGGGAAATACAACAGTTTTTTCGGGTAAGACAGATACCATACAAGCAAAGCCGCCAATCCCAATGAGACATTACTTCTGGCGGCTCCCACAAGACTCGCCACGGGAATTTGAGGCGCGATCAACAAAAGAAAAAGAAACAGGGCGAATCCAGCATGGTTACGTGACATGTGATCGCTTCCAGAGTAAACCAACTCTTCGTAAATATTTTAAGAAAGCGAAAACCTTCAGGGGTATCTCTTCCGAACGATTTAACAGTCCCGCCTCTCTTAATTGAGAGTAGTTATCCAACTCACTTTTTTCAGCTTCCCAGAGATGGCCGCTTAGGCCTCCTTCTCCGTAAGGCGCTTTGTAGAGGTAAACAAGTGGCAGTTCTAAACGAACCACTTTATGCCCATTTAATGCGATTTGCAGCCATAAGAGGCGGTCTCCTGAGCGTCGTTTGCACGGATGAAATCGAAACGGAATATTGCGCCTCAGCATCACCGACGGCGTCGAAAACTGATAAAACCAAAGAAGTGATCTGGCGGAAACAGTTGTTGAGTTCAATTCTTTGGGTAAAATGATATCTGTCTGTGTATCTTGTGGACAGTGGAATCTATGACTTGATAATACGACATCTGGATGTTGTCGCATAAAATCAACCTGAATTTGCAGTTTTTGCGGATGCCACGCATCATCGGAATCCAGAAATGCTAAAAATTGGCCAGTTGCCACATCCCATCCTATATTACGTGCATAGGACACTCCATGATTAGAAGTCAGTTTTATAAGCTTCAGAATATCGCTGTTGAAACTCGCGCAAATGGTTTTAATGCAACTAATCGTATTGTCGGAACTGCCATCGTCCACCACAATAATTTCTGCCGGTTGCAGTGTCTGGGCAAATATGGAATAAATCGCCCTGTGAATGGTTTTTTCAGAGTTGTATGTCGGTAATAATACGCTTACACAAGGATATTGATTCATTGTGCTATTTCTCCAAATCAGCGTCTATGCATCACTGGTTATGGCTTTAAGCCAGTTCGGCTGACCGAGGTTATCGAAATTTAAAAGCTAATTTACGTATCTTTAGTACGATATTTCGCAGGCCCATAGAAATCAGAGATCGCTTGATTATGGCTCGGACGAACCCATGCCAATAGTCAAACTCAATGAGGGCGACGGAGATGTCTGAACAATATTTCCGTTTAATCATTTTTACTTCTCTCAAACGCACGTAATCTTCGTTTTCATGGACACCTCCGGCAAGCATGTCTGAAAATACAGTGTCGATGAACAACGCAAATAATGTTTTTTTTCTAAGCAGCAGCTCATAGACCATGCTGGTTTTCAAGCTTAGATCAAAAAGTCCATAATTTTGAAAATAACTTATATGATGAAAGGCGGATTGATGCGGTATGGTCATATGTCGGGAAAAACTTCTTTTATTAAATACCTTGCCGGCCGTTAGTATGATTTTCCCTTCGTTATCGACCACATTTCCCTTTCCAAATACAATGTCCGCTTTCTCGTCGCTGTGGGCTGCAAAGATATGACATGCGTCTTTTGAAAATAGTCTATCGCCGCAATTCATAAAATTGATCCACTTTCCTGTGCTGACCGTGACCCCTTTATTAAATGCTTCACTGATGCCCGAATCCGGTTCGCTGATCCAATAATCGATAGCATGTTCATATTTTTTTATAATTTCTGTAGTCCCATCGGTTGATCCTCCGTCGATAATAATATACTCGACATTTTCGTATGTTTGCCTCAAAACGCTTTCTATGGTCTGAGCGATATATTCCCGTCTATTATAAACAATAGTTATGATGGTTACCAATGGCTTGTGGTTTTGATCTGTCTTGAAGTAGCCCTGGGTTCTCAGTCCACCTTCGCCAAGCCGGCACGAGAGAGATGGTAGAAATAACTGTCTCTGTAATTTTGAGGATGAGCGATTTTCGATCCTCGTCTGTTCTTTGGTAACTATTCTTGTAGTCGAATATTGATTGTTTAAGCAGAAAGAATGACAGAGACTCATGTTGTTGGCTCTTGCCTCCAAAGGGGTGCGCATTTGCACTCAGGGGATTTGTGGTTAGGTTTTGTGAAAAATGGAATCGCACTGGAGAATGCATCCATCATTTGGATTTCGTATTGTATGTTCGCTTCCAATATATGAAAAGCCTTTCTGTTTCAACATACCATAAATATCATCGAACAGCGGCTGGTCCTGATAGAGAGGCTGGAAGCTTGTTTCCAAAATAAGAATAGATGCCCTTGATATCAATTCTTCGCCCCCCAGAATCACCTTGTCTTCTGTACCCTGCACATCGATTTTGATTAGAATATTCTCAACAATGTCCAGCTTGTCCACGAGGTCATCCAGGCGTCTGATGGGAATTGTTTGAATAGTGGTATGTTTTGTAAATGGGAAGGCGCTCCTGTGCAGTTCTTTCATAGACAACAGGGAAGAGCTTGGGGTGTAGTCATTACGGTACATGGGAGCCTCACCATTTTTGTCGCCCAACGCAAAATTAAAGGCATGGAATTTTGGATGACATCTCATTTTCTTCAATAACTCGTTATAACAATCCTCAAGTGGCTCGAAAGAATAAAGTGTTGCATCAGGTAAAAGCTGATGGAATTGCAAGGCAAATTGCCCCGTGTTTGCTCCTATATCCAATATCGTATGGATATTCTTTCCTTTTAGCCATTTATACGGTTCGAATTGGATACGCTTAATGTCCAATCCTGCCCGCCGAAACACTGTCTTCGTAATTTTTTTCAGTTGTTTGATCATGTGGGTCATTTTGTATCTGAGTTTATTGAAATTTTGAAATATCCTTGACAGCCAGAAGGCCTTGGGCTTTTGAAAAATCTGACGGGCGTTGGGCTAAATGACATAATCGGCCTCGCTTGTTAATGCGATAAAAAGTGTATCCAAAATTATTAAGGTAATCCCATATATCAACCGCAAAATACCCCAAACCAACAGTATTGATATCGGCCATTTCTATGAGAATTCCCGGAGCGTCGGATTTGGCAAGAATATTTTTGGCGCCCTGCATTGCTAAAAGCTCTGCACCCTCAATGTCTACTTTAATCAGATCGATGTGGTTTATTTTTTTGTTTTCCACATATGCATCTAGGGTTATTGTGTTCACAATGTCATGATCAATGATAACTTTATTGTCTCTTTGTTGTGCGCCAAGCGAACCGAAAACTTCCGCACCGGGTTCATAGCGGGAAAATTTTGCTTGGCCTGCGGTATTTGAAACAGCAACTTTATTTAGAATGCAAATGTGCGATAAGTCGTTCAAATTAACGTTGTACTCCAGCTCACTGAACATTCTATCGCTTGGCTCAAAACTATGCACCCGTCCATCTATTCCTACGCATGTTGCTGCGAGCAAGGTATACTGTCCGAGATTTGCACCCAAATCAAAAAAAACCATCCCAGGCTTAAGGAATTTGCTTACATACATTGCCTCTGCTTTTTCAAATATACCACTTACAAAGATGGTCTTGCCAATCACATCGCGAGGATAAATTCTAACTTTCTGTCCACCCCAGAGTTTTGTGATTATTGGGCTCTCTGGTCGTGTTCTGATAAGAAATCGCCAGTAAATAGATCGAGGATTAACTAAATCTATAAACCGATTAGTGGCATATCTAAAACAACGATATAGAAATGAAAGCATTTAGACCTTCTTTAATATAATCAATTTCTCAAATTCAAACAAGACGTTTTGGGTGGCGTATTGGAAGCAACAGGGTTACCAGCGCTGAGATTGGGTAAAAAATTTCGCATAGCACGACGATTTTGTGAAATTACATAACAGGTTGTTGCTCCCATGGCAATGACGACAGTCCAGGCCATCGATTGTATTGATATTGTCTCCAAAAAAACAAGCAGTAGCCCTACAATTCCCGCATTAACAGTTCCCTGAACGACTTGAGAAAGAAGGCAATGGCGAACTTTTCCTAATCCCATAAGGGTGTAATATGCAGGTACACATAAGAGGCTCAAGAATGTACCTAACAGCATAATCTGAAAAGCTCTTGGCAGAGTCTCCACATATTTTGTTCCGAGCCATATTTTGACGACAAATGGCATAAATAGAATTGCGGCCGTATAGGCAGGAATTCCAAAAAAGAAAATAACTCTTTCTGCACGACGGTTTATTGCCAATATCTTGTCTTTGGCAGTGTCTGTTATAGTTGCGCCAATCCTGCTTATTTCCGGCATCATGGCACGAAGAGCTGCTTCAAAAAGACCTCGGATTTGCATGCTTCCAGTAAAGGCTATCTCGTATATGGGTATTACAGAGACACCGACATATCGCGAAAGGATTAGTTTGTTGAATGGATTTAAAAGCATGCTGATTAGCGAGCCACCAAGGACTGCGCTGCCAAAAGACAAAAGACGTTTACCATGCTGAATATTCAAATTGGATAGATGTAGAATCTCAATAGAAACCATTTTTCTAAGGCAAATTATACTGACTGTCTGGATAAATAAATATGAAACAAAACTTGAAATAACCATGCTCTCAACACCTCTGCCTAAGTACAATAAGGCTGTCGCCACGATAACTGCGATAATCTTGCTGGCGGTTTGGATGTAATTTGCCAAATCCATTCGACCGAGCCCCGAGAGCGTAGCATTAAATACGTTGACTATAAAGATATAAACACTCAAAAAGCCCATATACGGAATTAACCAAGCAGCCAATTTTGCGTTTTCAGAATTCAATTTGAACAGAGCTATAATTTGCGTTTTAAATAACAGCATTACTGCTATTGCAGTAATACCGCTTGTACATAGCACTGCCAGTGCCGTTGTAATGTAACACTGGATTCCTTTTATATTTTTTTGACCATATTCCTCCGCTATCAATTTCGTTATCGCAGGATTTATGCCAAGTTCACCTAATTGAGCAAAGGTTAAGACTACCGCCAAAACAAGCCAAACACCGTATTTTTCATAGCCAAGAAAGTGCAGATAAATCGGGTAGCCTGCAGCCATGACGGCAATATTTAATATTGTTGTCACCATTCCCGATGCCATATTAATTCGAAGCTGAGACGAAAATAACTGTCGGATCATTTTTAGATGCTTTGAGTGAATATCCGTGGTCATAATGTTAAAAAGTGGAGTAGCCTGCTTTACAAACTCCGTCCCTGTGGGCGACAAATTTATCGTCCATAAATTATTCATAGGTCTAAAACATAAGACCTAAGAGCTAAGATATAAAGGTTTAATCCCCACCTTCGTGAGGACAAGGTTTTAAATCAGGGTTAAGTTTTAAGGGTTAAGAAAAACTTATTTCGTATTCTGAATCATCGATGCAACGACAAAAGCGGAACGCATCACATTCCTAAGAAAGCCGAGCTTTATTCTTCTCAACGCCTTCCATCACAAATGCCGAAAAGACCGACAGCATCAAGCATGCCGCAAACACCACCGCCGTTTTCTTGGCTGTTCCTTTTTCAGCAGGAACAATTTGGGGTCTTTCTGCAAGCGGCCTGTTTGATGAGATGAGATTCTCAATAGTCCGGATATAGGAACTCAAATAATCCTTAATCTGTGTCTTTTCGATGCTGCTTAACAAGTTCACCAAAAAGTCTTTATAATCTTCAATGGTGTAATCGGAAGATATCTTTGCGTTCAACTCTGATAGGGCTTTATCATTTAAATTCATCAAATCTTTATGGTAGTTGTATCTTTCTTCGGTGGTTTTAATCGCTTCACCCAATTCAACGATTTTGGATTCCGCAGCCTGGATTTGATAGCTCAAAGGCAGAAACTGATTTTGTCCACCGATATCAAACTGAAGCAGAACACTGTTTTGCTTATTCTCTCCGGCATCAACATTGATGCGTTTGAGCCCTGCCAGGACTTCATTGCTGTTCTTCATTGAAAGTTCTGTGCTAAATCGACTGCTCTCTACGTCCGCCAGCATGCTGTTATTGTTTCGGATGGTGTCGATTAACTGCCGTTGGGCTATATAGACGGGCACCATCTTTTCAAAATTATATCGCACTATGGATGCGGTCTTTTTCAGATATTGCGGCGAGTTGTCGGTGATTGTAATGCTGAGCAGGGATGCCTTCATTTCCCATATCTTAGCCAACTTTTCGGGGTCTTTTTCTGTATTCGACTTAGAAGCAGCCAGAAAAGGAGGTGATGTGTCAAACATTATATACTTTTCATAATCTTCCGACCGAGCGCATTTGCTTAATTTCGCGGCGAACGCTCCAATCCCATCTTTCTGTAATCTGCCGACTAATTTCTCTAAATTTTCTTCACTATAGAATCGATCCCTCAGGATATTGTACAGTTTCCCATCGACGTTCATGTCATAAGTATAGGTCATGGTGTAATCTCTCGGCAACAGCAGCAGGCCGGCGGCAACGCACACTGCCGGCAGAATAGTCCCCAGCAGAATAAACACCCTCCGCTTCCACAAAACAAGCACATAATCAACCAGATTGATCTCGTCGTCGTCCGTAAAACACGAGTCTGTCTTGTTTGATATTGCGATAACTTCTTTCTCCATAAACAATTACATCCTTGCTGTTGAAATCTAAAATGAGCAATCACCGGTTTTGTTGCATTATAACGAAACAGCCTCGATTTTCAACACTTTTTCTTTATTGTACAAAACATAGAATTTATAATCTGAACTTTGGAAAAGAAAGCAAGAAGAGGCGGCCAGAATGCCGATGGGACTAATGAGCCAAGTTATCGGACCAGAGCGTTAACCCGAGTGAACAGTTCCACCTTAATTCAAGGGTATTTCTGTCCAGCGCATGGGAATAACCTCAGGCAAGAAGGGTTTGCAAAGGAAAAGATACCCCCAAGGGGATTCGAACCCCTGTCGCCGGGATGAGAACCCGGTATCCTAGGCCTCTAGATGATGGGGGCGGTATGAGTCTGCTGGTCGCAGATGACACAAAAATAGCGGCAAGTGGAGTCGAACCACTGACCTTGGGCTTATGAATCCCGCGCTCTACCAACTGAGCTATGCCGCCGGCAAGAATTCCCAAATAGGAAGAGGCGATTCTACCCTATTTTTTACATCTGACAAGAAAAAAATACGCAAAAATGACAGCATTTGAAAAAGGATGTATCATATCTATTTTAATTACATTACGATTCCAGTATCGGCAAATGAAATATGGGCATAGGTTGGTTAGGCTCAATCGGCGTGGTATTGGGTTCATTTTGGACAACAGACTCGTTTGCAGGCAAGGGGTTGTTCGATTCATTCTGGTCAATGTGCGGTTTTGCAGCCGGCAGGTTGGGTTCGGGGGCAACGGCAGGTTTGGGTTGGTGCGGTTTTTCCGGCGGCAGATTGGGCTCTTTAGCGGACGGCTGCGGGGATTCCTGAGCATTTCGGGTCTGGATAATGGTTTTAACATTTTCGGCAATTTTTTGGTATTCCTGCTGACGTTTTTGCAGGTCAATTCGTTTTTCAATTGCCTTGACAGCATTCATAAACGGATTTTCCTGTCCCGCCTGGCCGGCGAACCATTTCTGGGACGCCGAGTCAAGAACACCAATGGCGGAACTATCCCCGTATTGTCCGAGGTAATGGGCGGCAAGCACCTGGGCTGGGTATTGGCCGGTGCGAATGATTTTCATCAGTTCCTGGACATCTTTTCTTTGCCCTGCATCCAGGGCAGCAGCGAGTTCTTCGGAAGTGTCTTTGGCCTCTGTCGGCTGTGGTGTTGTGGGCATTTGCGGAGATTGTCCGGAATCGTCGCTTGGCAAACTTGTCGTTTGGATTTGGTTGCTGAGATAAAGCAAACCTGCGGCTGTCAGGCAGACTGCCGCAGCGGCAATGATTTTTGTCCTGAAGGATAGATGTTTATTGGGGATGCGGTTGTCGAGAAGTGCTTTTTCAAAGGCGGCTGTCGCCCGGCTTATTTGCTGCTCGGAAGGCTGCGGCATTGGAGGCATTGAACGAAATAAGGTTTCCAGATTCGCTTCAAAAATAGCAACAGAGGTCGGCGCTGCAGCGGTTGTTTGCGGTTCGACGCCGGCGAGCGATTCCATGGTTCTGCGGAGCGTGTATCGGGCTTTGTAAAGAGCGTTTTCGATTTCCTTGGCTGGGATATCCATTATTTGAGCGATATGGTCTGAGGAATCGAGTTTTTGGTATTTATTGAGCAGCAGGCGCTGGTCGTCTATCGATAGGAGGGCGGCAGCGTGTTGAACAACAGCGATGGTCTGCCCAAGCTGCAGGGGGTCGCCGGAGATCGCTTCGGTGGTCAGCTTCTGGATAATCGACCGCGTATTTTCGCTGATTTGGCGGGCTGGAGTCTGGGTTTTGTAAGGGGCGGCAGCCTGGCCGGACAAATCCATCAATCTTGGACTGCAAGGATTGAATTGATAAGGGTTTACGGCGATTTGGATAGCTGCCTGGTACAGCGTTTTGGCAAGTGCATCATCCGCAGCATTTTCGCCCAGATCGAAGAACAGACGGGCATACAGCCAGGGGATGAACGTCTGTGTCCAGTCGGCCAGAGCCTGAGGGTCGCCTTTGGCCAATTGCCTCAACTTCTTATTGTTCCAGTCCTTATCGAGCATATACCTATTATATCTCATTTTCGGGGGATTTAATCAAGCACAATCGCCGGATTGAGTCAGGTAAAAATGGGTTCGTTTTGCGGAAAAGCTAAACACTGATTACGCTGATTGCGCTGATTTAAGACAGGGTTTATTTGTCAAAGAGCAAAAATGGGTTCGTTTTGTAAAAACATATCAAATATCAAAATGCTAAAATCAAAATGACATATTAAAGATTAAAAATGTCAGATTCTGGTTGCCAGCGGTTTGTCGCCGGACCGGCGGGTTCCAGAGTTTTGAGGTCTCCTTTCTAACGGGTCTGGATGCCCGTTTTTCCAGTGCGCATTATACCAGAAATAGGCGGAAAAAGCCACTGGAAAAGAATACTGAAGTCAGAATGCAGAAGACAGAAGTGGAATTTTTGGCTCATCCGATTAATGCGTTGGTGGAACGGTGCAGATGCAGGATTCTCAGGTC
>CAZICJ010000047.1:0-21557 GCA_964537635.1 uncultured Pirellulales bacterium
CCTGAGAATCCTGCATCTGCACCGTTCCACCAACGCATTAATCGGATGAGCCAAATAAAATACCCTCGGACAGATACTTCAAGGGTATGTAGAAATCGCAAAAAATCCGGTTAGCCGGCGATGGCCTCATCCAGAGAACGAGTAATTTCTGCTTTTTGGATTAACCCGACCCACTTCTTTATCATTTGGCCATCCTTGAACAGAATCAGCGTGGGGATGGCGCTGATATTGAATTGAATAGCCGCCTGACGATGGTCGTCGGTATTGACCTTGCAAATCAACGCTTTGCCGACATATTCATTGGCAACCTGCTCCAGCACCGGAACAAGCATTTTGCACGGCCCGCACCAGGGCGCCCAAAAATCCACCAGCACGGGCTGCTGTGAATTCTGTACGGTTGAATCGAATGTATCGTCGGTTAATTCAACTAAATTGCCTGACATAATCTATTCCTTAAATCGATGTCTGTATTTTATTTCCGTATGGATTCTACCCATCCGGCCAACCTCTGTCAACTTCTCTATAATAAACCACCGTCTTTGAACTCGCAAAACGAACCCAACCCGATATCGCCTGCGTCAGCGTCAGTACCGCTGCCAAAACAGATAAATCACTCTCCGGATGGGTTATCCAGAAAGACGATGTCTTCCGGCACCGCAGCGACATCCCGCCTTTTGGAACCGAGCAGTTTTCGGATTTCCCGGCTGTGCTTGCCCGCAACCAGTTTCAATTCTTCGCTGGACAGGCTGGATACCGCCTTGGCGATATCATTGACAACGACGACAGCACCGGCGTCAAAAACGCCTTCCACCTGGCGAATCCCGCTGGGCAAAAGACTCTTGTGATTGCGCAGCGCCTTCAACGCCCCTTCATCCACACGGATAGTTCCCTCGGCGGGATTATTCAATATCCAGCGAACGCGGTTGGACAGTTTCTGTTTGGGCAAAAACAGCGTGCCGATATTTTCGCCGCCAAGAATCCGTGCAAGCACATTGTCCTGCCGGCCATGTGCCAGAATAACCCGACAGCCCGCATACGAAGCGATTTTGGCCGCCATAATTTTGGTTTTCATTCCACCGGTTGAATACTGCGAGCCTTTGCCGCCGGCCGCCTGTGTAATCTTGTCCGTAATCTCATACACAATCGGTATCGGCTGGGCATCAGGAAATTCACGCGGATTCTTATCATAGAGGGCGTCGATATCGCTCAGGATGATCAGGGCGTCAGCATCAATCTTGCTGGCAACCAGGGCACTGAGCCGGTCGTTATCCCCGAATGCCGTGCCAATTTCATCAGTCGATACACTGTCGTTTTCATTGATAATCGGCACGGTGCCCATCGTCAGCAGCGTTTCAAGGGCGTTTTGCAGATTCAGATAGCTCTTGCGGTTTTTGAGCACTTCGGCCGTCAGTAGCAATTGCGATACAATCAATCCGTGCTGTTGGAAGGCTTTGTGGTATTCGTGCATCAGCAGCGGCTGGCCGATGGCCGCACACGCCTGCCGCAGATTCATTTCGGACACCGCACCTTTTAATTTCAACTGCCGGGCGCCCATGCCGATAGCGCCGCTGGTAACCAGCACAATCTGCTTGCCGCTGCGCATCATTGCGGCAATCTGGCCGGCCATCGCACCAATATAGTCCGTATCGATCCGGTCGCCCTGACTCAGTGTTTGAGTGCCGACTTTAACAACAATCCGCTTGCTATGGGAGAAATCGCGCATACTACATCGTCCAGGATTTATCCAAAGGTTTGTGTGTATAGGCTTTGGCGGCAGGACCGCTGTAATCAGCCGCAATCTGCCCCGAACCGGCAAGCAGCCATTTGTAAATCACCAGCCCTTCCAGTCCCACCGGTCCCCGGGCGTGCAGCTTATGCGTGCTGATGCCCACTTCCGCCCCAAGACCATAGCGGAAACCATCGGCAAACCGTGTGCTGGCATTCCAAAACACATCTGCCGAATCGACCCTGTTCATAAACGCCGCCGCCGCCGTTTTGTCGGCAGCAACAATCGCATCCGTATGGCCCGAACCATAGGTATTGATATGCTCAATCGCCTGCTGGAGACTGTCAACGGTGCGGATGGATAAGATATAATCCAGATATTCAGTTTTCCAGTCCTGCTCGCTGGCAGGATTGACGGCGATAATCTGCCGGGTTATGGAACAGCCGCGAAGCTCGACATTTTTAGCTTCCAGCGCCGCCTTGACTTTGGGCAGAAATACCGGCGCAATGTCTTGATGCACCAGCAGCGTCTCAGCGGCATTGCAGACGGCGACATACTGGCATTTGGAATCGACCGTCAGCCGGACAGCCATATCCACATCCGCCGAACGGTCAACATAAACATGGCATATCCCATCGGCATGACCCATCACCGGAATCGTGGTATTTTGCATAATATGCCGGACAAACTCATTGCTGCCGCGGGGGATAATCAGGTCGATGGCGTCATCCATTGTGAGCATTTGCGAGACATCGTCGCGCGTTTGCAACAGTCCCAGCCAGCCGGCGGGGATACCAGCCGCAACGCCGGCTTCGGCGATTATCCGGGCAAGTACCTGATTGGTACGCAGCGCCTCGGAGCCGCCTTTGAGCAGGACAGCATTACCGCTTTTGAGACACAGCGTCGATATTTGAACCAGTGCATCAGGCCGCGACTCAAAAATCACCCCGATAACGCCGATGGGACAACTGACTTTATACAGTTCAAGTCCTTTATCCAACTCCATCGCCGACAGCGTTTGCCCAACTGGGTCAGGCAGCTTGATCAGGCTTTCGATGCCGGCACAGACTTCCTCGAGTTTGGCCTGGTCGAATTTGAGCCGTTTGAGCAACGGAGCGGCAAGAGCGGCCTTTTGGGCATCCTCCATATCCGCCCCGTTTGCCGACAGGATATCCCCGCTTTGTGTCAGCAGAGCGTCTTTAATCCGCCCCAGGGCGGCGTTTTTGATGCCCGCAGAAATCCCGCCCAATCCAATGGATGCCTGTCGAGCCGCCCGACTTAGCTGTTCCGTATCAATATAATCCATAACTGACTCAATTGAGGTATTTTACAATTTTATCTATATCTACTTTTGCTGGGTTTGACTATACCGAACTTGCCTGATTTGTCAAACAATCGACAGGCATAAAAAGGATTTTCCTGACAATTTTCAGTCCTTAAATCGCTTTGGCGTGTATAAGACTTGACAATGCCGGACTGGGTAGTATAGAATAATTCTGTAAATTGGTATAGCGTAAAGATTTGAATTGTTCTTGTAATTCTCTGAAATAAAAAGAGTTATGTACCAATCGAAAGATTATGCAAGCCGCCGTTTCAGGGTTAACCCCTGACGGACGCCTTGTATGGTTATTAATAATCCTTATAGATGGCAGATATTATGACAAATTTTGCAGACCAGGTAATCGACCAGGCCAGAAAACTGAAAAAAACCATTGTACTGCCGGAAGGCAATGATGAGCGGACAATTGCGGCATCCAAAATCATTCTGGACAAGCAGTTTGCCAATATCATTGTACTGGGCAATCGCGACAAACTCAAGCCCTGGCTGGATAAATACGGCGTCAATCCGGATGCGGTTCATCTGACCGACCCCGCCTGCGACCCGCAGGGACAGGAACTGGCTGCGATGCTGTATGAACTGCGCAAAGACAAGGGAATGACGCCGGACAAAGCCCAGCAAACCATCCGTGATGAGATGTATTTTGGAACAATGCTGATTAAAAAAGGACTTGCGGATGGATTAGTCTCCGGCGCCTGCCATTCGACAGCGGACACCCTGCGGCCTGCCTTGCAGCTCATCAAACCCGCCAAAGGAATTAAAACCGTTTCCAGTATGTTCTTTATGTGCTGGCCGGACAAAATCCTGATGTTTGCCGATTGCGGTCTGCTGGAAGACCCGACCGAAGATCAACTGGCTGATATCGCCGTAGCGACAGCGGCAACGGCAATCCAATTTGGATTTCAGCCCCGTATCGCAATGCTAAGTTATTCGAGCAAGGGGTCGGCTTCCGGTCCCAACGCTAAAAAGGTCGCCAACGCCTCGGTCAAAGCCATCGCCGCAATTAAAGCTATTTACGGCGACAAGGTGGTTATCGACGGGGAATTGCAGTTTGATGCGGCGTATGTACCGTCAATTGCCGCCAAGAAAGCCCCCAATAGTCCGCTTAAGGGCAGCGCTAACACGTTTATCTTTCCAGATTTGGGCGCTGGCAATATCTGCTACAAATCCACCCAGCGTCTTGCCGGCTGCGAAGCATACGGTCCCGTCGTACAGGGACTCGCCCGGCCGGTCAACGATTTGTCGCGGGGATGCAGCGTAGAAGATATCGTGGTAACCACCGCAATTACGGCCATTCAAGCGGCGGGATAACTGACTGCGATGAACCAAGACAGTGCCTTTGTTGTTGTGCAGCATACAACACCGCAAGGGGTTCATTGGGACTTGATGCTCCAGATCAATGAAGTGCTGTGGACGTGGCGAATGGGTTGCCTCCCTGCCGATATCGGCAACAGCCCCGTCGAGGCGGAAAAAATAGCCGACCATTCGCTGCGTTTTTTAACGTATGAAGGGCCTGTACAGGACAATACAGGTTCCGTAAAAATCATAGATAGCGGCCGTCTTTTATGCCTTGAAACTCATGAAAATAAATGTTATTTTACCTGTCGCGGCAGCGTTATTTCGGGCAGTTATGTATTGCACCATCAGCAACAGAACCAGTGGCTCTTAAAACTATGTAAATAACCCCAACATCGGTACAAAACAGGAATTAACGATGCAGGCCATTCCGATCGTACAACTCATCCGTCCAAAGCATTGGATTAAGAATATCGTTGTTTTATTGCCGATTCTGTCTGCGCTGAAATTTAACGAACCCCATGCGGCTGTACAGATTGGTCTGGCTTTTATTGCCTTTTGTTTTACCAGCTCTCTGGTTTATATTCTCAATGATATTCACGACCGAGAAAGCGACCGATTTTTCATACATACCCACAATCGGCCGCTGGCTTCTAATAGAATCTCTGTTTCCGCGGCATTAACGGCGGCTTTTGGGTGTGCCGTCATCGCATTGGCAACAGCCGCGCTCACTTCATTTGGGGTGATTTTAATCATTAGCGGCTATCTTCTGATTCAAATCGCCTACACCTGGTACTTGAAACAAAAGGTACTTTGGGATGTCATTTGTATCGCATCGGGATTTGTTTTACGTGCGGCTGCAGGCGCTGCTGCCATTCATGTTTTCTTAAGCCCATAGCTGTTCACCTGCATGTTCACGCTGTGTCTTTTCATGGGATTCTGCAAGCGATACATGGAACGGACGGATATTGAGAAAACAGAGACGCCTTTTCAAACGCATCGTCCGATTCTATCGGCCTATCCGCAGGAGTTGCTTATGCATTTGATATCTGTCTCCGCTGGAATCGCCATTCTCTCATTCCTCATGTATTCCATCAGCCCTTCGACGGTCTCTCAGTTTGGGACCAACTATATCGTCTATACACTCCCCTTGCAGATATATTGTGTATTTCGATTTACGATGCTCTCCCTGCAGGCAATGTACGCCAGTCCGGTTGATATTCTTCTAAAAGATCGCCCTTTGCAGCTCATCTCGTTCTTATTTTTAATTTTAGTCGGAATCATTATGGTGTGGGGTACTGTCATCCAAAAGCATATTCACAGCATTTTTTTATCCTGAAGCGTTATGACACCTCGAGAACTGCAAAATACAATAACTCCATACTGCCACGACTTGCCCTTCATGGAACGTACACTGATGAGTTGGCGGCCAAGAATCTGCCCTTTTCATAAGCTTATTGAAACCGTCCCCGCCAATGCCAAAGTGCTGGATGTGGGCTGCGGCAGTGGATTGATGCTCTTTTTATTGTCTCATTTTGAGCGAATTTCTGCAGGAGTAGGAATCGAAGTTCATCCGAAAAAAATAAAAATGGCTTGCTGTCTCCCATGGAAAGACGGTAGAGTTTCATTCCACTGCATAGAACCCCACAAACACTGGCCTGTGGTAAACATCGATTGCGTGATGATGATTGATGTGCTGCATCATATACCCGCCCATCAACAGCGGGCATTTCTCGAGAGAATACGGCAGACACAGGCAAAAACCATCATCTTGAAAGATATAAATCCCCGGAAAAAGTGCAAAGCATTGATGAATACGCTGCACGATATCATCCTCTCCCGTCAGGTTCCTCACTATCGTGAGCCGGAAATTGTCTCTTTATGGCTCCAAGAGATGGGATTTACGGATATCGACATTTCACATCCGGAAATGTTATGGTACAGCCACTACCTGATTGTCGCAAAAAAAGATTTCCGCAGGGAGACATAACATACAGGCAATTTATTTTTGTTCTATTTTCCATATGCAGTTATCTGCATCTTCATATATTTTTTGGGCATGCTTGTCTGCCTGCAGTATCATTTGCTGAATCGGCCAGTCTCCTGTGAGGTCTTTTGAGGTTACAACATAATCCATCTTATTACATATCAAATTTTCCACCAAAACAGCCGTTTCCAATGGCACTTGGGAATTATGCCAAAAAATAGCCTGCTCAGGGTGGTTTTTCCATAATTGATAATATAAATCTCTGGGCTGGCCGTTCCGATCTGTCTTGACAGGCCGAAACTGAAATCGCCGCCCCCAAAACGGATACAGTTGATAATTGACTCCAAAAAAGCAGTATCTGGCGCCATCTGGCAGCAATTCCTCAACCGCCATCAGCACATCCGCCAATCTTTGCCCCCTATAGGTGAAAACCCTGGAATCGGTCAAATTCTGATACTGTGGAAAAAATATCAGGAATCCGCAAATAAATGCAGCCATGCCAGCAGCAGCCCGTTTCCTGTCTTGTACACACAGAAGAATTTCCTGTCTGTATCTTAGACAAAATGACACCGCCACCCAGAATCCGCATAATACGACCACCGTCATGGCTATTTTGGATAACTCCAAACCGTATCGGATACTTAGGGCTGTCAAAAAAATGATACTTATATATCGGCCCAAGTATTGGTAACGGGCTGTCTCCATCAGCAGTAAAAAGATACCAATGATATACGAAAAAAGAAGATACCGTATTGATAGAGCTAATGGCGCATCTGGTGAATTGGGGGATCCAGAAAATGGAATCACAGGATATAAGACGAAAAGCGAAGCTCCCATCCAAAACAATAGCCGTTTTGCAAACAATTGGTTTTTGTCACACGCGCCTCGACCCGTGCAGTATCTCAGAGAAAAACCATACCCTGTCGCCGCAAACAAAAAGAGCACTGCCGGCCAGTTGATATAGGTACCGAGAATGACTTTCCAATTTGCCCCATTTACCGGATCATTGAGTATCCAATACAATAACTTCGTTGTATTTTGCTGTTCTCTACCAAACGGCCCTTCAATCGGCCCGATTGAGGCAGGAAAAAATGGATTTCCCGTCAGTGCAAAATTTCGGATATACGAAAAACCACCGGTCAGCAGCATGCAGAAAATCAGGATTCCAAGAGAACAAAACAACTGTTTCCAAGGGAGCTTTTGCTGCCTTCGGAAAACAGAAAGTACCAGCCATCCGGCCAAGAAGCCCATTGTTACTTTGCATCCGACTGCAAAACCTGCACATAATCCGCTAAAAATCAGGTCGTTTCGCGGGATATCAGACCTATCCTGATGGGGCAAAATAAACATCACAGAAGCCAACATCATGATGGGCGCTGCCATATCCACTGCGGTATATGTTGCAATTGCCTGCTGTATATTGGGGGTCAGCAGAAAAATGCTGCAGCCAACAATGAATTGCCATTTCGTAAAAGACCCGATATGTCCCCAATAAAAAAAAATCAGCAGCAATAAACCAAACCAATAAAATCCGGCAAGGCCTGCCAAATAGTCCCGGCTCAGCGGCAGCACAAAAGCACCTGTATAAAACTCGGCATTGAATGGAAAATGGGCGGTATAATCCCTATCGCTGATAACCAGGCTGTGATCCTGAACCAGGCTCATGATGAAGGCGGGGTGATAAGAAAAATCATCTCCTCCAAAATGAGTCCCATTGTAAAAAAATCGGCCAAAAACCAACCCGCAAGCAAAAAATAATAAAATAATTACCCCTATATTTCTGTATCCCAGGGAAACGGGATGTGGCTCACATGGATTAGACCATCCCAATTGCGCCCGTCTTTTTTCACATAGCACAAAGACAGCACTGGATATAAGCAGTAAAACTGCCGGGGTAAAAAAATACAATACACCACACAGTGCCGGCAGAAATATACTGGTAAAAAGGACAAGCGGAAATAGAACGCCAAAAGCCAACAACTGTTTTGCGAGGCAATCTTTATATGCTTTTTTTGAAAGATATAGAGAAATCCATACAGCACTGACCAATTCAGCTGCAAAAAGAAATAGTCTCAAATAAACCATGAACACGATCCTTTCCCACCCTGTTTATTTTTGTGCAACCCATCGCCACCGGCAGCATTTCCAAAAACCACGTTGCCCAATCGAATGGACGAATCATCGACCAGCCATACACCACCGCAATCACGGCCAGCAAAAACCAATGCCGTCTTGAGATGGATTGCGGCTGGGTCATCCAATCACTTCCTTGCAAAGCTGTGTCAATTGAGCCAGATATCGCTGTGCGGCATCCGGGTCTTTGGTTTCGACAATCACTCGCATAATCGGTTCGGTGTTGCTGGTGCGGACATGCAGCCAGCCGTCGGCAAAATCAAACCGGCAGCCGTCGCTGTCATTGATTTTGGCGTCCAGATAGATTTTTCGGGCTTTTTCAATAACAACTGCGGCTTGTGCGGCCGTTGCGGTATATTTTGTTTTGAACATCGAATAACCGCCAATAGCATCGGCAAGCTGACCGACGGATTTTCCGGTTTCGGCCATCCACTGCAGTGTCATTGCCATTGCAACTAAGCTGTCCCGAATGGGACCGATGCGTAAATCAATCACGCCGCCGTTGCCCTCGCCGCCGATAACGCAATTATTTTTTATCATCGCCTCGGCGACATTTGCTTCCCCGACCGGCGTGCGAAATACCTTGCCGCCGGCTTTTTGGGCGATATCGTCAATCATTCGCGAAGTGGACAAATTAGCCGCCGCTGTCATCCCGGGATTTTTGCTGAACATATAGTCGGCCGCCAGAGCCAGCGTAAATTCCTCGCCGATGTAGCGTCCCTTTTCATCAACGATGGCCAGACGGTCTGCATCCGGGTCCTGCGCAAAACCGATATCTGCGCCGGCTTTTTTGACTTCGTCGCAAAGACCTGTCAGATTGTCCGCCGTCGGTTCGGCTCCGTGGGCAAACAACCCAGTCGGTTCGACATTGACCGGCACAATACGGCAGCCCAGCTTTTCCAGCAGCTCCACCCCAACCGGCCCGCCGGCGCCATTGACGCTGTCCAACACAACACAAAACTTTTTTGCCGCGATGGTTTTGGGTTCTACAATGCTTAACACTTTATCAACATGCACTCGATCGGTGTGGGTGTTGGCGCAAATAACACCGCAGCCGACAGCATCGGCTCGCCTGAACTGCTTGTCGATGTAAATCGCCTTGATTTTTTCGGCAAGCGGTTTTGGCGGGGCAATGCCATTATCCAATAAAAATTTTATTCCGTTATATGGCGTTGGATTATGGCTGGCAGTAATGACGACTCCGCCGTCGCACTTCAAATGGCGCAGCATGACGCCCACGCCGGGGGTTGTGCAAATCCCCAAATCCACCACATCGACGCCCGCCGAACACAAGCCGGCACAGACCGCCGCACACAGCATCGTTCCTGAGGGACGCGAATCACGGCCTACCGCAACCACCGGACGAGATGCAGACCGATGCTGTTTTAGAAATGTGCCGAATGCGCAGCCATAGGCGGCAGCAGTTTCCGCAAAAAGATTTTCACCGACAATGCCGCGCATCCCGCTAATTGAGATAATCAATTCTTGAGCCATATTTTTATCCAATTCCTCGTGTCTTTTCGAGTGTTATTTTGAGTTTATCGACCAGTTTTTCGACCTGAGGGTCTTTGAGCGTCAAAATATCCTTGAGCGCCTGACCGATATGCGGCAGATAAATCTCGATATAGCCGCGTTTAACCAATTCATCTTTGATGCGCCGCTGCCTGCGCACATGCATACCGAGTTTGCGTCCGCATTCCTGAATCGCCAGTTTGATTTCCTTGATGATTTCCGGATAATGCGCCACAGCTTCCTTACTTTCGGAGGTGAACGGCACCCACACCGAAGCAATATGAATCATCAGCAGAATCGGTCCCGAAGGCAGCGCCCCGCGGCTCTGGCTTAAGCCGTAGCTGCGCCAGTTGACATCCATCACGGATTTGTAGGTGGCACAGGCGGACTGCTGATACAGCAGCGGTACCCGATTGGCAAACCGTACCAGCCGCATCAACTGGTCTTTGTCATCCTTATCGCCGGCCGCCGGAGAGTCTTCGTCGCCATTGGCATCCGAAACATTGTTGCATCCATACGCCAGCGCCGCCTCAACTAAAAATGGATTGCCGCGATAGACGGCCGGCCGCCGCGTGCAGCTCGTATAAAACTCCGCATCCACCACGCGTTTCAATCCGTCAACCAGTTTTTCCTCACCGATAGGCCCAATGCAATCCGTCGGCGGCGCCATCAGTTTGGTTGCATTAATTGCCGCATGCAGCCGCTCAGCGTCCTTGATGCTCAAATCCGCCGGCTTGAGCCGAACTGATAATTTTGCCGATTTGGCGATATCCGCTGCGATGCGGTCGCTGACGCGGGAAAATTCCGTATGCAGAAACTGCACCAGCGTCTTGGATTCGCTTTGCCGCGCCATCTTGAACAGCACGCCGACTTCCACGCCATACGGATGCGGCTTTATCTCAACGGGGATAAACGGCAGCTCGTTGCTCTGACGCGGATACTCAAACACCTGGCCGTCGGGCGCCCGATACACAAACGCCGCATGCGGATTGGCAATAGCCGTCTGAGCCAGATACTCATCGACGCTTTGTTTGCCCTTTTGATACCGCCCTTCCATTGTAATCGATACGCTGGTGCCGGTCGGAAGGTCAAACTCGCATTCCTCATCGAGAATCACTTCGGGACGGTTTTTGGTTGTATCAATCTGAACATGATAATGATTGGCCGGCTTCTTGGGATGAGTGCGAGTGATAATCTGCACCGGCTCGCCGGTCGTCAGCAGGCCGTACATGCCGGCGGCGCTGATACCGATGCCTTGCTGACCGCGGCTCATCTTGAGCGTATGAAACTTGCTGCCGTACAGCAGCCGGGCAAACACATTAGGAACCTGTTTTCCGATAATGCCGGGGCCGTTGTCCTTAACCGTCATACGAAATTTATTTTCGCTGCCGTCCACCGGAGCGATTGCAACCTCAATATGCGGCATAATATGCGCTTCTTCGCAGGCATCCAGCGAATTATCCACCGCTTCCTTGACGGCGGTCAGCAATGCCTTGCGGGGATTGTCAAACCCGAGCAAATGCCGGTTCTTGGCAAAAAATTCGCTGACACTGATATCCCGCTGTTTGGCGGCCATCGATTCGGCGGTTGCCGCCTTGCTGCCGCGCCGGCGTTTTGGCGACTCCTCATCCGGCTCGTCGTCCGGCAACTCCGGCTGCGGCTGCGGAGCATTCGACAACACCGCCGCAGCGGCGGCAGTATCATCAAAATCAAAATTCAATTGACTGTCCTTGTCTTTGCTTTTCGCTCTTTTTTTCGTCAAATCCATAATCGTCCGTGTCGCTGTAAATCCAAACCGGACCGGCATGCGTTTCTGCATAAGCCGATCCGGTTTTTATTTTACCTTAAAAACAGTCCCAGTTCTTCCGTTTATTGAAGCTGACAGACATGCACCTCGTTGACAAAATCCAGTTCTTTGAGTTCCGAAATGGCTTTTTCGTCCAATTTCTTGTCCAGACTCACCGCCAGAATGGCCTTACCCTGTTCTGCTTTGTGGCCGACGCCCATCGTATTGATGTTGATGCCGTGCTTGCCCAGCAGCGTACCAACAGCGCCAATAACGCCGGGCTTGTCGTCGTTGAAGATAATCATCATCGTGCCTTCCGGCGTTACTTCCACCGCAAAACCGTCAATTTCAATAATCCTCAGCAGTTTGCCGCCGTACACCGTCCCGCGAAGCGTGCGGGTCGCCTTATCGGTTTCTACCGTCGCCGAAAAACTGGACTCGAGGTCTTTGATTTCAGCATTTTTTGTCTGGTCAACACTGATGCCGCGTTCTTTGGCCATCATCCCGACATTGACGATATTGACCAGGGTATCAAAATGCGGCTGAACCAACCCGATCGTAAAGGCGGTCGTTATCGGTTCGACAGGCTTTTCGGCAATCGCTCCCCGGTATTCGACTTTGGCGGATTTGATATGACCCGGAGCCAGAGCGCTGATCATAGACCCGATGCGCTGCGCCAAATCGGCATACAAACAAACGACCGGCGACGCCGCGCCCATCGATGCGGCATTGACCGCATTGCGAATCGGTCCGCCGCGAAGGGCGTCAACCAAAATCTGCGCTGCCTCGACCGCAACTTCAATCTGAGCCTCTTCCGTGCTGGCGCCCAAATGCGGCGTAACTAAGCAATTCGGGACTTCCATAAACCGCATGTTTTCCGGCGGTTCCTTGGAAAACACATCCAATGCGGCGCCGGCAATCGTTTTGGCCAGCAGCGCATTGTACAGGTCGTCTTCATTGATAATACCGCCGCGGGCACAGTTAACCAAACGAGCCGTCGGCTTCATCATCTTGAGTTCTTTGGCGCCAATCATATTAAGTGTATTTTCATTTTTGGGAACGTGAATGCTGATGTAATCCGCCTCACGGTAAATCTTTTCCAGATTATCGACCACCTCAACGCCCATCGTTTCGGCTTCTTTGGGGGCAGCGAATGGATCATAACCCAGCACCCGCATATTGAAGCCTTTGGCCATTTTCACAACCGCCATGCCGATGCGCCCCAGACCGATGACGCCCAGCGTCTTGTTATTCAACTGATTGCCTTCGTAGCTCTTTCTGTCCCACTGACCTGCCTTTAGACTGTTGCAGGCAGGTACTATATGCCGGCTCATCGCCAGCATCAGCGCCATCGTGTGTTCGGCAGCGCTGAGCGTATTGCCGCCGGGCGTATTCATCACAATGATACCCTTCTTTGTCGCGGCGGGAATATCGACATTGTCAACGCCGACGCCGGCACGGGCAATCCCTTTGAGCTTGCCGGGGTTTGCGAGAACTTTGGCGGTTACCTTGGAACCGCTGCGGATAATCAGACCATCGTAGTCGCCGACAATCTTGGCCAGCTCATCTTCGCTCAACCCAACGCGAACAACCGGCTCCACATCCGCCATGGACTTCAGTAAATCGATACCTTCCTGCGCCAGCTTGTCAGAGATCAAAATTCGATACATAATGAATTCCTCTAAAAAGTTTCCTGTTCTATCATTTCATTGAGAACTACGCGTTCTTCATTGACTCGGTATTCACTTTTGGGACATGCGTAAAAATTACGTACGATGCAATGAGAAATTGCATCGCTTAATCGGGTCAGCAGTTTTTCCCGTCCTTTGATTTCCAATTCGCTGAAAACCTCGATCTCGCCATTTGCGGCGTCTTGGGGCCATAATGTCGCTGCATCCTGGCTTTGAATCAGAGCCGCCTGGCAAAGCAGTTGACCTGAATAATACTTATTGGAATGCAGTTGTATGATATCGACCTGCCGGATATTCACATACAAAACAAAATCAGTGCCGGCGCTGCGGCCGCGAGCCGAAGGGCTTGACATATCCTGCTTGGCCAGTTCAGACGCCGATGCCGGAACATTCATCATCTGGTCTTGTTTGATGCCGGCATATTTTTTCAAGCGAGTCGAGACAGCGCTGGTTATCTGGTTCTGCAATTCCATTGTCGAACCGCTCGAATCTGCCGAATCGACCCATACCAGGATTTTCTTATCCTTGGCGGCGGCCTTCAGGTCATATTGGGCTGGATATTTGACATCTTTGGCGCCGGGATTGGCCAGAAACCCGATGATGTTGCAACCCTGGCACAACAAAAGCTGCAACATGAATAAAATGCCAATAATTCCATTTGTAAGCCTGGTATCCAATTTCCACTCCGAAATTATAATTTTCCCGCAAATGCCCGAGCCAGCAACACCAGCCAGCCCAGTAAAATCACTGCCGCCGACAGCCATAACAAACGCTTGAGGAAACGCGGTACTAAAACCATCCTTAACGGCCACGAATGTACCCCAAAAATCGCCGCTTGTAAAGATAAAATCGCGACAACTATCGCCATCACGCAAAAAAATACCGCCGCCGGCTGAATCGTAAATGCCCGCATAAACTCCCCTGCCGAAAAGGCTTGCGCAGCATGCGTCCAGCCGCACCCCGGACACGGCAACCCCCAGACCTGTTTAAAACGGCAAACTCCGAATAGATAACCAAGTTGAATCGTTCCTTTCTCGGCAAGCCAAAGCACCCCAAAAACCACCCCAACACACGCAGCCAGGCCGGCCGCCAGCCATCGCTGCAAAGGCGTACCACGATTTATCCGGTTTGTTTCTTGGCTTTCGTTCATCCATCGATTACAATAAAACACCAGAGAATTGTCAACAGAGAAAGGCAGAATATGGGCTTATCCAATACCCAATTAAGCAAGATTCTTGAAACCGCATCCGAAGCGGCACGACTGGCCGGCCAGCGGGCGATGGAAGAACTATCCTATCTCCGCAGTACCATCAAAAACCAGTCCGAGCTGGTTACCCAGGCAGACCCGATATGCCAAAAACTCATTATTGACCGGATTAAGTCCGTCTTTCCCAACGATGGATTTATCGCCGAAGAAGGCACCGATGGCAAAATGCTTTTTTGCCCGCCACGGACGGAATCAGCGGTCTGGTGGGTCATAGACCCGATTGACGGCACAAATAACTACGCAAATGGCTTGCTGTGTTTCTGCGTCAGCATCGCCGCTTTTTATGATGGAACGCCTGTTGCTGCCGCCATTTATGAACCTTCGGCAGATTGCATGTTCACCGCCGCTCAAAATATGGATTGTCTATTAAACCAATCCAAAATTAGAGTTAACCAGCAAGAGATCAGCAAATTTGCCAGTTTTGGTATCGACAGCCAGACGGACCCAGCAACTGCGGCTGCCGTTATGGAAATAATGCGGCAAACGCGGTTTCGCTGTCTGGGCTCGACAGCAATGCATCTGGCGTATGTCGCCAAAGGCTCTTTGATTGGAGCCGTTTCCACCTCTGCCAAGCTGTGGGATATCGCCGCTGGGGCGTTGCTTATCGAACGAGCCGGCGGAAAAATCACCTATTTAGACGGTAAGCCGTTGTTTCCAATCGACTTAAAGCAATACACCGGAAGCAGCTTTCAAACCCTCGCCTCCAACGCAAAACTGCACGATGCCCTGCTGCGTCTGTTTTCGAAATAAGATTCTACTGCGCCATAACACCCGCTCTGATGGTTGGATGAGGATACCAAAGCATGAGCAATATTTTTTCGACAAAGCAGTGTTTCGTGTCAAATAAAGTATGCTTTCCCTTAGCTAAAAACCACGAACAAAGAACTCCAAACCGACTCGGTGTCCTCTGTGGCAAAAATTCCTGGCTATCTTGTTAATCCCGTTTAAAAAAACTCATGCCTTGCTGAAAACAAACGACTGGCCGTCGGAGTCGATGCGGATTTTGTCACCTTCAGAAAATTTCCCCGCCAACAGTTCGCTTGCCAGCGGATTTTCCAATCGCTGCTGGATGACCCGTTTAAGCGGGCGGGCGCCAAATGCAGGGTCGTAGCCTTCATCGATGAGCAATGCCTTTGCCGCATCGGTAATCTCCGCTTCGATATGCCGGCCTTTGAGCCGCTCGGTCAGATAACGCAGTTGAATATCCACAATCCGCGTCAGATGCTCACGTCCCAGCGTGTGGAAGATAATTGTCTCATCGATGCGGTTTAGAAATTCGGGGCGGAAATACTTTTTCAGCGCTTCTTTGACATGGGCTTCGATTTCCCAATCTGCACCTTTGTTCTGGCTCAATTCCAAAATCTGCTGGCCGGCAAAATTGCTGGTCATAATAATCACGGTATTCTTAAAATCGACCGTTCTGCCCTTGCCGTCGGTCAATCTGCCGTCATCCAGCACCTGCAGCAGGACATTGAACACATCCTGATGGGCTTTTTCAATCTCATCCAGCAGCACAACCGAATAGGGCTTTCGCCGTACCGCCTCGGTAAGCCTGCCGCCCTCTTCATAGCCCACATAGCCCGGAGGGGCGCCGATGAGCCGTGCGACTGAATGCGGCTCCATAAACTCGCTCATATCGATGCGCACCATGTTGCCCGCATCGTGGAATAAAAATTCCGCCATCGCCTTTGCCAATTCCGTCTTTCCGACGCCGGTAGGCCCCAGAAACAGAAAGACCCCGATAGGCTTTCCGGGATCACCCAGCCCCGCCCGGTTCCGCCGTACCGCATTACAGATTGCGGCGACGGCTTCATCCTGACCGACGACCCTGCGGCGGATTTCATCTTCCATTGCAAGCAGTCGCTCTCGCTGACCGGACATCAGCCGGGCAATTGGTATGCCCGTCCATTTGCTGACAACCTGGGCAATATGTTCTTCGGTTACCTCGTTGTGCACTAAACAGGCGCCATTGGCTTTGGCAAGGATTTCCTCGGCAGCCAAAAGCTGCTTGTACAGGGCCGGCAGGGTTTCATATTTGAGCCGTGCCGCACGCTCCAGGTCGCCCTTGCGCTGTGCCTGCTCAAATTCATTCTGCGCGGCGGCAATGAATTCCTTAATTTTTTTGACCTGTCCAATGGCGTTTTTATCCGCCTCCCAGCGGGCGGTCAACTCCTTGTCGCGGGATTTCAATTCAGCCAATTGCTTTTGTGATTTGGCAATCTGTTTGGCGCTGGCCGGGTCGGTTTCTTTTTTGAGAGCCTGGCATTCGATTTCAAGCTGCATAATTTTGCGGCGGATATCATCCAGTTCGGCCGGCAGGGAATCGTTTTCTATCCGCAGGCGGCTTGCCGCCTCGTCGATTAAATCAATCGCCTTATCGGGCAAAAAACGGTCGGAGATATAGCGGTTGGACATCGTTGCCGCCGCAACTACCGCCGCATCGGTAATCCGAACGCCGTGATGGGCATCGTAGCGGTCTTTTAAGCCGCGAAGAATGGCGATGGTCTCTTCCACGCTGGGTGCATCCACCTGAATCGGCTGGAAACGCCGTTCCAGCGCCGCATCCTTTTCGATATGCTTGCGGTATTCATCCAGCGTCGTAGCGCCGATACACCGCAATTCGCCGCGCGCCAGAGAGGGCTTGAGCAGGTTGCCCGCATCGACAGAGCCTTCGGCTTTGCCGGCGCCGACAATTGTATGCAGCTCATCAATGAAAAGAATAATCTGGCCATTGGCGCCGGTTACTTCTTTGAGTACGGCTTTGAACCGCTCCTCGAATTCACCGCGAAATTTGGTTCCGGCAATCATCGCCCCCATGTCCAGCCCGATGAGGCGTTTGTCCTTGAGGCCTGCCGGCACATCGCCGGCCACAATCCGCTGGGCAAGGCCTTCGACTATGGCCGTTTTGCCGACCCCCGGTTCGCCAATCAGCACAGGGTTATTTTTTGTCCGGCGGTTGAGCACCTGCATACACCGGCGGATTTCATCCTCGCGTCCGATGACCGGGTCGAGTTTGCCTTTGCGCGCCTGTTCAAGCAGGTCTATGCCGTAGCGTTCCAGCGCCTTGTATTTGCCTTCGGGACTGTCGTCAGTTACCTTGCTGCCGCCGCGAATATCCTCTATCGCCCGTTCAATCTGTTCGGCAGCAATGGAATTAACGCTGAGGATTTCTTTGGCGGCGCTTTGAATCTCCGACACAGACAGAAGTAAATGCTCTACGCTCAGATAGTCATCGCCCATCTTGTCGGCGCGGTTCTGCGCATCCAATATCACTTGCGTATAGGCCGAGTCAGGCAAAATCATCTGCCCGCCGGTGGTGCCTTTGGGCAGACGCTTTAGTTCGCTTTCGGTCATCTCCTGCAGGCGTTCAACATTGGAGCCAATTTTTTTTAATATCGAGACCGCAAGCCCCTGCTCATCGTCCAGCAGCGAATGCAGCAAATGCAGCGGCGTTACCATCGTGTGACTGCGAGCCATCGCCAACTGCTGGCTGGATGCCATCGCTTCCTGTGCCTTGACTGTAAATTTGTCAAATTTCATTCGATTTCCTTTCGTTCAGGTAAAACCAATTTACAGCTATTGTTGAGCAAATGGTATGCCGCCGCAAGAAAACCTATAAAATGCTTTGGAATATAGACTTATTGAACAACATCAATACTTGTAATATGCCATTTTGGCAGATATCGGATTTTTCTGTGGTAACAGATAGACGATGGCTGCCCCCGTTAGCAAAAAACTTTTTTGAAATCCTTAAGTATTTTGTTTGGAATGCCTTATGAACACTGCGCCCGGCGAGATTCGAACACGCGGCCTTCGGTTTAGGAAACCGACGCTCTATCCTGCTGAGCTACGGGCGCTTATACTTTAAGCCGTTTCAGTATAGAGACTTCCCATGCCCGATGTCAATGGTTTTTTGTGGTTTCAAGAACCTTCGGCCTTCATTAGGCAACCCTCCGGTGGAACTTTAACAGCCCCACTGTCCATAGTCTCCCCTTATCTTATCCGACCCGCGAATCCTGCGTCTGCACCAATCCACCAACGCATTAGTCGGATGATCCAGAATAATGATAAACTTACAAGCCACTGACTTCGATAATTAGCAGCGCCGGGATGTCGGGGCTGCCTGCCGCATCTTTGGGTTCAGCCGGCCTATCCCAGGCCAAGACCGGCTCGGAAGGCGATAAGCCGCCGTCGATTGGGAAGTGATTTTCTTGCTGCGTATATCGCAATGCCGCCGATGCAATAGCCTGTTCATCGGGCATCTTAACCAATGCGGCTATCTGCGAAGGAATAATGCTTGGGACTTCCAGCGATTTGTCAGCGCCCGGCTGCGGTACGGTTAAGACGGTTTTTTCGCATTGCGGCCATATCGTGGTCAGCCCGCTGATAAACACCTCTAAGGACTGCGCATCGCAGACAATCTTATAAGTGGACATTTGGCTGTCCTGCACGAGTTCCATCTTATCGGCTAAACCGCACAGATAAAACCGCTTCTTGATGAAATCATTGACCGCCGGCAACTGATTTGTCTTCAAATACAATACCCCGCTGAATACCGGACGCCGCGGCGTTGTTTCTATTGGTTTTGCCGCAACCGCCGGCTTATCCGTATTCATCGCCGCCGGACTGGAACCTGACCCGACAATCTGATTCACAGGCTCCGGCATCAAAATGGTATAGACCACCACGCCCAGCACAAACAATGGAATAAAGATTAACGCCGCCACAGATGCAAACCGGCCGAGCACCTGCACTCCGCGGCTGCGGCCAGCCGGCTCCGCGGTCGTTGCGGAATTAACCAGCAGCCTGCGTTCAAGCGACCGAATCACATCGGCCGCCAAATCCGCCGGTGCCTTTTCTACCGGCAGACAACGCAGCAAATCCCGCTGCTTTTCCATCGCCGACAGCTCTGCCGCAAACTGGGGGTCATTTTCCAGAAGACGTTTGAATTCCGTATGCTGACGCATCGTCAACTGGCCGTCCAGATAGGCAGTCATCAGGTCTTCTTTTTCGTATCGTTCTTTCATATTCGTACTGCTTCTAAAAACTCGCCCAGCGCTGTCCGCGCACGGCTCAATCGGCTCTTGACCGTGCCAAGCTCGATATCCAGCGTCTCGGCAATTTGCTCATAACTCATCTGTTCGATTTCACGAAGAACCAGAATCACGCGGTGGTCGTTATCCAGCCGCTCCAGCGCCGCCATAACAATCTGGGCAGTTTCCCGATTCTGTGCGGACTGACACGGTTCGGGCTGGCGCGTATCTTGCACCTGGCCAGCAAGCGACCTGCCATGTGAATCTTGCGGCTGATCCAAAGAACCCGATACGACCTTAAACCGCCGATTGCAAAAATTGATTGTCAGATTCATTCCTATACGAAACAGCCAGGTATAAATCCCGCTTTGCGACCGGAACGACCCGATGTTCTCTAATACTTTGACAAACGTCTCCTGGGTAAGTTCCGCAGCATCGTCCCGATTTTGGCAAATTTTTAAGATGGCGTTATAGAGGCGGTCCTGGTATTTGGTGATAAGAAGACCCATTGCGTCGGCATTTCCCTTCTGGCACTGCCGCACTAAGGCCGCATCATCAATATGGTAATTGGGTTGGTTATCTGACACAATTATCTCTGGATGTCGCATATCCTGTATTGGATATTAATACCTTCATATTTACCGCTTTTTGAAAAAAAGAACCGCCCCGCCACAAGTCACCCTAACCTTTTATAAATTAAGGGTTAATGCGATTTCGTCACAATGTTCCTGCTTGGGACATTGGGCGCAATCGCTCCAGACTTTCATCGGCAGTGCCTTTTTATCGACACGAGAAAACCCGTTTTTTTCAAAGAAATCCGGCACTAATGTCAGGGTGAAGACCTTTTTAATGCCGAGCTGCCGTGCCTGATTGACACACGCCTGGACTAATTGGCTGCCCAGCCCCTTGCCGAAAACCGACTGATTCACAGCTAAGGATTTAATCTCGGCCAGGTCCGACCAGATGACTTTGAGTGCGCAGCAGCCGGCCACTTGCCCATCGACCTCGACAACCTTAAATATCTGTAAATTCTCATAGATATCGGTCATCGAGCGAAAGAGCATCTTATCCAGCTCCGCATAACCGCTGATGAGACTATGGATTGCCGGCACATCCTGTACTTTTGCATCGCGTATTGTCATGACCGTGATTATACCCTATTTGTCCGGTTTGAAAACACCCATTTTGTAAATTCCTGGGCGGTGGCTGGAAAAACGGATTCATTCAGGACTATATATTCACTTGTGCGGGTATGACACATTTATTGGGTTGGCGGGGTGTCAATATTTTTTGCGGAAGCGGGCGGTGGGAATGTTGAGCAATTGGCGGTATTTGGCGACCGTCCGGCGGGCGATATTGCCCATGCCCGCAGCCGACAGCGCTTCCTTGAGTTGGTCATCGCTGAGCGGGTTGCTCTTGTCTTCACCGTTGACTAATTCTTCAAGCCGCGCCTTGATGGCGTGCCAACTGTGCTGCTGCCCCTGCTGGTCTTCCATCCCGCCGGAAAAGAAACTTCGCAGCGGAAGTACGCCGCGCGGACACAGCATATACTTGCCGGCTACAGCCCGCGAAATCGTCGCGATATGAACGCCGACCTTTTCAGCAATAACCGACATCGGCAGCGGACGCAAAAACAACTTGCCCTTATCAAAAAAATCCCGCTGATACGAAACAATTTCGGTCGCCACTTTAAGAAGAGTCTGTTTGCGCTGCTCGATGGCATCCATAAACCCCTGGGCGGAACGGATATTCTTCTGCAGAAACTGCCGGGTATCATCATCAATCTT
>CAZICJ010000048.1:0-21406 GCA_964537635.1 uncultured Pirellulales bacterium
AATGTCCACTAAATTCTATCCCTTTTTAACCAATTTTATTGGAGGAGAGCCCAAAAATTTAAATGCAAAATTACAATGCAAAAATCAAAATGAAAAACTCTGTGTTCCCAGTGTCCTCTGTGGCAAAAAAATCTGTGCCATCTGTGCAATCTGTGGTTTTTCCTCCGTCTAAGAACTACGAACCAAGAACTCATTGATGGGCTAAAGCCCATCCTACAAACTGACAAGGCTTTTTTATGAATAACATTTATCTTCTCGGCGGTTTTCAAACCGATTTTGCCCGCAACTGGGCGCGTGAAAAAAAGCATATCTCGGCGATGCTGCGTGAGGTCTATGAGGGCAGTCTGGCGACGACTCGGATTGAGCCAAAGGATATCGGCGCCGCCTTTGTGGGCAATTTCGCCGCGGAGTTGTACTGTATGCAGGGACATCTGGGGGCGTTTTTTGTGGAACTTGACCCGGCGTTTCGGGGTCTGCCGACCTGCCGGTATGAGGCGGCCTGTGCTTCCAGCGGCGTTGCGGCGCTGTCGGCGATGGCGCATATTCAGGCCGGCATCTATTCCTGCGTTGCGGTGCTCGGCGTTGAGCAGATGAAGACGGTCGATGCCGCCAAGGGCGGCGACTTTCTGGGTACCGCTGCCTGGTACGAACGCGAGTCGGCCGGCGTGGAGTTTCCCTTTCCCAAATTGTTCGGCCGGCTTGGCGATGAATACGACAAGCGGTACGGTCTTAAGGCGGAGCATCTGGCAAAAATTGCCGAGATTAACTATGCCAACGCCAAGCGAAATCCCAATGCCCAGACACGGGATTGGTATATGAGTTATGACCATGCCTGCTCGGCTGGTCAGTACAATGCGGCCATCAGCGGCAGAATCAAAATTACCGATTGTTCGCAAGTGACGGATGGTGCGGCGATATTGTATCTGGCATCCGAGGCGTTTGCCGCCGAGTATGCCCGCCGCTGCGGCGTCAGTTTAGATACGCTGCCGCGTATTTTGGGCTGGGGCAATACGACGGCGCCCATGGAGTTTGCCGCCAAGATGGCGGAGTCGGCGGGTCATCCGTATGTGCTGCCCTGGACGCGCAAGGCGATTTGCGATGCGATGGGTCGTGCCGGCCTGGAGTCGTGGCAGCAGTTGTCGGCTATCGAGACGCACGATTGTTTTACCACATCCGAATATATGGCGATTGATCATTTCGGCCTGACCGAGCCGGGCAAGTCCTGGCAGGCAATTGAGGCCGGCGTCATTGCCCCCGGCGGCAAGCTGCCCATCAATCCATCCGGCGGTCTGATCGGCTGCGGACATCCGGTTGGCGCTACCGGCGTGCGGCAATTGCTCGATGCGTACAAGCAGTGTACCGGCACGGCAGGGGGTTATCAGGTGGACAACGCCCGCCGCGTCGCTACGCTCAATATCGGCGGCTCAGCGACGACCAATGTCGTTTTTATCGTCGGCTGTTAGCATTCATTTTGAACAGGTACATAAAGGTTAAAAAAATTTCGTCTTTTTCGTGGAAGCGTATGATGACTCCATTTGAACAATCCTTTTCAACCTGGCTGAATTGTACCTATGTCTTTTCATTTTGGAAAGCCCGCGTGGCGTTTTATGCCGCACTCAAAGCCCTTGGCGTCGGCGCCGGCGATGAGGTGATTCTGACCGGCTATACCTGTGTGATGAATGTCAACCCCATCAAGTATCTGGGTGCAAAGCCCATCTATGTGGATATCGAACCCAACACATTTAATATCAATCCTGACCTGATTGAAGCGAAGATTACGCCCCGTACCAAAGTACTTTTGGCTCAGCATACCTATGGCTATCCCTGCGATATGGACAGGATTTCGGCCATAGCCCAAAAGCACAATCTGATCCTGATTGAAGATTGCTGTCTGTCGCTGGGTTCGACATATAAGGGAAAAACAGTCGGTACTTTCGGCAAAGCCGCCTATTTCTCATTCCAGTGGAACAAGCCGATTACCACCGGCCTTGGCGGTATGCTGATTACTTCTGATGAAAAACTGGCCGGGCAGATTGAGCAATTGCGTCAGACTCAAATGCTGAAACCCGGATTTAAGGAAATTGCGCTGCTGGCCGCCGAACTGGCGGTCTATCGGCTGTTTATCTATCCCCGCACGACGGCATTGGCCCAGCAGTTGTTTCGTTTCTTGACGAAAAAGGGTGCGGTTGTAGGGTCTTCTTCCTCGGATGAATTTAATCCCATGATGGCGGCGGATTTCTTCAAGGCAATGAGCGGCGTCCAGTCGGCATCAGGCTGCCGACAGATGAAAAAGATGCAGCACAACATCGCCCACCGCAAGAAAATGGCGGCACGGTACGATTCATTGCTTGCACAAAAAGGTTTTCCGCCGCGTCGACATGATAAGGCCATTGTTGATCCCGTTTTGGTACGCTATCCGCTGCGGATTGAGGAAAAAGAAAAAGCGCTTGAATTGGCTGCCTCTGCCGGCGTGGAACTGGGAAGCTGGTTTGAGTGCACACTGCATCCGATTGAAACACCGCTGGAAAAATACGATTACATACGGGGCTCATGTCCGCAAGCTGAAAAAGTCTCACAGGAAACCGTCAATCTGCCCCTGCATCCCCGCGCCGGCGAAAGTACCATCCGCCGGACAGTGGACTTCATTTCTCAATTCACCCCCGTCCAATAACGGAACCCCAAAAAGTCCGTTCAAATATCTGCCTTCTGATTCCTGCCTTCTGACTACTTTTTAACCGCCCCGCGCAGGCCTTCCATTTTTAAAAATCCCTTCTTCCAGATAACGATTGCTGAAACCAGCATCACTGCAAGATAAACAATCATCGCATACCGCGTCCGTATCTGGCTCATCGCAATTCCGACAAAAGCATACATCCCCGCCAGCCCGTAGCAGATTGCCACGCTTTCTTTGAGCGAGTGTCCGCGATCCATCAACTGGTCGTAGATATGTCCCCGGTCGGAGACAAACAGCGGCCGCTTGTTAATCAGCCGCCGCACCAATGCCGTAGCCGTGTCCAAAATCGGCAGGCCGAAAATCACAATCGAGGCCATCCACCAGCGGAAAATCTTTTCCCCGAACAGAATCATCAGCGTTGCTGCCACAAAGCCCAGCAGCAGGCTGCCCGCATCGCCCATAAATATCTTCGCCGGATGCCGGTTGAACGGCAGGAATCCCAGTACCCCTCCCATCAATGCCAAAGACAGGATAATGCGTACCGGGTCGCCGGTATTGCTGAAATCCCATGTTGAAAGATGCACCGCCAGAAAGAGCATTCCCAGTGCAATAATCGCCGTCACCCCGCCGCACAGCCCATCCAGCCCGTCCAGCAGATTTAGCGAATTGGTCGCACCCAGCACAAAGAAGATGACGATCGGGACGCCGATAGCGATTTCCAGCGTCTGCAAAAACGGCGTTATGGGAACATCAAAAAACTCCGCAACATAAAGCATCTTGGGCAGTATCCCTGCTGCCAGCAATGCCCCCGCGGCTATCACCTGCCCCAGCATCTTTTGCCACGGTTTGATATTGAGGATGTCATCGACCAGCCCCACAAAACAGGCAATTGAGGCGCCCGCCAAAATCCCCAACAACCACCGCAGGCTGGTCGCAAACCCTTCATCGTCGGAAATAATCTGAATTCCGGCCAGCACCCCCACCACCAATCCAACCAGAATCCCCGCGCCGCCCAGATAGGCCACAGGCTGCTTATGGGTCTTGACGGTTGTATCCGGTCTATCGACAATCCCCAGTTTGAGGGCGATTTTCTTGCACAGCCATGTTGCCGCAAAGGCAAATATAAATGCGCTGACCAGCACCGGCCAAAACTCCAGTGCCCAGCTCAATGGCCGTTTGGGTCCAACAAAATCACTAAACATACGCTTCTATCTCCGCTTACGGTCTGCCGATTTTTCTGAATGCACCTGCAAAGGAGCATTGTAGCCTCTTTGCCCTCCATTTGTCCAATCTGTTTTTTGTTAAAAAGACCGTATTTTCCACATTTGCTTTTTTGGATCGAGCGTGTACAATAGCCGTCCGATAGGTGTATAATGACAGCATGAAAGGTATTGCGATGCGAATTTTGTTGTCCAGTGTCGGCCGGCGAGGCTATCT
Organism: uncultured Pirellulales bacterium; assembly: GCA_964537635.1. GTDB lineage: Bacteria > Planctomycetota > Phycisphaerae > Sedimentisphaerales > Anaerohalosphaeraceae > Anaeroglomus. Next base: position 4,112 of record CAZICJ010000048.1, read on the forward strand.
GGTCAAATATTTCAAGCAGGCGCTGGGCGCCACCGGCCAGGTCTGGGGCGCCGATTCCAGCCAGTACGCCGCCGGTTTTGCCTATTGTGATAACCGGGTCATCCTGCCGGAAGTGTCTAATCCATTGTATGTTACGAAATTATTGACGCTCTGTGTCGATAATCAAATCGATATTGTTATCCCCCTGATTGACCCCGAATTAGAGGTTTTGTCTCGCCAAAAAGAGCGTTTTGCCGACAAAGGCGTTACGGTCATTATCTCGCCGGCAGATACCGTCCAAATGGCGTTTGACAAGTACAAAACATGGGAATTTGCCGTCCAGCACGGCATCCCCGCACCCCGTAGCGTGCTTACGGTCGATACGGCATTAGACAACCTTGCCGATGGACGGATGCACTGGCCGCTGGTGGTCAAACCCCGCAAGGGCAGCGCCTCGATGGACATTACCTATTGCAATGATGAAATCCAACTGTGCGGCGCTGTGGATGCCTGTCCTGACCCGCTCATTCAGCAGTTCGTCAATGGGCCTGAGTACGGTTATGATTTGTTTGCGGACGACCAGTTTCGTCCCATCAGCGTTTTTTGCAAAAAGAAACTGGCGATGCGTGCCGGCGAAACCGACAAGGCCGTCAGTACCAATATGCCGGCGCTGATTGAATTCGGCGCCAAACTGCTTGGGGCGATGAAACTGTTTGGTCCGGCGGATATCGATGTCATTTTATCCGACTCCGGCCCCCAACTGCTGGAAATCAACCCGCGTTTTGGCGGCGGCTATCCCTGTTCGCACCTGGCCGGCGCCGAGTTCTGCCGAAAACTGATAGACCTTCGCGGCGGCAGGACACTGACGCCCGATATCGGCTCCTGCCCCGAGGGCATTTGTATGCTCAAACAGGACGAAATCATCTGCCCCGACTGGAACAATTTGTAATGCAGATTATCACCCGATTTTGATTGAGATTAGCGTGATTGACGAAAACGATATAGAAGAGATAGACCGCGATTACGGTGTTCAGCCGATTGTGGCGATACTGGAGAGCCGCAAGCTCAAGCCCCATGATCTGGTAGCGGCATCGACCGAGCAGTTGACGCACAAGATGGTCTCGCGTGCCTGCAAGGGGCGCAAACTGTCCCGCCGTGTGCAGCAAAAAATCACCAACGCCCTCAATGCCGCCGCAGAGCAAAATTATACACTCAAGGACTTATTCACGTATTGAGTCTGCGGAGTTGGATTCTTGCCGCACCAAAGACCGTTGGGGGATTTTTTGGTTGAAAATGTTGCTTAAAAGTTTGACAATGCGGCTATGCCTGCGAATTTGACGCCAGATTATAAGAAAGCCGAAGATTGGTACCGCAGCGCCGTGACCGAAGAGGAGAAGCTGGCGGCGCTGGAGGAGATGCTGCGCACGATTCCCAAGCACAAAGGCACCGAAAGCCTGCAAGGGGATATTAAGCGCAAGATGAGCAAGCTCAAGGCTTTGCAGGAGTCTGGCGGGGGCAAAAAGGGGGCTGTCCGCCATGTCGATGTGTTTCATGTGCCGGCCGGCGGGGCGGGGCAAGTCGTTCTGCTGGGGCTGCCCAACAGCGGCAAAAGCTCGATTATCGCTCATCTGACCAACGCCCATGTGCATGTGGCCGATTATCCGTTTGCGACCGAAAAGCCGATGCCGGGTATGATGAAGCATGAGGATGTCCCGATTCAACTGGTGGATATGCCGCCGATTACGGCGGAGTTTGCCCCGCCGGGCATGGTCAATACGCTGCGGTGTGCGGATTTGATTGTGATGGTCATTGACCTGGCCGGCGATGCGCTGGGGCAGATGGAAGCGTGTATTGCCTATCTGGATTCGCATAAATTGCTGACGCCCGTGGATATGGACAAGGATGGCGATTGGGCGCACCTGGCTCGGCCGGTGATTGTCGCGGCGACCAAGGCGGATATCGCCGCTGCCGGCACGCTGGAGACGCTCAAGGAACTGGTGCCGCGGCCGTTTGAGTATATCCCTGTGAGCGTTCAGACCGGGTTGGGGCTGGATGTTTTTGCCCGGCGGTGTTTTGAGATTCTCAATGTTGTGCGGGTCTATGCCAAAAAGCCTGGCAAGGAACCCGATATGAAAGATCCGTTCACGCTGCATCGCGGGGCGACGGTGATCGACTTGGCGTATCAGGTGCATCGCCAACTGGCCGAATCGCTCAAGTCCGCGCGGGCATGGCATTCGGCGACGGTTCACGACGGCCAGAGCGTCCCCCGCGACCATGAACTGACCGACAAGGAAATCATCGAACTGCATTTTGGGTAGTTGGCGAGGTGTTATTTGACTCAAACGGAAATCGTATTATTTCTTGTTTTTCATGCAATAATGGCGTAGAATATTGCTATGGATTATAAACAACTCACATTTAGCGGACATGCGGTACGGCAGATGTTCCATCGTGGACTAAGCAAAGATGATATTGTTGCTGTTGTAAAGAACGGACAAATTATTGCAGATTACCCCAATGATAAACCGTACCCCAGTTATCTGATGCTGGGAATTGTCAATAATAAACCAATCCATGTGGTCTTCGCCTTTGACAAAGACAATAAAACAGGAATCATCATAACCGCATATATTCCCGATGCCGAATTGTGGAATGATGGCTTTCAATCAAGGAGAATTAAATAATGAACTGTGTTATTTGCAAACAAGGTCAAACACAAAAAGGACTGACTACAGTAACTCTTGAGCGCGGGCGTACAACCGTTGTAATCAAAGATGTGCCGGCTCAGATTTGTGAAAACTGCGGAGAGTATTATTTGGACCAGGATGTTACGGAAACTGTCCAAAAGCTTGCAGAACATGCCTTTGAACTTGGCGTGGAAATCGAAGTGCTGCGTTATGCGGCATAGTCGGAAACTATTATAATGGACTGCAAGAAGCAAAAGAATATGAGCCGGTGTACCTGCACTTATGACCCGTGTGCCAACAAGGGGGTCTGCTGCGATTGTCTGCAGTATCATCTCAAGATGAAACAGTTGCCCGGGTGCTGTTTTCCGCCGGCAGCGGAAAAGACCTACGACCGCAGTTTTGAGGCGTTTGCCAAGGCGTGGAAGTTGTAATCCAGCCCGTAAGCTGACGGTTATTTTGCAAGCAGAACCGCCGCATCATACAGGAATTTGCCGCCGAAGACGCCCATGGCCGCGGCACAGAATCCGAGAATGATTTTCTGGTTTCGCAGGTTCAAGATTGCCGCGCCGTGAAATGCCGTCATCGACAAGACGGTCAGCCAGACAAAATCGCACAGCCAGTGAACGGCGGCAAAGATAATCACCGCCGCAATGCCGTAGCCTTTGGCCTGCATCGCCAGATTCAGCCCGACCGTTGCCCACCAGAACAAGAAATACGGATTGGCCACCGACAGCACGATGCCGGTCAGTATCGGGCGATTGGTTCTGTTACTTTGCAGGGTTGTCCGGGCGGCGGCGATTTCCCGCAGGCTCTGAATACCCAGCCACATCAGAAACAGCCCGCCGATAACGCCGATGATGATGCGGGCGGCATCCGTTTTCAAAATCGTTCCCAGCCCGACAATCAATAAGAAAATCAGCGGGATTTCCACAGCCCCGTGTCCGAGTGCAATGAGCGTTCCCGCCCATCGGCTGCGGCCGCCCTGTGCCAGCGTCGCGGCGGTAACGGCGCCCGGCGCCATCACGCCGGAAAGTGAAATTAACACCACCTGTGTCAAAAAGATAATCAACGCTTCATCCGCAAAAAATAGCTGGACTTTTATCGGCAAAACCGTACAATCTGCCGCGGCTTATTGTACAGAAGATCGTCCGGCCAGCAACAAGGGAATGAAATTGGCGATGGCGAGGTAATCCATGCAGGATTTGCAAAAATTAATTCGCGGCTTCAAGCGGTTTCAAAAGCAGTTCTTTCAGTCGGATAATACGCTTTTTGAGCAGCTCAAGCAGCAGCAAACCCCCAAGACACTGGTGGTTGGCTGCAGCGATTCGCGGGTGGACCCGGCGATTATTACCAAATCTCAGCCGGGAGATTTGTTTGTGATTCGCAATGTGGCCAACCTGGTGCCGCCGTACGAGCCGGATACAAAACATCACGGCGTCAGTTCGGCGCTGGAATATGCCGTGCGGATTCTGCGGGTTGAACATATTATTGTCATGGGGCATTCCAATTGCGGCGGGATTGATGCCTTGCTGCGCGGCAGTGAAAAGCGGCCTGTCGGCGAATTTATCGACCACTGGGTGGATATCGCCCGGCCGGCCAAAGAGGCTGTCTTGCGGGATATGGCGGACAAACCCGCACCGCTTCAGCGAAAAGCCTGCGAAGAGGCATCCATTTTGATTTCGCTGGAAAATCTGCTGACCTTTCCCTGGCTGGTTGAGCGTGTCAATGCGGGCAATCTGGCCATTCACGGCTGGTACTTTGATTTAGAGGCCGGGCAGATGCTCGGCTATAATCCGGAAACATCGCTGTTTGAGCCATTGATTGACCAGCGGTGAAATCTGTCGGCAATAAGGCTACGGCTTGTTTGTCTGGTTGTGTATCAGCGACGATGCCCTATCCAGCGCCTGGTCAAGATTGAACAGCACATTGTCCTTGCCGACTTTGTCTATCAGTCCGGCCTTACGAAGCAGGGTTCGGACGCGCTGCTGCACCTCGCACAAAAGAATGACCGAATCGGAGCGGTGATGGCGGGCGATGACCTCTTCGAGCGCCTGAATACCCGTTGCGTCCACCATCGGCACATGCCGCATCCGCAAAATCAGTACCTGGGGCTGCGTTTCGACTTCGTGTATGGTGGATTTAAATTTTTCCGCCGCACCAAAGAAAAACGGTCCGTTGATTTCAAAGACTTCTACGCCGTCGGGAATCTGTTTGCTTTCGGCCGCATCGGGGTCATCCGATAGGCCGTACAGGTCGCCCAACTGCAGTTGTTCAGTGGTATATTCGGTTTCTGTAACCAGAATCATCCGCCGCATAAACAGAAATGCCGCCAGCAGGATACCGACTTCAATCGCCACGGTTAAATCCACCAGCACCGTCAAGCCAAAGGTAATCAGCAGAACCAGCACATCGCTGCGGGGGCCGCGCAGGATTTTGAAAAACAAATGATATTCGCTCATATTGTATGCGACGATAATCAGGATGCCTGCCAGCGTTGCCATGGGAATGACGGCCGCCTGTTTTGCGAAAAACAGAAAAATCAGCAGGATGGTAACTGAATGAACGATTCCGGCAATCGGCGTGGTGCCGCCGTTTTTGATGTTGGTTGCGGTTCGGGCGATGGCGCCGGTGGCCGGGATGCCGCCGAAAATCGGCGATATCATATTGGCAATTCCCTGTGCCATCAATTCAGCGTTGGAGCGATGCCTTTTTCCGGTCATCCCGTCGGCGACAACCGCCGACAGCAGCGATTCGATGCCGGCCAGCATCGCGATGGATATCGCCGGACGAATCAAATCCGTTATCTGTGCCAGATTTAACTTTGGCAGGTGCGGCATCGTCAGGTGAGAAGATATCTCGCCAAACCGCGAGCCAATGGTCTCGACGGGCAGTTTGAAGATTGCTGCCATCGCTGAGGTAATTACGATGGCCGCCAGCGTAGCGGGAATCTTGAAGGTGATTTTTGGCCAGAAAAGAATAATCAAAATGGTGGTTGCCGACAGAGCCAATGACCATATATTGGTCTGGGACAGCGACAGGCAGTAGATTTTCCATTTGCCGACAAAGGTTTCCGGATTATGCGTCAATTGCAGCCCCAGTGCATCGCGTACCTGTGTGGTAAAAATCACTACGGCAATACCGGTGGTAAAACCGATGGTAACCGGGTAGGGGATGAACTTGATGACATCGCCCAGCTGGCAGACGGCCAGGACAATCAGAAAAATGCCCGCGATGAAACTGGCCGCCGCCAGGCCATCATAGCCGTACTTTTGGACGATGCTGTAAAGGATGATGATAAATGCGCCGGTTGGACCGCCTATCTGCACGCGGCTGCCGCTGAAGGCCGAAATCAAAAAGCCGGCGACAAACGCCGTGATGAGTCCCTGCTCAGGTTTGACGCCGGAGGCAATCGCAAATGCGATCGACAGCGGCAAAGCGACGATGCCGACAATAATGCCCGCAAAGACATCGTGAAAAAATTTCTGCCGGTTGTACCCATCATGGAAGCAATCCACGATGGCCGGCTTCAGCGAATCAAGCCCTTGTTTCGTATCGAATAATTGCGAAAATAATTTTCCCATAATACAGCATTCTTATCCTGCGACAGGTATAGATGACAAAAACGAAACCTATATGTAATTATCTATATATACTATATCCACAAAAGTATTTATAAACGATTTGAGAATTGTACTATCTTTTCGGAGAAATAGTATTTTTTTCTGATAACTTTTCGGCTCTCGGACGGGGGGCTTTTATACTACCATCTTTCAATTTCTTTTTTTTTCTTGCTCGTTTTTCGGCAGACGACTCCATAAGTGTTTTTTCATAAAAGCGTTATGTCTTGTTTTGAGTTTCAGTTTTTTGTCATTTGAATTTGTTTCGGATTTCGATATTCGTATTTCGGATTTGGTTGCGGCCACTGGCCGCACCAGGTATATTATTTTCACTCGCCAATGATTTTGACCAGCACTCTCTTTTTGCGCATCCCATCGTACTCGCCGTAGAAAATTTGCTCCCACGGTCCCAAATCCATCTTGCCGGCGGTAATGGCGACGACAACCTCACGCCCCATCACCTGCCGCTTGAGGTGAGCATCGGCGTTGTCTTCATAGCCGTTGTGGCGGTACTGGCTGTGCGGTTTTTCGGGGGCGAGTTTTTCCAGCCAGACCTCAAAATCCTGATGCAGACCGGATTCATCATCGTTGATAAAGACGCTGGCGGTAATGTGCATGGCATTGACCAGCAACAGGCCTTCACGGATACCCGACTCGGCCAGACATTGCTCCACCGTCGGCGTGATATTGATGTACTGCCTCCGCTGCGGTGCGTTAAACCATAATTCTTTGCGATACGATTTCATCTGATATGTCCTTATAACATTGACACGGGAATCGCGTTATTGTTTTTGTCAATCGGCATAAGCGTATCAATCGAGCAGATGACGGCTCCGTCGCCGACAGGTTTTTTGAGTTTATCCAACACAGAAAAACTCTCGACCCATTCTTTTCTGATGTCCGCGGATTTCTTGACTTCAATCGGATACAGGGTTTGATTCTGTTCCAAAATAAAATCGATTTCTCTTTTTTCCTTGTCGCGGTAGTAATAGATGGATGGATTTAAACCGCAGTACCAATAACTTTTTAGTATTTCGCTCAATATATATGTCTCAAGAATCGCACCCGACATCGCGCCGGCCTCCAGTGTTTGCGGACTGTCCCACTCTGTCAGATAACTGCACAGTCCTGTGTCCAGAAAATAGAGCTTGGGCGTTTTAATCATTCGCTTGGTCAAATTGCTGTGATAGGGCTGGAGGAGATAAATCTGAAAACTGGCCTGCAGGATAGAGAGCCAATTCTTGGCCGTCGTAACACTGATATCCGTATCTTTGGCGATGTCCGACAAATTCAACTGCTGTCCGGTTCGGGCGGCGCAAGCCCTGACAAATTTTATAAATGATAATTCGTTGCCAACCTGTGTCAGGTCTTTGACGTCCCGCTGCAGATAAGTCTGAAGATAGGAACTGAAATACAACTCTCTGTTTTGTGTTTTTCCTGTGGCTAATGCAGGAAAACTTCCCAGCCAGATATCGTGATACAGTTTTTTGAGAGAATACCCGCCGACATACGGATTGCGTGATTGCACGACGGATTGCTGCGGCAAAAACGGGCTTTCGGAGAGGCGCTGATACCGTTCACGGCCGCAAAACCCCAGCATATTCAAGATGGCGACTCTGCCGGCAAGCGTTTCGGATATTCCCTTCATCATTACAAACTGCTGTGAGCCGGTCAGCCAGTATTGCCCCTGCTTGTTTTGTGTATCCACTGCCATTTTGATATACGGCATCAGATTGGGAGCGTACTGGATTTCATCAATCAAGACCGGCGGCTCAAATCGATTCATAAACAGGCTTGGTTCTTCGATGGCTAAAGAGCGGATAGCCGGGTCATCCAATGTAACATAGGCTCTTTTATCTTTACAAAGATGCTGAAGAAAGGTGGTTTTTCCGGCCTGCCTTGGTCCTGTCAATAACAGCACAGGAAATTGCTCCGAGGCTTCCAGCCAGACCGTTTTTAGAGCTCTTGGGTAGTACATAACCATCTCCGACTAATTTAAAGTCCAACTTTAAATTAGTCGGCCTCCCTCGATATGTCAATAAAAAAATAAAAAGAGGGTTTCCTGTTTTTCATATAAATACTTATGAAAAATAGAGTTATGTTTATATTAATGGGTCTCTTTTAAGTTTAAGTTGGTGCTTTATAACAAGGCCAATTCCCAATAATGCCAGTACCAGCGTGCCGAACAGCCGGTAAAAGACAGATACGGCGATGCCTTGTGCCGGCGGCAGATGGAGTTGGGCTGCCAGATAGCCATAAGCGATTTCGCGCACGCCGACATTGCCGGGCGTCAGGATGATATAACTTGCTATCTTCATCAGCACAGAAAACAGCGTCAGGACTTCCAGCGAGGCGGCGGCGCCGAAGCTTCGCAGCAGGATGTAGAATATCGCGATGCACACGCCAAAATTCGCCAAGTGTGCGGCGGCAAGCCGAATCATCACGCCCTTGTCCCGTAGACAGGATACGGAAATATCCAGCATCTCAACGAGCCGCAGCCGCAGCGACTGAAACCGGCCGGCACAAAAGGGGCTTCGCAACATCGCCCGTATGCCGAATGGAACAAACCAGCCAACTGTCAGCGCCGCCAGCCATAACATCACGGGCATCCCCGCTATCCGCATCGAGGTGTCGCCGGCAGCCAACACCGCGGCCGCAATCGCGATATTGAGCAGGGCGTCTATCCATGCAAATGCGAACGTGCCGCTGATAAACCGCGTATAGGGTACGCCGCAAATCTGTTTGAACAAAATCCCCCGATAGACCGCGCCGGCCTGCGGGATGATAAGACCGAGCATCTTGCCGGTAACAATCGTTTTGAAAAAAAGCACAAACGACACGCGCCCCGCGACGCACTTGCTCATCGCCTGATAAAATGTCTGCGCATACAGCCACAGACTTGCCGAAAACAATACCGTCAGAATTGCCGCATCTCGGATACTCAGCGACAAAAACAACCGCAGTTCCAGGCGGTTGTGGTAAAAATAAACGCCCAGCCCCAGTACACACAGCCCCGCCAAAAGCCATCGCAGGCAATTGCGATACGGATGAAGTACAGGCTCATCCGGATTGAGCGGCGGCTGTTTCATTCGGCTACGCAAGCCCCAGTACATGCTGCATTGTATAAAGTCCCGGCTTTTGCCGCAGCACCCAGCCGGCCGCCCGCAGCGCTCCAAGTACAAAGGTATCGCGGCTGTGGGCATTGTGCGAAATGGTTACCGTCTCGCCCAGCGTGCTGTACAGTACCGAATGCTGACCGACAATGTCGCCGGCGCGGATGGCATGCATCCCGATTGTCCCAGCCTGACGCAATGCTCCTTTGCCCTCTCTGCCGTGAACCAGGCAACCCGGGTAGTTGCGTTCGGTCGCCTGGCAAATGCTTTTGGCGAGCGACAGTGCTGAACCGCTGGGGGCGTCTTTTTTGAACCGGTGATGGGCTTCGGTAATTTCGATATCATAATCCGACCCCAGTGCCGCGGCGACTTTGCCGACGATACTGAACAGCAGATTCATTCCCAGGCTCATATTGGTCGCCTGGACAATCGCAAGACTGGCCGATGCCTCTTTGAGCATCGCCATCTGGGGATCGTCCAAGCCCGTTGTTCCCATCACCAGTGCAGCGCCGGACTTGCGGCACCAGGCAACCGTATTGCCGGCCGCCTGCGGCAGGGAAAAATCAATCACCACATCCGCTTTGGCAGGAAATTGGCTTGTGAGGGCGACGCCGATAGCCCCGACGCCGGCCAGCAGACCCGCATCTTTCCCCAATTCCGGATGGGCTGGATGGTCAATCGCCCCAATAATGTCAAATGTCTTTTGTTCGGTCGCCAAGGCAAGAATCCGCTTGCCCACTCGGCCGGCCGCGCCGTGAATGACTAATGTCGGTTTCATCAAGTTCTCCGCAGTTAATTTAGGATGTTTCTGTTGATAATATCTTACCATTGGTTTTCGTCAAGCACTCTTGCCTTGCCCTGTTTTTTATTTTGCCTGCCGCAGCCAATCTTGCAGGTTTTTCGCTAATATCTGGACATCCTTTGTCTGGAGAATGTGGTTGACAATGTCCGGCTGTATTTTCAATTTCTCGATGGCTTTTTGCGCCTGCTCCCAGAGCCGCTGCTTTTTTTTGTCCGTGTCGGCCAGATACAATTCGGTAACCAGTTCGCCAAGCCGCTGCAAGGCGATCTTGTCGAGATTCTGATAATAATTGTTAATTACCTTTTTCTGGTAACCACTATAGTCTTGTTTTGCCATAGGATATCTCTGTAATTGTATGGTATTGATTGAAAAACCTCATAATGCGGATATTTCACCAAATTTCAATTTATTTCCATTGAAAATCACAAATTCCCTGCTATATTGTCAAATTAGTTGTGATGACTTTGTATTTTGTTGTTCTATTTGGTGCAATAAAACACAACCCATTGAAATAATTATAGTTAGGATATTATCAAAATAATATGGAAATTCAAGCCTTTCGAGCGTGGCGTTTTGACAGTGCAGTTGTTGGCAATAATGGGATATGCATAGCCCCTCCTTATGATGTGATTGACGATACTCAGCAGGAAAAATTGTATCAGCAGCATCCCTATAATATCGTTCGTGCAATTCGCGGCAAAACGACGCCGCAGGATACCGAAACAAATAATCAATACACCCGCGCAAGGGCGTATTTAGATGAGGCGGCTGCCGCCGGCGCCCTTAAGCAGGATGCCAAAGAGGCGATTTATGCGTATGTGCAGGATTTTGCTATCGGCGGCAAAGTTTATCGCCGCAGCGGCATCATCGCCTTAGGCAAATTGGAGCCATTCGGCAAAGGCGTCCAGCCGCACGAAAAGACGCTGGAAGGTCCCAAGGCAGATCGTTTGCGTTTGAGCCGGGCGACAGCGGCGCAGTTCGGCTTGATTTTTATGCTCTACGACGACCCGCAAAAGACTGCCGAAGCGATTATCGCTCAGGCGGCGGCAAAGCCGGCTTTGATGGATTATACCGACAGCGAACAAGTCCGCCATCGGGTCTATGCCATCGACAACCCGGAACATATTGAACAGTTCCAAGCCGCTATGGCTTGCCAGAAGACGGTTATTGCCGACGGCCATCACCGCTACGAGACGGGGCTCAATTACTGGAAGCAGACCGGACATCCCGCAGCAGCGTATCTGATGATGACTTTTGTCAATATGCGAAATGAAGGCTTAGTCATTCAGCCGACACACCGGCTGATTAATAACATTGCGAATTTTTCCATCGACAAATTGCTTGCCGCGATGGGTTCACAATTTGAGATTCAGACATTTGCTTATACCGATGCCGCCGGTAAATCCACTGCCCGCACTGCCATGTTTGATGCGATGAAAAAAACCGGCGACAAGGGCAAGAACGCATTCGGCGTCTATGCCGCCAGCAAGGCGTTTTATCTGGCCGTTCTCAAGGACCCTGCCGCGATGAAGCAAGCCGCCCCATCCATGAGCGACGCCGCCCGCGGCCTGGATGTCAATGTGCTGCACCTGCTGATACTCGAAAAGCATCTGGGCATCGGCGACAAGCAGCTTGCCGAAGAAAGCAATATCGAATACATCAAGGATATCGGCGACGCCATCGACCAATCCATCAGCAAGGTGGACAGCGGCCATTGTCAGGCGGTCTTTTTTGTCAATCCGACGCGCATCGACCAGGTCAAGTCGGTCGCTGCCGCCGGCGAGAAAATGCCGCAGAAATCGACATTCTTTTATCCCAAAGTCTTTTCCGGTGTAACCGTCAACAGGCTGCCGATTGCTCCGATGCAGCCCTACGAAACTAAACCCGCAATTTAACCGCATTAATAGGAGAAACACTCATGACAGACTGGAAAAACCCGCCAAAATTGTTCATCCCAGGACCGGTATATGTTGCCCCGGATGTGCTTGCCCAACTGGCTCGCCCCACGCTGGGACACCGCAACAAAGAGTACGCCGTGCTTCACAATGAGACGATCGCGATGCTCAAGAAGATGCTGTTCACCGAGCAGCATGTCTTTTTGGTGACTTCGTCAGCGTCGGGTATTTGGGAAGCCAGTATTCGTAACTGTGTCGCCAAAGATGAGACCGTGCTGGCTTGCATGTGCGGCGCCTTCAGCGACAAATGGGCCAGTGTCGTCAAATCCTGCGGACGCAATGTGGATCAGCTCAAGGTCGAGTGGGGCAAAGCCAACACCGCCGAACTGATTGACAAGCAATTGGCCACCGGCAAATACAAAGCCATCACGCTGGTCTATTCAGAAACCAGCACCGGCCTTGCCAATCCCGTTTATGAAATCAGCGAGATGATGAAGAAGAAATACCCCGAGGTGCTGGTCTTTGTCGATGCGGTCAGCGCCATGGTCGGTATGCCGATTCATTTTGATCAGCTCGGCTGGGATGTAACCTTCGCTTCTGTCCAGAAAGCCTTCGCGATTCCGCCGGGATTTACGGTTGCGGCCGTCAGCAAACGCGCCATCGAAAAAGCCAAGCTCGTTCCCGAACGCGGCTATTATTTTGACTTTGTGGATTTTGTCAAGAACAACGAAAAAGACAATACGCCGACAACGCCATCGATTCCGCACATTATGGCGATTCATTATCAGGCTAGCAAGCTGATTGCCGAAGGCATGGAAAATGTCTGGAAGCGGCATAAAGAAATGGCCGACTACTGCCGCGGCTGGGCGAAGGAAAAATTCGGGCTGTTCTGCGATGAGAAGTACTGCACCAACACGCTGACAACCATCGACAACCAGAAACGCAATGTGGATGTCTCGGCGCTGAATAAGGCGCTGCAGGCGAAACACAACCTGATTATCAGCAATGGCTACGGCGACCTCAAGCAGAAGACCTTCCGCATTGCTCACATGGGAGATATCACGCTGGGCGATATCAAGCAATTGCTCGGCTGGATTGACGAAGAAACCAAATAAAAAGCGGGGACAGGTACAACCTGGCTGGCGCCAGAACATACCAGTCCCCGTTTTTTCCGAACAGAAAGCCCGCACCCGCAGCGGGCTTTTTTTATGCCTTTTTCTACAGGAGACAGGACTGTTCCGGCGTTGGCCGGTTTGGGGCAAGCAGCCTAATGCCCCAAACAAGACCACCAATAGAAAACATAGAAATAAAAACGAAGTCCATCAGCCATCGCGTGAAAAAGGGTGCGGTTCCTTTGATTGTTGTTAAGACATAATACTGGCCATTTTCGGCGGCTTTGTAATTCGGGAGGGTAGATTTATACCAGTTGTCCGTCAATGTACGGACAGTTCCATCCGACAGAGTAACCTGGCGAACATCCGGATTGGAAAGTTTTTCATAGTCGGCGGGCAAAAGTACTTGGACATTATAATCATCCGGCCGCAGATGCTGATACTGACTATGATAATGGAGATACCGCATAAAGAAAAATTCCGTAATCAGGAAAGACAAAGTCAGCAGATGTGCTATAACAATACCAAACAATGCCTTGCGATTGAGCATTTTATTCTCCTTATTTTATGTCCGGCGGATTGCGTAATGGCTGCCGCATCTTGTTCAGCCGCGGTCAATTGTACCCTCGCCGGCCAGCGCCTGCCAATAAAATACCCAAAAAAATAGGGAATTCCACGCCCTTGATTTTAATTTCCAATTTTCCTATTAACTTTATCTATAATCAGTAGAATCTATGTTGTCTGCCGTTTTCCTTTTCCGCTTGCATTTTTGTATTTTATCGGTATAGTTCTACGCTCGGAATTGAGAACTGTAATTTTTAACTGGAGAACACAATGGGAGTCAAAGTAGCCATAGCCGGCGTAACCGGCGCGGTCGGACAGGAATTTTTGAACATTCTTGAACAGCGGAATTTCCCGATGGATTCGCTGCTGTGCCTTGCCAGCGAGCGGTCGGTCGGCAAGAAAATCAAGTTCAAGGGCAATGAATATACGGTCGAACTGCTTACGGAAAACAGCTTTAAGGGCATCGATATCGCCCTGTTTTCGGCTGGCGGCCAGCGCAGCAAGGATTTCGCCCATGCCGCGGCCAAGGCCGGCGCGGTGGTCGTGGACAATTCCTCGGCGTTCCGAATGGACCCCGAAGTGCCGCTGATTATTCCCGAAGTCAATCCGGAAATGATTAAAAAGCACAAGGGCATTATCGCCAACCCGAACTGCTCGACGATTATCGCCAATGTGCCGATGTGGCCGCTGCACAAAGCCAACCCGATTAAGCGGATGGTCGTCAGCACCTATCAGGCGGCCAGCGGCGCCGGACAATCCGCGATGCTCGAATTGATTGAACAGGCCAAGGAGTTTCTGGCCGGCAAACCGGTTAGCTGCAAATCGCTCAAGTATCAGCTTGCGTTCAATCTCTATTGTCACGATTCCAAAATCGGGCCTGACGGTTACAACGAAGAAGAAGTCAAGATGGTCAAGGAAACCCGCAAGATTTTCAATTGCCAGACGATTGCGATTACGGCGACCTGCGTGCGTGTTCCCGTTCTGCGGGCGCACAGCGAAAGCATCAATCTGGAATTTACCGACCCGATTACGCCCGCTCAGGTCAAGGACCTGCTGAGCACCGCTCCGGGTGTCAGCATTATCGACGACCGCGAAAAGAACCGCTTCCCGATGCCGACCATCGACGCGGCGGGCAACGATGACATCTTTGTCGGCCGTATCCGTCAGGATGAATCCATCCCCGACAACCGCGGCATTAACCTGTGGGTATCCGGCGACCAGATTCGCAAGGGCGCGGCGCTGAACGCGATTCAGATCGCCGAAAAATTGCTGTAAGCGGAAGAAGTCAGAAGTCAGAAATCAGGAGTCAGAAGCCAGGAGAACAGTTTCTTCTGGCTTCTGTTTTTTATGGCAACTCGAAAAATACGACTCAAAATCAGTTACGACGGTACGGCCTATCACGGCTGGGCGACCCAGCCCGGACTGCCCACGGTTCAGGGAACACTGGTCGATGCGATTGAAAAGCTGACCGGTATCCGCACCGACTTGCTCGGCTCATCGCGCACGGATGCCGGCGTTCATGCACTCGGACAGGTTGCGGCATTTACTATCGATACGCCGGTGCCGCCGGACAATATGGCACGGGCGCTCAATCATCTGCTGCCGGAGGATATCGCGATTCTCGAAGCCATTGAAGTCCCGCAGTCCTTTGACCCGATTACCGACACCCGCAGCAAAATCTACCGCTATTCAATTTATACCGGCACGGTTCGCCCGCCGATGCAGATACGCTATTGCTGGCATCGTCCGGGTCAGTTAGATGCGGCGGCAATGCAGGCGGCGGCAGCAATATTGGTCGGCAAACACGATTTTAAATCCTTTGCCTCTGCCGGCGACATGCGGGAAAGCTCTGTGCGGACAATTCTGCGATGTGATGTCAGTGCCGACGGCTTGTGGATTTATTTCGATGTGCAGGCCGATGGTTTTCTGTATAATATGGTGCGCAATATCGTCGGTACACTGGCCGAAGTCGGACGCGGACGCTGGACGCCGCAGGATGTGGAGCGCATTCTGGCGGCTCAAAATCGCAGTGAGGCGGGACCCATAGCGCCGGCGGCGGGGCTGTGTTTAATGGAAATCTTTTATTAACCTATGCGAATCGTTCATATTATCACGCGGCTGATTCTTGGCGGGGCGCAGGAAAACACGCTGATCACCTGCCGGCTTCTGGCACAGCGTGGCCACGAGGTTACGCTGATTACCGGCCCGGCGCTGGGTCCCGAAGGCGCCCTGTTCGACCAGACTCGCAATGCCGGCTATGAAGTCGTTGTGCTGGATGCGATGCGGCGGGCAATCCTGCCGGGCAAAGACATCGCAACATACTTTCAACTCAAATCCCTGCTGGCCAGACTCCGGCCGGACATTGTCCATACCCATTCAGCCAAGGCCGGCATACTCGGCCGCTGGGCAGGACACGCCTTGAAAGGCAAAATCGAAGCCGGCAGCCGCAAGCCGTTTGTCGTCCATACGATTCACGGGCTGGCGTTTCATCCGTATTTGAATCCGCTGCTCAACACTTTTTATATCGCCGTCGAGAAATCCGCCGGCCGATGCACGGACGCCTTTATTGCTGTCGCCGATGCGATGACTGAAAAATCCCGTGCCGCCGGCATCGGCGTCCATAAGCCCTATACGACCGCCTATTCGGCGATTGATGAGGAATTGTTTGTCCGCCCGCCGGGGCAGCAGGAGATTGCGGCGTTTCGCCGGCAGCTCGGCATTCCCGATACGGCAGTGGTCTTTGTTGCCGTCTCGCGGCTGGCCGAATTAAAGGGGCATGCCTATATTATCCAATCGGCAAAACGCCTTGCGGCGGCACATCCAGATGCGCACTGGCTGTTTGTCGGCGACGGGGCATTGGCCGGCCAGATAAAGGCCGAAATCCGGACAGCCAACCTCGACAGCCGGTTTCACTTTGCCGGCCTGCTGGCGCCCGAGCAAATTCCGCTGGCCATCCACGCCTCCGATGTGCTGGTGCATTGTTCCCTGCGGGAAGGGCTTGCACGCGTCCTGCCGCAGGCGATGCTGTGTGCTAAACCGGTTGTCAGTTTCGATATCGACGGAGCCAAAGAGGTCGTCAATGATGCGACGGGCTTTCTGATTACCCCGATGGATATTGATGGTTTGACTAAAGCCTGTGCGGTCTTGATTGAAAACAAGGATTTGCGAAATCGTCTTGGCAGGGCCGGGTACGACAGCGTTATCCGTAAATTCGCCCCCGATACGATGGTCGATACGATTGAGGCGGTCTATCGCACATTGGTAAAATAGGCAAGACGTTTCGCAATTCCTCTCGTAAGTAGACAACGATGGTTTTACAGACGGCGGCGGCCGGCCAAAAGAAAAAAATTGAAGGCAATGGTTTCCCCATACCAATAATGGGTCTGCTTTCAAAAAGCACAAAAACAATAATTTTTAACCTAAAAAACTATATTGACCATCAAGATTCACCACTTAAACAGTGTAAAAAATTGGTAGAAGTCATCCCAAAACCCTCCTGAGGAGAATAAGGATACAGCCAAGCTGA
>CAZICJ010000049.1:0-20667 GCA_964537635.1 uncultured Pirellulales bacterium
TAGAAAAATCAAGCTAATTACGACACCGCCTCATAAGCCCGTGGAAGAAAAAAACAACATCCATATCTTTTAATTTTTCGTTTTTACTTTTAATTTTTTTCTCCCGCCGGGACCGGCGCCAATGTACCGCCCAATTGATTCTATCCGCCCGCGCAGGCACATCTGACAGGCCTCCGCCGTCTCGTTGATGCACGCCTTGCCCGGATATATCTGATATTTCTCCCGATAGACCAGCGGCGTAATGTTGGGCATCACGATATTGGCGCCGCGCATCAAGCCCAGTTCCCGCCCCTGCTCGCGGTTAATTGTCGCCAGCGCCGTCGTGCTGGGGATATTGGCATCCGGCCGCACAAGCCGCGTCAGGGCAATCGCCTTATAGGTCATCAATTCCGTATTGGGAACCTGTTCGGATGTGTCAATGTCAAATTGTATCTGTCCGCACCCCAGCGGCGTATGCGGATTGGGGATAAAGGGACCAATGCCGATCATATCCAAATCCATCGTGCTGAAAATTTGAATATCGCGTGCCAGACTGTTGTAGGATTGCCCCGGTATGCCGGCCATCACGCCGCTGCCCGCCTCATAGCCCAGCGCTGCCAATTGCCGCAATATCGCAAACCGGTCGCTGGTTTTGCCGGGAAGCGGCGGGTGAATCAAGCCATACAATGCCGTATCCGATGTCTCAAACCGCAGCAGATAGCGATCCGCGCCGGCTTGCCGCCACAGCGCCAAATCCTCATACGGCCTTTCGCCCAAACTCAGCGTAACCGCCAGCGGCATCATTCGCTTAATCGTGCGGATAATCTCCGCAAGCCAGTCGGCTTTGATGCCGTAATCTTCGCCCGCCTGCATCACCACCGTCCCATAGCCCAGCACGATTGCCTTTTGGGCGCATTCGATAATCTCATCGGCAGTCATACGATAGCGTTCCAGATGCGGATTGCCCGCCGCCAGCCCGCAATAAGCACACGACCGGGCACAGTAATTGGAAATCTCAATCAATCCCCGCAGATGCACCGCATCGCCGACATGGGCTTTGCGTACCGCATCGGCGCGCTGCCAGAGCGTTTCCAATCTGTCAGCGTCGGTCTCCCGAAGCCATTGGCCGATTTCCTCAATGGATAATTGCTCAGCCATTCGCTGCCTTCTTTCGGTTGAGGATGGATTCGGTCAGCCGCTGCGCCGCAGGCCCAAAGATCAGCGCCGTTGGATATGCCGCACAAAATCCCACTATCCACGCCCGCGGCCAGCGATGCAGAAATCCGCTGTCCATCCCTGTATTGACCCAGGTCATCACAAAGGACATACACATACTCATAAACAGCGACATAAACAGCCCCAGCAGCAGCCGATAAGACAAACTTGGACGATTCATAATCGGGTCTTTCACAATCCGCGTTCTTTTCGTTTTTGACGATAGGCTTCCACTGCTGCCGGAAACGGCTCCAATGCCCGTTCAAAGATGCCGAGACTGTACGCAATCGCCAAACCGTAATTGGTAATCGGCACGCCGGCCTTTTGACATTCTAAAATGCGGCTGAGCATCTGCCGCCGGTTCCACATACACGCCCCGCAGTGGATGATTAATTTGTACTTGGATATATCCGCAGGCCAGTCGCGTCCCGCCAGCGTCGTAATATCCAATTTACCGCCGACATACTGTGTCAGCCAGCGGGGAATCTTCACACGCCCAATATCTTCACCGATGGGATGATGTGAACAAGCCTCCGCAATCAGCACCGAATCGCCAGCCCGCAGGTCATCAACCGCCATCGCCCCCAGCGTCTGGGCAATCAAATTGCCCTTAAAGCGGGCAAATAATATCGAAAAACTTGTAATCGGTATCGCGGCCGGCACATCGGCGGCAACCTTCAAAAACGCCTGCGAATCCGTAACCACCAGACGCGGCGGCCGTTTAAGATTGTCCAATGCCGCACGCAATTCACGCTCCTTGACGACCACACAGCAGGCATCGCCATCCAGCAAGTCGCGAATCGCCTGCACCTGCGGCAAAATCAACCTGCCCTTGGGTGCCTCTTTATCTATCGGCACAACCAAAATCGCCGTCTGCCCCGCCCCGACTAAGTCGGCTACAATCGAAGGGTTCTCAATAAACTCCGCCGGGGCATTGTCCAACAATGCCTGACGAAACTCTGCGATTCCCTCTTTTGTTCGGGCGGATACAAAAACAACCGGCTTATTGTTCTTCTTGAGTTCATCAACTAAATCCGGATTTGGCGGCGCAATATCTATCTTGTTAAATATTGTGATAAAAGGTATTTTAAGTTCTGCAAATTGTTCCACCAAAGAGATTTCAAATTCCGTCCATTGCCAATCGCTCACAATAACCGCCAAATCCGTCCGCTCAAACACTTTGCGTGTTGTGGCAATTCGCATCTGCCCCAGCGACCCCGTATCATCCACGCCGGCCGTGTCAATAAACACGACGGGTCCCAGCGGCAGCAATTCCATCGGTTTTTCCACCGGGTCGGTCGTCGTGCCGGCAATTTCGGATACAATGGACACAGTTTGTCCGACAATAGCGTTGAGCAGACTGGATTTGCCGACATTGCGCCGGCCAAACAGCCCGATATGCAGACGAAAACCTTTGGAGGCGGATTGACTCATTTATTGTTCCTTTTGCAGCGGATATCCAAGACGGCACACCGCCTCCGGACTGACCATCTGACTCCATTGTTCCGGCGAAAGCAGTTGTTGTTCCAAGACCAGTTCTCGAATAGTCTTTTGTTGTTCCTGCGATTGTTTGACCAACGCCGCACAGCGGTCATATCCCAAGACCGGCAGCAGGGCGGTGGCGACGGCAGTAGAGTTTTCGACTAATTCGGCACATCGCTTGCGGTTTGCCGCAATGCCGTCGATACAATGGCGTTTGAAAATATCGCAGGCTATTGTCAATAACTCGATATTTTCCAGCAGGTTGGCGGCAATTAACGGCAAAAAGGCATTGAGTTCCAGATTGCCCGCAGCGGCCGCCTGTGCAATGACCGTATCGTTGCCGAAAACCTGCATGGCCGCCTGACTGACCGATTCGGGAATCACCGGATTGACCTTGCCGGGCATAATCGATGAGCCGGCCTGACGGGCAGGCAGGGTGATTTCGCCGATGCCTGCCGCAGGCCCGCTGGATAGCAGACGCAAATCCGACGAGACCTTCAGCAGCGATGCGGCGCACGCCTTAAGAATCCCCGACACCTCGACAAACACATCGCAGTTTTGCGTCGCCTCGACGAGATTTTCCGCACGGGCAAAGCCGATGCCGGTCATCTCACGCAGTTTGTCGGCAACGCGGAAAATATACTCACGCGGCGCCGCTAAACCCGTGCCGATAGCCGTCCCGCCCAGATTGATAATCCGCAATCGCTCGATGCATTTGTAAATGCGCCAGCGGTCACGGTTGAAGCATTCCGCAAAGGCCCCCATTTGGCGCCCCAATGTTGTCAGAACGGCATCCTGCATTTCGGTGCGGGCGATTTTAACCACATCGGCAAATTCTTTTTCTTTGGCCTGAAACGCCTCCTGCAAAGCGACCAGACGGCTTTCGAGTTTGTTGATAGCGACAATCGCCGCCAGTTTCAATGCCGTTGGGAATGTGTCGTTGGTCGATTGAAACCGATTGACATCTTCCAGCGGATGGACAAGTTCATAACTGCCCAGCGGCTTGGCAAGAATAGCAAGGGCTTTGTTGGCGATGACTTCGTTGACATTCATATTCAGACTGGTGCCGGCCCCGCCCTGAAATAAATCGACTTTGATGGAGTCGTTGAGATTGCCGCAGGCCATCTGGCTGGCGGCTTGCAGCATCGCAGCGGCTTTGGTCGGGTTGTCCTTCCACTGACCGATGTCGATGCAAGTTGCGATGCACGCCTGCTTGATCGTGCCGTAAGCGGCAATCAGGCCAGCCGGCACAGCACGCTGACAATATGGAAAATTCTCCACCGCCCGTGCGGTATGAATCCCATACAGGGCGTCGGCAGGTATCGCCATCGTGCCAAGCGAATCAGTTTCTAATCTAATATCATGCATAGTTTTGTTCTTGTTTCATTCCGAACGAATGTGAGAGATCTGTTGGCTCAGCAAAATTCCATTTCTGCCTTCTGAATTCTGACTCCTGACTTCTTATCTGTCTTTTTGATTTTTAATTTAACAAAACACATCCCGGTTTCCGCTCTTAACGGCATCCAGCAGTTTCTGCCCGCGGCGGCGCGGTTCTTCATCCATGTGGGACAATGTCTTTTCAATCAGGGCAAGCCCGATTTCCTTTGTCTTCGGTGAGGCATAATCCTGAATATACTCTAAAAACGTGGACAGGGCATTCGGGTCGCAATGTTCCTTAATCAAGCCCGGCTTTGCCAAATCCATAAAATCCTTGCCCGTGCGCCCCAGCCGATAGCAGCCGGTGCAGAACGATGGCACATATCCAAGTTGCGCCACATCGCGTATCACTTCATCAAGGCTGCGGTGATCGCCGAGCGAAAACTGCGCCTCGTCGATCACATCTTTGCCCTCAGCATAGCCGCCCGGATTGGTACGGCTGCCGGCGGAAATCTGAGATACACCCAACGCAAATGTCTCGCGCCGCATATTGGGCGTCTCGCGGGTGGACATAATGATTCCGGTATAGGGGACGGCAAGCCGCAATATCGCGACGATTTTACGAAAATCAATGTCACTGACCGGCTTGGGCGGCTGGCTGGCCATATCCGAACCCGCCGCCGGCTCCAGACGCGGCACGCTGATGGTATGCGGTCCAATCCCGAAGGTTTTTTCCAGGTGCCGGATATGCTGCATCAATGCCAGCAGTTCAAACCGCCAGTCGAACAACCCGAACAGCACGCCGATACCGACATCGTCAATGCCCGCAGCAATCGCCCTATCCATACAGGATGCCCGCCAATCATAATCGGCTTTTTGTCCCCCGATATGGACATTCTTATATGTTGGGCGGTGGTAGGTTTCCTGGAACAGTTGATATGTCCCTATCTTGGCCGCCTTGAGCCGCTTGAATTCCTCGGTGGACAGCGGCGCCACATTGACATTGACGCGGCGAATCTGCCCCGGCCCGTCTGCGGTATCATAGACTGTCTGAATCGATTTGAGAACATAGTCAAACCCTTCCTTAGGATAGGACTCTCCCGCAACAAGCAGGATGCGTTTGTGTCCCTGCCGAATCAATTCCAACGTTTCCAGACGGACTTCCTCCTGTGTCAATGCCCGGCGTTTAACGGCCTTGTTGCGGGCGCGAAACGCACAGTACAAACATTCATTGGAACACAGGTTGGAGATATACAGCGGGGCAAAAATAACCAGCCGTTTGCCGTAAATCGTTTCCTTAGCATACATTGCCGCATCAAAAAGCTCGGACAATAATTGCGGATCACTGACCGAACACAGCGTCGCCACATCCGCCATATCAAGTCCTTGAAGCTGCCTGGCTTTGGCAAGAATGTCCCGCACTGCCGATGCGTCGGCACTATGGGCGGCCGCCAGAGTTTTTTCGATGGCATCTTCCTGTATAAATGTACAAATCTCATTAGATTTCATCGTAATTCCTATAATTTAAAGACAGTAATACTGTAAAATAAGTGTATCACAGAAGTTTGTTCACGCAAAACACAAAACATTCTGTGTGAGAGTAGGTTTTGTGAAAATTAGAACAAAAAACTGCTTCCGTTTGAGATATTTCCTTGCCGGTTTTTTTTTGCGTAAGTCTCAAACGGCCGATATTATTATATCCGGTACCATTCGCCACGATGACTCAAAAGGTTAAAAATGAAAAACAGCATTAAGACCATCCTGCCGGCCTTATCCAGTCTGGAATATGTCTTTTCCAGGTCGTCAGGTCCCGGCGGCCAAAATGTCAATAAGGTCAATACACAGGCATCCATCATCTTAGACATCGCCCTGTGTCCGGAATTGACCGACCAGCAGCGTGCGCTCATCCGGAAAAATCTCGCAAACCGCATCGATAAACTTGGCAAACTCCGAATCACCAGCAGTCGGCACCGCTCCCAGTCTGCCAACAGGCAAGACGCCCTGGAGCGGCTTTACGCCCTTCTGGCCGTAGCCCTGCAAAAAAAGAAATCCAGAAAACCGACTCGTATTCCACAAAATGCCGCCCAAAAACGTCTGGAACAAAAAAAACATCGCTCCGAAATTAAACAGGGTCGTACCACAAAATTTCCCGAAAAATAGATATAACTCAATTTATTAAAGAGAGTTAAAGTAAATAAGACACGAAATGTCCAATATAGGTATTTTTCCGGTATTTTACAAATTTGACAATTTTTTGTTGTACTTATCCATCCGGATGTGTTCTATTGTCTGATGTGGTATGGTCGCGTCGTGCTTCCCTCGGGGCGTGGCTGTATAAAAAATTACGAGGGTTGTAGCAAAGCGGTTCCAGTTGGAACCAAGGAGAATCATTGTGAGTATCGGTACAGTTAAGTGGTTTAACGAAAAGAAGGGTTTTGGTTTTATTACTCCGGATGAAGGCGGCGAGGATTTGTTTGTCCACCACACCAACATCGCATCAGACGGCTTCCGGACGCTCAAGGATGGACAGAAAGTCCAGTATGACCCCGCCAAGGGAAAAAAAGGCATGGAAGCTACCAATGTAAAGCCTGCGTAAGTAGGGCTTGCTTAAAACCGGCGGGCTGCTGAAATTCGGCAGCCCGTTTTTTTATTTCTTTTTGGATTGCAGTTGGTTGTATTCGTTTTCGAATTGCAGAAGGTGACGCATCTCTTCTTCGGCCAGTTCAAAAAAGACCGTTTCCATTTCCGGCGTGCCGGCTTTTGACATCATGTCGGCATAAAGGTGAAATGAGGCCTTTTCTTTCTGCATCGCCAGTTGCAGCGCATCCAGATAATTCATTTTTGTTGCGGATTCGTCCATCTCCAGAATGCTGCTTTCCTCTTCTATTGGCGGCGAGATGGCAATACTGACGCCCTGTTTGATCAGCTCCAGCTCCAGAGATTCCTTGTGTTTTTTCTCGGCATCGGCCAAAACCTCGAACATGATTTTGGTATTGGGGTCGGCCACCGCATCGGCCAAATCCCGATAAAACAGGCAGGAAGATTCCTCTTTGGCAATAGCAAATCGCATCGCCTCGGCCAGAGTCTTAAATTTCATGATGATACCTCCCTCGAACGATTATTGCGGCGTCATTTTTGTCTTTCTTTTCAGTTCAGACATACCCGCGCCATGATAATTCATCAACGGCCGGAATTCAACCACAAAACCCCGCTTTGCCGACAGCATCGTCAACAGGCCAGCCAGCCGTACTTTCACACATCTCCAGCAACTCGACCCCGCTGTTTCCAGAAATATAGTGAACCAAGTTGAAATTGTCTGGTTTATTGTGCATGTGGTGTGTCACTCTGACCCTGAACGCAGTGAAGGGCAAGAGTCTCTTTCTTCGTATTGAGGTCAAAGGGATTCTTCGCTCCGCTCAGAATGACGCACCCGTATGAGACTGGACATTTTCGTTTAAAGTGGGCATACAAAAAAAAGAAAAAGGGTTTGTATAGGGTTTGAAATTCACCGTTTTCATCGCAGGAAATATATTGCATTGCAGCAAAAAAACTGTTATAGTGACAGCAGAATCAAGCAAATGCTGCGGATATCGCCGAAGTTAAAAAACAAAAGACCCTGATGGCATACTAATTTCTTGTCCATCGATGCAATCAACCAGATTCATTTCTGAAAGGAGATGAGGTTTATGCAGATTTCAAGAGTCCTTTTGACCTATTGTGTGAGTGTGCCGGTATTTTTTGCAGTCGATATGATTTGGCTTGGTGTCATTGCCCGAGGTTTTTATCGCAAAGCCCTTGAGCCGCTGCTGACGCCGAATATTAACTGGACGGCGGCAATCCTGTTTTATTTTCTGTTTCTGGTCGGGATACTGGTTTTTGCCCTGCTTCCGGGGATGGCCAGGCAGTCTCTGGCCTACACCATTTCGAGGGCGGCATTGTTCGGCTTTATCGCATACGCCACCTATGACTTGACCAATTTGGCGACCCTTCGTGACTGGCCTTTGATGCTGTCGATTGTCGATATGATATGGGGTTCTTTTTTGTCCGCATCGACCGCAGCGGCGACTTACCTGATTATGCGCTGGCTGTAGGCTATGAAGGCGGGTTATTTTTCGGCCAGGGAATGATCATCGAGGTTGTTTGCTGGTATTGCCGATACGCATCGGGTTTGGATTTGAGCGATTGCCGCTCTGAAATAGGCCCCGTGATAAATCGCATTGTCAGCAGCAGTGTTATCGGCGAGACCAGCCCAATCCATCCCAGCCGAGCCGATAAGCCGATAAGGGCAAACCCGAACCACAGGAGTATCTCAAAAAAATAATTCGGATGGCGGGAGTAATTCCAAAGACCTGCTTGGCAGACCTTGCCCCGATTGTCCGCACCGTTTCGGAACCGATGCAATTGCGCATCGGCAGCGATGGAACCAGCGAAGCCGACGCACCATAGCGCCGCTCCGGCGGCTGCCAACATAGAACCCGAAACCGCACTTTGAGCAGTAAAGATAAATACGACCCCTACGGCAGCCTGGAAGCAGGCCTGAATGAGATAATGGAACAGGAAAAACAACGATGCATGAATCTTGCTGTGTCCCTGAAGCGTTTCATACCGGGCGTCTTTTTTTCCCAGCCGAAGGCGAGTCCAGAAGATATACCCGCCGAGCCGAAGCCCCCACAGCAGCGCCAACACACTGGTCAGAATACCGCCGGCCGTCAGCGAGCCGCCAGCCAGATTATGCACCAGCCCCATCAGGGTCAAACCCATTGCCCATCCCATATCCACTATCGCCGGATTGCGCTTCCACAGATAGATAAGCCACAATCCCGTCAGTGTGCCGGCGCCGATGAGCAGATTGATTAGTATTCCCGCCGTAATCATTTAGGGTTTTGCCCCCGGTTTTTGCCGCAGCCGATTTGCTGATGGAAGGCACGGATACAATCCGGATTTCCGGGACGCGTCAAAACCATCTGGAGGTCATCAATGTAGTGCTGAGCAAATCCAGCTTGACAGTATGAAAAATAATACTCCCAGCGTCGAATCAGGCTTTCAGGGAATCCCAGATGGATGATTTTTTCCCGATTGGCAAGAAACCGTCCTTTCCATCGTGCCAGGGTCAGTGCATAATGCGGCCCAATACTTTCAAGGTGCTTGACGACAAAGGATGTGTGATCGGTCAGGACTTTTGTCAGCGCTGTCAGCGATGGAAGTAAGCCGCCTGGAAAGATAAACAGACGCATCCAATCGGTTGTTTTGGAGTAAGCCTCATAGCGCTGGTCTGGAATGGTAATAGTCTGGATGACTAAGATGCCGTTGGGTTTGAGCAGGCGGTCGCAGGTGCGGAAGAAATCGGGATAGTAAGCCTTGCCCACCGCTTCGAGCATTTCTACGGAAATGATGCGATCGTACTGGCCGGCGACGCTGCGGTAGTCGCAAAGCAGCACCTCAACGCGGTCGGACAATCCGGCTTGAGCAATGCGCTGCTGGGCTAATTGCTGCTGTTCTTTGGAAAGGGTAATAGAGGTTACACGGCACCCATACCGCGTTGCGGCACGGATTGCCAGAGCGCCCCATCCGGTGCCGATTTCCAGCAGATGGCAGCAGCCGGAAAGGCAGGCTTTTTCGAGAATCCGGTCTATCTTCCGCATCTGCGCATCCATAAGAGATTCGCCTTCATGCTCAAAGATCGCACAGGAATAAGTCATCGTCTCATCGAGGAACAGTTCATACATCGCATTGCCCATATCGTAGTGCTGGGAGATGTTTTTTTGTGCCTGGCTTAGCGTATTTTTGTTGCGGTAATGCCACAGCAAAAAACCAGTTTGAGCGATTCGGGAATACCATGTCGAACCAGCCCTATGCGACAGCGTCGCGGTGAGCATAAAATCCATAAATTGAACCAGATTCTCTGACGCCCAGTACCCTTTTTCGTAGGCGATCCCCAAACCGATTTCGCCGGCAATCGCAAGCAAACTGAAAAAACGATAGTCTTTGACCTGCAAGTCCGCAGACAGGGCCGAACCGGCAGGCCCGAAGCGATGCTGTTGATTTTCAGGAAGCGTTATCGTAATTAAGCCTGCAGATTGCATCTCAAAGAAGGAAAAACAGTCTTTCATTCCCCGACGGGCAAAGCAGGAGGGGCGCTGCTTTCTCATCGTAAATTCGCCCTGCGGGATGGGCTTGGAAAAGACAGGCAGTTTTTTTTGAAAATATAAAGTGAAAGCCTGCCGCATAATTCGCGGCATATTCAGCAGTGCATTCAAGGGATACTTTAACAGCGTCCGATAGAGCATGCGGGGGACAAGCGGACGCCCCCGCCCTGTCAATCGAGCAAAAAAAACGGGCTTTTCGCCGCATTCGGGCCGCATCAATTCGATGGTAATATCCAGTTCCTGCCCGTTATCCTTATAACGAATGCGATATGTCCCGTTCAAATCAAAAAATGGCGAGACATGAAATGCTTTGGATATTTCAAAACACAGGGTGTCGGACTGCCGGCCGGGATTTTTGAGAACATACAAATAGGTTTCCCCGAATGTATTATGCACCTCGGCCAGAATGAGCTGACAGCGATTTGCCTGATTATAGCAGATAAAGAAACTCACAGGCCGAAAAATCATGTTGAAATACTTTGCAAAACTGATCAATTCGATGCGGTGTATCGGCTCCGTATAACCTATTTTTTCGAGGACGGCTGCAACCTTTTCCGCAAGGGGCTGACTGCCGGGCCACAGGTAATCCTTGTCGTCCATGCGAACGATGGAAAACCGATTGTACCCAAATCCGGGAATCGTCCGGTCCAACTGCGCCAATTCATTCAGGTCGAATCGATAGAAATAGACCGGGTACGAGAAGTGATGGCTCTGAGGCCAGCGGCGGCCATGCGATACCGTTCCAGTTAAAATCTGCGAGTTCATAATTCAATCCCAAACTTCTGGGCGACGGCAAGTCCTGAGCGGGCTCCATCCTCATGGAACCCGAAACCGCAGTATGCCCCGCAGTAAAAGATGCGGCCGGCGCCGTTGAGACTATCCAATTGCGCGTGCGTACCAAGCGAGTCAAAGGTGTAGCAGGGGTGGTCAAATACGACGGACTTAATGCGTTGATTCGGGTCAATCCAGCCGTCGCCGTTTAAGGTGACGAAATAGTCTTTTTGCGTTTTAAGCCTCTGTAATCGATTCATATAATAAGACATCGTCATCAATGGTTCTGTATGTTTTCCGCCCGACCGGACATAACTCCAGCTTGCCCAGGCGGCTCGGCGCGGAGGCATCGCCCGAATGTCTGTGTGCAGAGTTACGCGGTTTTGCGTGTAGGTCCATTTGCCCAACAGTCTGCTTTCTTCGGGCTGCGGGTCCACCAAAAGCTTGCGGCTGACATCGGCATGAGTTGCAAGTACGACACAGTCAAAATCCATTTCACCGGCATCTTCGAATATAACCTGGACTTTGTCGGCCAGTCGTTTGACATGCCGGACAGGGCTGTTTTTTTTGATGACTCCCTGAAACTGCTTTTCGAATGCCCGAACATAGGAAACACTGCCGCCGGCCACAGTCTTCCATTGAGGCCTGCGGGTTAGTGTCAATAAGCCGTGATGGTCATAAAAACGAAGAATCGACTCGGCCGGAAAATCAAGGATGTGTTCGGCTGGCGTTGACCAGACCGCAGCGCTGACCGGAACAATATGAAAATCCGTGTACGCCTTGGAAAACGCGTGTTTTTTCAGAAACTGCCCCAAGGTCAGACCCGCCAGCCCCGAACCCGTTTTTAACTCTTTGGCAGCAATACGGTTAAACCGGAAGATATCCCGAAACAGCCGCCAGAAAGCGGGGGAAATCAGATTTTGCCGACGCGCAAATAAGCCGCGGGGGACATCGCTGGAGTAATAAAAACCGGATTCTTCATCTTTAAATCCAAAGGACATATCGGAATTCTGTACGCGGACGCCCCATTGGTCAAACAGGGACAGAAGGGTCGGGTAGTTACGGTCGTTCAAGACGATAAATCCCATGTCAATCGGGGTTCCCGCATCCGGTCCGCCTTCAAGGAAATGGGTGTGTGCATGGCCGCCAAGCTGAGATTCTTTTTCAATCAAAGTAACGCAATATCGCCGCGACAACAGCCAGGCGGCAGTGATACCCGAAATACCTGCTCCGATTACACCAATCTGGCGAGTCGTGTCAGAGATTTTTTTATCGACCCTTTTACCCAACGCTATATCCTCATTTATTGCCACGCAGCCCAATATAGTGCAAATCCTCTGTTACTTCAAGTAAATTACAGGCCCGCGCAATTTAATCCGCTGCGGACGGCACGGCCGCTCAATAAGCCGAAAAAGCGGCGATCATGCCGGCGGCGGCCAGACAGGCAACGGGCAGAATTAAAATGGCAATCAGTTTATCCAGCCGAACATCAAAATAACTGGCCGACAGGCTCAGACACAGATGCACCGGCGTCAGGTACAGCCCTGTAAGCAGACCTGAAAAAGCCAGCGTCTGCAAGCCGATATGGGCATCGGCGCCGGTACCGATAAAGGGCATCAGCAGAGGAAAAGTAATGGCGACAGTGGGCATGGTCAGGCCGGTTACCGCCGCGACAATCATCGGCAGGATAAACAGCAGCGCCGCCGGCGGCAGATGAATTTGGCTAAAAAACGCCACGATGGAATTGACGCTGTCGGCCGCCTGAAGATTGAGTTTGTACAGCAGTGCTCCGAAAATCAGCAGCACCAAATCCAGCTCGAAGCCCTGGCGAAACAGACGCCCGTACTGGGATGGAGGGCATTTCTGTGACAGCATAAAAAGGACAATGGCAATCAGCAGCCCGACGGCAGGCGTCAGGTTGAATACGGCATACAGCAAGGCAACCAGCGCAATCGGCCAGAATGCCGCAAGGGAAAACCACAAACTTTGAAACCAATTTCGGCGCGGTGCGGCAGAAGCACCTTTGGGAGGAATGCCGGTCAGTAGTAAAAATATCACCCCGCCGGTCAGGCCGAACAGCGTCAGCAGGCAGTTGTATTTGAGCAGAGCAAAAGCGGAGACGCCCAGCATTCCCTGTATCAGCGGAATAGAAGGAAACAGCGGCCAAATCATCTCCCACTGATGGCGAAAGAAAAAATTGATCGCCGCACACCGTGTCCGGCTGACGCCAATAGCATCGCCCAGGTCGCGCACCATCGGCGCCGACAGCATGATGCCGCCCGGCGTCGGCAGCAGGCCCATCAGCAGAGGAATCGCACACAAAGCGGCACGGCGGCTTTTGAAAAGACCCTGCACCGCATCGGTCAGCCGATCGGAAACACCCGTCTCTTTCATCGCCCGCCCAAGGATATTGACAAAAGTCAGCAGGGATGCCAGTGAAATGAATAAAAATCCGGTGGTCTGTCCAAACGGCAGGGTTTTGAACTCGCCGACAAAGACGCGGATTATCTGTGCCGGCCAGACGGCCAGCAGGATTTCCAGAGCAAACGCCGACAGAACCATTGCCAGGCCGATTTTGACCTTCAGCCGCAGTAAAACTACAAATGCCGCCAGCGCCTCGCCCATCGCGAATAAATCAAACATTCTAAACTTCACCTTATCATTTTCCTCAATCCTACGCTGATTTAGGTAAAAAATCAAGGAGGATAAATTATCGTCGCGGTTGTATTTTATGCCGCAATGCGGTATTATTAGAGACAAAGGAATCGACGGGATGGAAAAAAATGCAGAACAAATAGGGTCGGAATTGTCGCGTCAGGTGCGGGGCGATGTGCGGATAGATGTCTTTAACCGCATCGCTTTCAGTACGGATGCCAGTATCTACAGCATTCGTCCGCAGTGTGTGGTCAGTCCGCGCGATGAGGCTGATGTCGTCGCGGTGGTTCGCTATGCGGCACAAAGTCGCATCCCCATCGCCGCCCGCGGCGCCGGCAGCGGCCTGGCAGGCGAATCACTGACCAGCGGCATCGTCATTGATTGCCGCCGATATATGAACCAGATTGTCCAAACCGCCCCTGACGGCTCCTGGGTGATAACAGAACCGGGTATTGTATTGGACACGCTCAATCAGCATTTATCGAAATACAAAAAGAAAATCGGTCCCGACCCATCCAGTTCCAATCGGGCGGTTGTCGGCGGTGTGGTTGCCAATAACGCCACCGGCGCCCATTCGCTGCAATACGGCTATATCGCCAAGTATGTCCGCCGGGTGCGCGGCGTGCTGTATGATGGGTCGGTTTTCGAACTGACCAGCGCGATGCGCCCGCAGGATATTGCCAATCCCGTGCTGCGTCATATTGTCTCGCAATGCATTGCACTGCTTGGGGGGCAAAGCGAACTGATTGCCAAAGTCCAGCCGAAAACCCACCGCAACCGCTGCGGCTATTCCATCGAAGGCATTTGCCAAGATGGACAGATTGACCTTGCCCGCCTGATGGCAGGCTCCGAGGGAACGCTGGCGGTTTTTACAGAAATCGAGCTGGAAACCGTCGATGTGCCGACAGCGGCCGGATTGGTGCAGTTTGAGTTTGAGACCTTTGCGGCGATGGCCAAAGCCGTACCCGTCATTGTGCAGACGGGCGCTTCAGCCTGCGAATTGATGGATAAGGAACTGATAAAAATGGCGCTGGATGCGATGCCGCATTATCGCGATATTCTGCCTGCCAACTGTATTGCGACGCTGCTGGTCGAACAGGTCGGCGATGATGCGGCGCAGGTGTCGCAAAAACTCGCCGCAACGGTTGGGGCTGTGGGAACATTATCACAGGCAGCAATGACGGTATTAGACAAAGCGGTGCAGCAAAAACTCTGGAAGAGCCGCAAGGATGCTGTCCCGCTGCTCAACCGCCAAAAGGGGTTGCGCCATCCGGTGGCGTTTGTCGAAGATACATCCGTCGAACCGGCTCGGCTCGATGAGTACATCGCCGGCCTGGAACAAATCTGCCGCAGGCATCAGATTCCGGCGGCGTTTTATGGCCATGCCGGCGATGGCGAATTGCACCTGCGTCCCTATCTGGATTTGACCAATCCGGATGATATCCGCCGGATGCGGCAAATTGCCGATGAGGTGTTTGAATTGGCCTGGTCGCTGGGCGGTACTATCAGCGGCGAACATGCGGATGGACTGGTGCGTGCAGCGTTTATCGAGCGTCAGTACAGCAAAGAATACTACGAGCTTCTATGCGGCATCAAGCGGATTTTTGACCCCGTCGGCATACTCAATCCCGGCAAGATTATCAACACCGATCCGGAGGCGATGGAAAAAAATCTGCGTCCGGCGGCGCTGGCCGGCGCCAAGGGCTATCGGACGGAATTAACCATCGGGGCGGAAAATCTGCGATGCGAAATCGAACAATGCAACGGTTGCGGCGTTTGTCTGGCAGGCGGACAGGGGCGAATGTGTCCGGTGTTTCGGGCGGCCGGCGAGGAATTGGCAAGCACGCGCGGCAAAGCCAATCTGCTGGCAAACTGGCATACGGCTATCGAAGACGGGCAGGCCGACAAGTTCAAGGACATCCTGTCATTGTGCATCAATTGCAAAATGTGTACGCTGGAATGTCCGGCCGGCGTCGATATGTCGCGGCTGATTGTCGAGGCACGGGCGCAGATCGCCAAATACAGCGGCTTTACCATCACCGAATACGCCCTGTCGGAAAATCGCCTGATGAGCGTGTTGGCAAGCGCCTTCGCCCCGCTGAGCAATCGAATAATGCAAATCGGGCTGGTA
Organism: uncultured Pirellulales bacterium; assembly: GCA_964537635.1. Taxonomy (GTDB): domain Bacteria; phylum Planctomycetota; class Phycisphaerae; order Sedimentisphaerales; family Anaerohalosphaeraceae; genus Anaeroglomus. Next base: position 15,757 of record CAZICJ010000049.1, read on the forward strand.
CGGCTGCTGCTGGAAAAGACGCTGGGCTTTGACCGCAGCCGCTCATTTCCATCCTTTGAACGCGGGTCATTTATGCACAAGGCAAAGGCGTATCTGTCACAGTTGCCGCCAATACCCGATCCATCGGATAAGGCGGTGTATTTTGTGGACAGTTTTGCACGATACAACGACCATTCACTGGGCTTATCCGTATTAAAAGTGCTGCGGTCGTTCAATGTGGATGTGGTGCTGCCGCCGCAGCGTCCTGCCCCGATGCCCGCGTTTGTCTATGGCAATATCGATAAAGCACGCCGCGATATGGAATACAACATCGGCCAGTTATTGCCCTGGGTGCAAAAGGGATATAAAATACTCTGCTCGGAACCCAGCGCTGCGATGTTTTTGCGAGATGAATTAAGTCTGCTGTTCAAATCCGAACAGGCCGAACAGATTTCGGCGGCAGCAGTCGAGTTGATGGACTATTTGAATCAACCAGGAAAACAGTTCCAGCTCATCAAGCCGCTTGACTATAAGAAAATCTATTACCATGCCCCCTGCCACTTGCGGTCGTTTAATGGCGCCAAAGACACGCTGGAATTATTCGGCCGCCTTGGTGCGCAGGTTTCGGATATCGCCGGCGGCTGCTGCGGACTGGCGGGAACCGCGGGTATGCAGAAAAAAAATCGAACACTGTGTGATGCGGTCGGTCAGGAATTGAAAGCGAAAATCGACCTGCTGAATCCGGATATTATTGTGACCGAATGCGCAGCCTGCAAGATGCAGATAGAACATCTGACCGGGTGCACCGTAATCCATCCAATCAAGCTGCTTGCCGACAGTCTGTAATCGGCGCGGAGAAATCCAATGGAACCGTCGAAATTAAAAGAAGCCCTGCTGTGGGAAAAGGCTGAAAGCGGCAAGGTACGCTGCGGCCTGTGCAACTGGCACTGCGTGATTGCCTCGGGAGCAACGGGGCGCTGCCATGTCCGCAAAAATATCGACGGCACTTTATACAGCCTCAATTACAACAAGGTCTGTGCCGCCAATCCTGACCCGATTGAGAAAAAGCCGCTGTTTCACTTTCTGCCCGGCACAAAAACATTTTCCATTTCCGCCCCCGGCTGTAATTTTCAATGCGTCTTTTGTCAAAATTGGCAAATCAGCCAATCACCGCTAACAGGCGATATTGACGGCGGCGATTACAGCCCGCAGCAGATTGTCGATGCGGCGCTCCAGACGGGCTGTAAGAGCGTCGCCTATACCTATACCGAACCGACGGTGTTTTGGGAATTGTGCGAAGAAACCGCCCTGCTTGCCCGCAGGCACGGGCTTGCCAGTGTGTTTGTAAGCAACGGCTTTATGACCATCGAGGCAATCGAGCGGGCGACGCCCTGGCTGGATGCAATCAATGTGGACTTAAAGGCATTCTCTCAGGAGTTCTATCGGGATTTATGCAAAGCCCATCTGGAGCCGGTACTGGAAACGATTCGCTATATTGCCCAAAAGACCGATATCTGGATGGAAATCACAACGCTGCTGATTCCGGGCAAAAATGACAGCCCATCGGAACTTGAGGCGATGGCGAAGTTCCTGGCAGACTGTGCAGGCGTGAACATCCCCTGGCATATCAGCCGGTTTTTTCCGCAGTACAAAATGACCGCAGTCAAGCCAACCGAGCCCCAAAGCCTCGATGCGGCAATGGATATCGGCAAAGCGGCAGGCTTGCGGTATGTCTATGCAGGCAATATGCCGGCCAGCCGCGGCGAATCCACCTTTTGCCATCAGTGCGCAAAACCGCTGATTGTGCGAGAAGGCTATCGGATTGTGAAAAATGCAATTTCGGCGGGCTGCTGCCCCGATTGCAGTCAGAAAATCCCCGGACGGTTTGGCGTCTAACTCCCCTGCCGTTTTACCACAGTTTTTCCGGATAGACCACAAACGCCCGCATCGCCTTGCCGTACTTGTCCCATAATTCGTCAGGACTTAACAGATGGTCGGCGGGTCTTAATTCCAGCGTGATAATCGGAACTCCCAGTTCCAGACCGACATACGACCCCAGTGAGCCAGGCCGGCTGCCCAGTTTTCGCACCGGCAAATCACAGACAAACCCCATATTGTCGGCTATTTTCTCGCCCGGCCCATCATAATCGATGCAGGCCAGCGGCTGATGGATGCTCAAAATCCGCACCGGACGGTATTGGCCAATCAAATCATACAAGGCAATGGATTCCGGTTCAGATAGCGGTGCCAAGCCGTTTTCCTCATTATTAATTCTGTTTTCCGCTGGGAAATTGCGGTTCAAGTCAACACCATTGGCGTTGTAGCGGGTTCTGGCGGCCAGACCATCCGGATTAGCGACGGGGATAATAATGACCGACTTATTGGCCAACAAATACCTGTTTTTCTGCAAATAGGAGGTCAGTTTCTCGACCAGCGGCGTCCCTGCCCACTCATTGCCGTGAATCGTGGCAATGACCATAATAACCTCTGAGCCGCTGCCGAGCTGGTAGTAATCCAGTTTATTTTCGCGAATGGACTGGCCGGCAGTCTTGGGATAAGATGTTATCGGACTGACAATCCTGGGGGCATACGGGTCGGTACAGCCAGAAAGCCCAAATAATAGAAAAAACAGACATATAATACCTGTTATTTTAATATTAGGCTTCCAATTTGATTTTTCTTGACTCATTTTTTTTCTTTTTTGTGCAATAATTGTTTTTGCGGTTAGCCTATCATAATTACTTATCGTAAAGCCAATGGCTTTGGGTTGAATTTTTGAGCGTTTTTCGCCATTTGGAGATTTTTTGGAAAATTGAGAACTTTGGTTGAATGACTGCGTACATTTAGGCAGTTCTATTAAAAATTAACTTTTTGAATTCAAGGAGTATCACAATGACAAGCTTAAAATGGTTAGCAAGCACAATGGCGGCAGTAATCCTGACGAGTTCGATCGCTGTCGCTAATTGCAGCAAAGACGGCTGTGCGAAGAAAGACGGCCAGTGTTGCGAGAAAAAGGATGACAAAGGCTGTTGCGACAACAAAGAATGCACCTGCAAATGCAAAGACGGAAGTGCATGCACGTGCAAAAAATGTGAAGCAAAGGGATGCAAGGATAAAGAAGACAAGGGATGTGAAAAGAAAGAAACTCCCGCTCCTGACAAGACTTGCGGCAAGACATGCCCGGCTCCAGAACCAGAACCCGCTCCGGCTCCAGCTCCCGCACCAACACTGTAGTAAAATACACATTAACAACGACAGCCTCGGAGAAATCCGGGGCTTTTTTGTTGAAAAAAACACCCCAGCCGGGTATTGTCATCAATATGACTTACCTGGCAGTTTCCATTCAGGCATCCACCGTATCGCAATTTGAACAGCGGCTTTTGGCAGCCAAGACTGCCGGCGCCCAGATGCTGGAACTGCGCACCGACTATCTGGAACACCTTGACACGCAATCCGTCCGCCATATGGTAGATTTTTCCAGAACACTGGGGCTGCCGGTGATTGTCACCTGCCGCGACAGCGCCGAGGGCGGCGTAGGCAACTGGCCTCAGGACCTGCGAACGGCTGTTTTGCTGGAGGCAATTGATGCTGGTGCGGAGTATATCGATTGCGAGTTTGCAAATTTCCGGCACACCTTTGTTAGAGAACCGCTATGCCGTGCGCTCGATGCACACTGCCGCACACGACTGATTTTGTCGTCACATCAATTTAGCGGGGCATTCGAGGATATTGGCAGATTGTATGAGACCATCACGGCGGCAATGCCCGCAGCAATCCCCAAACTGATTTATACCGCCAAACATATCAGCGATTGTTTTGCCGGCTGGGATTTACTCTGCCGCAGACAGGGGGATGCAATTGTCTTTGCGATGGGGGCTGCCGGCCAGGTCAGCCGCATCCTGGCAAAAAAATTCGGCTCATTCCTGACCTTTGCGGCTCTGGATGACTCCCAGTCCACCGCACCGGGCCAGCCGACAATTCAGGCTCTCAAAGAACTCTACCGCTGGGACATCCTCAATCGGCAAACGGAGGTACTGGGCGTTATCGGCGACCCCGTGTCTCATTCACTGAGCCCGGCAATTTTCAACCAATGTTTTGCCCGCGATGGGCGCAATGCCCTCTATCTGCACTGGCTGGTACAGAATGACAATGCCGGCTTTACGGTGTTCATGCAGGAAGTCTTGAAACGGCCTGAATTTGATTTTCGCGGCTTTAGCGTAACGATGCCGCACAAGGCCAACGTACTGGATTACGCCCGCTCGCACGGGGACTATGTCGAGCCGCTGGCTGAAACCATTGGGGCATCCAACACCATCAAAATCGAACACAACGGCCGTATTTGCGTCTATAACACCGATTATCTGGGGGCAATCAATGCCCTAACCGAAACGATGGGCATCTTGCCGCATCAATTGCATCAAAAGAAGGCGGCTGTGCTTGGCGCAGGCGGTGTATCGCGGGCGGTCGTGGCCGGTTTGGTCGATGCGGGGGCGCGGGTTACGATTTACAACCGCACCCTGACACGGGCAAAGGCACTGGCCGATGAGTTCGGCTGTCGTGCTGCCTGTCTGGATGCGACGGCGGATATCGACGCCGATATTGTGATTAACTGTACCAGTATGGGAATGACGCCGGATGTGGATTCAACGCCGATGGCAGCAAAGCAATTTCGCCCAGACATGATGGTCTTTGATACGGTCTATACCCCGCTGCAGACGCGGTTCCTGCGGCAGGCACAGGCGGCAGGTTGCCAAACCATCAACGGCGCCGAAATGTTTATCCGTCAGGCTATGGCACAATACCGCATCTTTACCGGCCAAACACCCGACCAGGCAACCATCCGAACCGTTGTCTTTTCAAAGCTGTCCGTCTAACTTAACTAGAACCTATCCCAAAACCTCAATTATTAGGTGAGTAAGAGCCGATATATGA
>CAZICJ010000050.1:0-19110 GCA_964537635.1 uncultured Pirellulales bacterium
CAGCTTGGCTGTATCCTTATTCTCCTCAGGAGGGTTTTGGGATGACTTCTATCAAAATACATTGAGAAAAAACTGTATTTAGCCCTAAAGACAACCATTAGACGGAGGTGTTTATGCGGCAAGTGAATATGACAATTTGTATAGACCAGACGACTCTGCAGGAAATTAAAAGTATGTATGGAAAAAACAATTACCCTGTTGTTTCCGCTGTTGTCAATGACATCTTTAACAGGTACATGAGTACCGAATACTTTGACCCCGAACTTGTCAATCTGGAATTTCCCAATGAATGTGACGATGGTTATACTGTCTGTGGTCGATGTAAAGAGAAAGCGATAACACAGAAGGTGTTTGACGGCGACGGTAAAAATCTTATCAAATGTAAGGTCTGTGAAAACTGCGGATCAGGGCGGCCTAAACTCGATTGATCTGTCATTTACGGACAGTTACCGTATATTTGAAGATATCGTCGGAGATAGCGACCCAGGAATTTATCGGGAAATAAAGGTGCCAGTTGGGCTATTACAAAAAGCAGCCTCTAATCAACTGATCAGTTCATCCCGAGATACATATCCAGGCTCTTTATACTTGCACCACCAACAATAACTGTCAAATAAATTTGAGCCGCAATTGGGGCAATCTATTTCGTAGTAGCTGCATCTTTTGCAATGTCTGACTGTTGGGACGATGTACACAAGCTTACTTCCACAGTCGGGGCAGTCATCTGCCTCTTCTTCGTAGAAATCCTTTTGTATAACTATATCATTTTGCCGCAGCATGGTGAGTCTTTTCCAATAAGATGCTTTTTCTGCAAGTTTAACCGCTTCGTTTTCATTTTCCGCCATTACAGATATTGAAAATTCATCTCTATAATAAATTGTGAACTTTGACATTGTAATCCTTGTTCTATTGGTTTTCATTTAAACAATCCATCAAAAGGATCGAACTGCCCTATGGAGATATTTCTTTCCCCGCGTTCTACGGAGCCGATGTAATTTCTGTGCAGGCCTGACTCGAAAGCGAGCTGTTTTTGGGACAGACCCATTGCGGTTCTTCTTTTGCGAACCTGCTTGCCGAAGTAATATTTAATATGCTCTGGAGATTGTTTGTCTTTTGCCATATAGCGCTGAATGTTATGGCTTCGAGGTACGCCTGTCTACACACTATAAGTGGTATTTTCAGATAAAAGTCTTTGCTATTTTTATAAATTAAATGGGGTGAGGGCTGCTGTTGTTTAAGGATTTGGACCTGACGATTTTGAATTATGATGGGTATTGGAATGTGGAAATCACCGCCAAGCTTTGGGGATTTTGAGCGTGTCAATCGGGATGAATATCGGGACTTGTTGCTGAAAAACGGGTTTGTGATCGCCAATACGCAGCGGCATTTGTTTTGAAACTGCGATAGAGGCAGATCTGCGTGGGCGCAACCATCCCTACGGCCTCATAAAGTCCATATTTGGTTGTTGTTCTTGCCTTTTTTATGTAGCATTGGGGTTGAAAACGGCTATAATCTCCCCAAATAGAGCAGGGAGATTCCCTGTCGCTGGCAGGAGATTGTGCCGGCATAACCGAAATTACCCAAATTAACAGTCAAAGATGCGGGCAATGATGACAGGATGTTTTTTGACCACCGTGCTGTGCTGCACGGCATTATGGGGCGATTCCGGCCAGGATACAGCATTGATGCTGGCCGGGCAGGATTTGTATCTGGCTGCGCCCCAGGTGTCCGTCTGCCGCAAGACCGAGGTGGACAACCAGCATGTGATGGTATTCGAGAACGGATTTTCGATGACCATCGGCGACAATCGGCTGTCGAGCCGGTCGGCGGTGGTGTGGCTGGAATCGCAGGGCTTTGCCGAACCGGGCTTTGCCTCTCAGGCGTATTACCAGGCTCGTGTGTACCTGGAAGAGCAGGTCAGTGTCAGCCGCGGCAACCGTTCCAAGACGACGCCAATCAGCCAGGTGGTGATGGAAGGCGGCCAGAGTCTGGTGGTTCGGTTTTTGGTGACAGGGCAGGTATTTACGACTGCCGATGCGCAGGCGTTTTTGGATTGCGACCGTCTGTATGCGCTGCCGCTGTATGTTCGAGGCGTCGATGCCTCTGCCGGAATGTCGGATGGTCCTGTGGTGCCGGATTCGGCAATGGTGCCGACGATTGCGCCCTGGGACTGGACGGGTAGGCAGTCGGAGACGCCGGCAGCGACGATATCGGCAGTAGAGTTGGTTGACCCCAATCTGCCCGCAACGGCAAAGAGTCGTCCGGCTGTCGAACCGAAAATGCTGTATCCGGTGCATATTTCCGCAGTGTGGGATCCGATACCGACGATCGAAAAGATGACGCTTGCCGGCGGGCAGGATGTCATTACGATATCGGGACGGTTTTATTTGTGGCAGCGTCAAAGCCAGGACAGTCTGGTCGAATTTCAAGCCGACAGCGCCGTTGTTTTTTATCAGACGGGACAATTTGAGCTGTCCAATCAGCAGGATGGCCGCGATATTGCCCAAGGGCGGATCGAGTCGGTGTATCTGCGCGGTAACATTGTGATGAACGATTCCAATCGGACGATTCGCGCCGATGAGATTTATTATGATTTTGTCAATCGTCAGGCGGTCATTGTCAATGCATCGATGCGTGCGTTTGACGAAAAACGCGGCCTGCCGATTTATCTGTCCGCCCAACGGCTTCGTCAGGCTGGGGCGTCGATGTTTCAGGCGGAAAAAGTAACGCTGACCAGCAGTGAGTTTTATATGCCGCAAATATCAGCCAATGCCGCCAGGATGGTCTTGACGACGGAAGAGGCGGTTGAGCAGCGCCAGTCGGCTGCCGGCGGCACAGACACGGCAGCGCGGAGTTATGACGGCACCTTGTACGATGTGGATGTGAAATATCACGACTTTGCGATATTCAAGTGGCCGAAGCTGCGGACCAATTTTGTGCGTCCGGAACTGCCTATCAGCAAACTTCGGGTCAGCAATGATTCGGACTTCGGCACGGCAGTTGAGACAGAGTGGTATCTGTTCCGCCTGCTGGGCTTAAAAGAGCCTGCGGGCATGGATACGCGATTGAAGGCGGATTATTTTTCCGAGCGGGGTCCCGGCGGCGGCGTCGCTTCGGAGTATGAGTTCGACAATTCCTATGGCGACTTTGTCGGCTATGTGATGTATGACAAGGGCAAGGATGATTTGGGCGACATCAACTCGCGTGAGAATTTGGAGCCGGATACCGAAACCCGCGGACGGCTGAGCTGGCGCAATCGGCAATTTTTGCCCGATGACTGGCAGTTGACCACGGAAATCGGCTATCTGTCCGACAGAAACTTTATGGAGTCCCTGTATCGCAACGAGTTTTATACCGACAAGGATCAGGAGACGCTGATTCATCTCAAGCAGCAGCGCGACAACTGGGCGCTGTCGCTTTTGGGCAAAGTCCGCATCAATGATTTTGAGAATACGACTGAAGAATTGCCGACGGTGGAATACCACCGCACGGGTGAATCGCTGTGGAATCACTCCCTGACCTGGTACAGCGACAACCGCATCAGCCGGCTTCGCGACCGCTATGATGAGGACTTGACGGCGGCACAGCGCGGCTCGACGGATTTTTATACCTTCGGCAGCACGCGGCAGGAGGTGGATTTTCCGCTGCTGTTCGGAACACTGCGGGTAACGCCTTATGTCGCTGGAACATACGCCTACGAAGACCAGGATGGGTATGATTTGTCGCTGAGCGGCAGGGATACCGGATACAACCGCAATGCGATGCTCGGCGAGACAGGCGTTCGCACTTCGACGATGTTCTGGAAAGAATATTCATCGTTTAGTTCCCGTCTGTGGGACATCGACGGGATTCGTCATATTGCAGTGCCGCACGCCGAAGCGGCCGCGTTTGGGCAGACCGAGACCGGCATCGATATGCGGGATGTGTTTAATCTCGGCCTGTCGCAGCGGTGGCAGACGCATCGCGGACAGGGCGCCAACCGCCGGCAGGTGGATTGGCTGCGATGGGATGTCGATACGACCTTTGTCAGCCGAAACGCTGAAGACGACATTGGCTTGCCGAACACGTATGGTCCATCGATGTTTTTGTTTAACAACCCGTCGATACCGGTATTTATGCGGCGCAACGACCAGTATTTCGGGATGGTTCGCGATTCGGTCAACAGCAGCGCCGAATGGAAATTGAGCGAAACGACGGCGATTCTGGGTGATGCCAACTATGATATCCGCAGCGGCAATGTGCAGCAGCTCAATGCCGGCGTGTCGCGGTATGTACATCCCGATATGAGTCTTTATCTGGGCAGCCGGTATCTGCGCCCGATCATCGTTTCTTCGCCGGAGGATGATATTTATGAACAGGGTTCGCATTCGGTTGTCGGGGCGATTACCTATCAGCTTGCCAGCCGCTACTGGATTACGGTGGCCGAAGAGTACAACTTTGATTTCGGCAGGAGCGTCAGTACGGATGTGGCGCTGGTGCGTCAGTATCACCGGCTGTTCTATGCGATGGGTTTTTCAATCGACCAGACGCTGGACCGTCAATCGTTTTCGCTGAGCCTGTGGCCGCAGGGCGTTGATGAGCTGACGCTGGGCGAACGGCGCTATGGCAGCCTGGTCGGCATGGTGCGGGAAAATTAATCGGTTGAAAAAATTGACACAGCAGTCAAAAAAATAAAATGTTTAACTTTTTTTATTATAGGAGACCGTATGGCACTGGTATCAACCAAGAAAATGTTTGAGATGGCGTACAAAAACGGATACGCCATCGGCGCGTTCAACGTCAACAATATGGAAATCACGCAGGGCATCGTGGAAGCGGTTGCCGAAGAAAAGGCTCCGCTGATCCTGCAAATCAGCAAGGGCGCCCGGGACTACGCCAAGATGAGTTATCTGCGGGCGATTATTGATGTTGCCGTCAAAGAAAATCCGGACATTCCGATTTGTATGCATTTGGATCACGGCGACACCTTCGAAATCTGCAAGCAGTGCGTCGATGACGGCTTTACCTCCGTGATGATTGACGCCTCGCATCACCCGTATGAGGAAAATGTCAAGCTGACCAAGCAGGTTGTTGACTATGCACACAAGCACGGCGTGGTCGTCGAAGCGGAACTGGGACAACTGGGCGGCATCGAAGAACACGTTGCCGGCGTCGATGATGTGATGGCGCACTTAACCGACCCTGCCCAGGTCAAGGACTTTGTCGGGCGTACCGGCTGCGATTCGCTGGCGGTGGCTATCGGCACCAGCCACGGCGCTTACAAGTTCAAAACCGCTCCGAAGCTGGCGTTTGACGTGGTCGAAAAGATTCAAAAACTGCTGCCGGGCTTTCCGCTGGTGATGCACGGTTCCAGCTCGGTATTGCCGGAATTCAAAGACCTGATTAACAAGTACGGCGGCAAGATGCCCGATGCGATGGGCGTGCCGGAAGACGCGATTACCAAAGCCGGCAAGATGGCCGTCTGCAAGGTCAATATCGATACCGATTTGCGTATGGCGATGACGGCAAAAATTCGTCAGGTCTTTGCTGAAAAGCCCGGCGAATTTGACCCTCGCAAGTACCTGTCGCCGGCTCGCGAAGCCATCAAACAGATGGTCAAGCACAAACTGCGCGTGCTGGGCTGTGCCGGCAAAGCCGCCGAATGTCTGTAGGAACCGGACGACAAAAAAAAGACAGAATCCGCCTGCGGCAGCGTGGTTGTGCATGGTGCCGCAGTGCGGTTTTTTATGGGGATTTGAATGAGTCAACTAAGACAGTGTAAAAGCGGGCTGCTGGTGCGGATTGCGGTATTGTTTTTCGTGGGTCTGTCGTTTTCCTGCAGGGCGGCCGGTCTGGAAATCGTCGAGCCCAATGCGTCGGCGCTGAAAAAAGATCCCTCAAAGGCAGCCGGTGCGGCGTCCGATCCGGCGTTTGACGCCGTCTGGGTGGGTGATTTTGCAGCCGCCCGACAGTCTCTGGAAAAAAATCCCCCCGTCGCCGACCCGCGTCTGGGGCAATTGGAAGTCATTGTCAGCAAGCAGCAGGCGCTGGAACAATCCCGCCGTGTGCAGCGGCAAAAAGATGTCGATGAGCAGTTGGCCGAAGTTGCCAAACTCAAAGATAAGCTCAAAGACAAAATGTCATCCGGCACGATTGAGCCCAACGATGTGGATGCGGTACTGGCTGCCGTTATTCGCGTCAAAGACCATGCGACGGCGGATTGTCCGGATTTGATGGAAGATTCGTTTGTCCAGCGGATAATTGAACAGGCACGGCACAACGCCGCCCGATTCGAGAAAGAGGGCAAGTGGGTGGACGCCTATACCCACGGCGCCTATTGGCTGATGCTGCTGTATGAGGACGACAAGACCTATAAGGACTCGGCGGAAAAACTCGGCGACCTGTCTTCGATTGAGCTGTCCCTCAAAGACAGTACCTGCGGCGAAAAGGCGGTTGAGCGCTATGAGGGGATTGAACCGTTTATGCTGATCCGTGCATTGCAGGCGCTGGAAACCAATTATGTCCGCCCGATTGATTATTTCCAGATGAACTGTAAGGCCATCGAGCGCTGTCGTCTGCTTGGACAGACGATGGCGCACACGCAGGAAAAATTAGCCTGGTCTGCCGATCCCAACCAGATTGCCAAATGGAATCAGGGGCTGGATGGTCTGCAGCCGATACAAAATGAGAAAAAACAGCCCAGCGCCAAAGACACGGTGGAATTATTCGATGCGGTTTTGGCGCTCAATGCGGTTTCGCTGAAATTGCCTGAATCCGTCATTATCGCCCATTTTGCGGAAGGGGCGTTGTCCTCGCTGGATCCGTTTACCAATCTGGTCTGGCCGTGGAATGTCAAGGATTTTGAAAAATCGATGACGCAGCAGTTTTCGGGCATCGGCGTGGAAATTTCCAAAACGACGGGGGTTCTGAAAATCGGCAGTCTGCTGCCGGATTCGCCGGCTTACCGTGCCGGCCTGGATGCCGACGACGAAATCATTGCCGTCAACGGCGAAGCGACCGAACCGATGACGATCTTTTGTGCGGTGGATAAAATAACCGGCCCCAAAGGCACTAAGGTGCAGTTGACCATTCGCCGGCCGGTGTCCAATAAAGTCTGGGATGTAACGATTGTCCGGGACAAGATTGCCGTTGCGCCGCTTCGCGGCTGGCAGCGTGATGCGGATGGACAATGGGATTGGATATTAGACCCGGTCAATCGCATCGGCTATATCCGCATGACCGCCTTTACCGAGACCAGCGGGACGGATTGCGATAAAATACTCAAGCAGCTCGAAAAGCAGGGGCTCAACGCGCTGATTTTGGATTTGCGGTTCAACAGCGGCGGTTATCTGAACGTCTCTGCCGAAGTCGTTGATTTGTTTGTTCGCGAGGGCGTTATTGTCAAGAGTAATCCGCGTCATGGATTTGCGACATACGAATTGGCTCATGGCTGGGGGACGCATCCGGATTATCCGCTGACGGTGCTGATCAACGAAGGTTCTGCCAGCGCCTCGGAAATTGTCGCCGGCGCTCTGCAGGACCCCAAGCACAACCGTGCGATCCTGGTTGGTCAGCGCAGCTACGGCAAAGGCAGCGTACAGGTTGTTACGCCTTTTACCGGCGGCGGTTCCCAGCTCAAATATACCATCGCCTATTATCATTTGCCCAGCGATCAGCAGGTCAAAAACCGGTATCAAATGGAAAAACTGGGACGCAAGGACTGGGGTATTGCTCCTGATGTTGAAGTGGAAATGACTGGTTCAGAACTGCGCCGGATGCTCGATATCCAGCGGGCGAATGATGTGCTGGTGCAGGCCAATCACGATGACGGCAAGACGCCGGCTAAACATTACACGCTCCAGGAAACGCTCGGTTCTGACCCGCAACTGGCCACGGCGCTGTTGATTACTCAGGCAAAACTGGCCGCCGAAGGCAAGACACTGTCTTTTCCGGCAGACCCAAACCTGGTTCACGAAGTACGAACAGCCAGCGGGATAAAGAAATAATTCATCTTTGAAAGGATGTTGTTGTGTCTGAAACACATAATAAATTGGAGCAGCCGCGGCGTGAGAAACGCGACCAGATGATCGCGATGGGCATTGACCCGTACGGCAGCGCCATCGAAGCGCCCGAGCCGTCGCAAGCCGTCAAGGAGCGCTATCAGGATAATGTCGAAGGGCAAACCGCCCGCTGTGCCGGCAGAATTGTCCTGCTGCGGGATATCGGCAAACTGATATTTCTGACGGTGCGCGATTCATTTGGCGATATTCAGCTCGGATTCAGCAAGCAGCTTCTGGCTGACCGCTGGCCGATGATCAAACTGCTGGATTTGGGCGATGTGATATGGGCGCAGGGACAACTGGGCAAGACCAAGACCGGCGAAATTACCATTTGGGCCGACCGCGTCGAAATGCTGGCCAAGGCGCTTTTGCCGCCGCCGGAAAAATATCACGGGTTGTCCGATACGGATTTGCGGTATCGCCAGCGGTATGTGGATTTGTGGGCAAATCCGGAGGTGATGGAACGCTTTAAAAAACGCAGCGCCTTAGTCGCTTCCATCCGCGATTTTCTCAGACAGCGGGGATTTATCGAAGTCGAGACCCCGATGATGCAGAGCATTGCCGGCGGTGCGGCGGCCAAGCCGTTTATCACGCATCACAATGCTCTGGATATCGAGCTGTTTTTACGAATCGCCCCTGAACTGTTTCTCAAGCGGCTGCTGGTCGGCGGGATGGAAAAAGTCTTTGAGATTAACCGCAATTTCCGCAATGAAGGGCTCAGCACGCGGCACAATCCCGAATTTACGATGATGGAACTCTATCAGGCCGGCGGCGACTACAACGAGATGATGCGCCTGACCGAAGACCTGACCTGCTATCTGATTGAACAGCATTGTCCTGGGACGCTGCTGCCGTTTGGGGAAAAACACATCGATTATCAAAAACCCTGGCGGCGGGCGACTTATTCGCAATTGCTTGCCGAATGCGCTGACTGCGATATCGAAGATATCGCGTCGGTTCGCAGCAAGGCGCGCCAGTTGGGCATTCACGAGTCCAATAAAGATGATGCGGTCGTGATTAACGAGGTCTTTGAACAGACCGTAGAGCAGACATTGAACAATCCGACTTTTGTGATTGATTATCCGGCGGCGATTTGCCCGCTGACCAAGCAGAGCAAGAGAGACCCTCGCTTTGCCGAACGGTTTGAACTCTATATCGCCGGCATGGAAGTGGCCAACGCCTATACGGAACTCAACGACCCGGATGTGCAGGAAAAAAATTTCCGCCAGCAGCTCAAGGGGCTCAAGGAAGAAGAATCGATGGCGAAAATGGATGAGGATTTCATCCACGCTCTGAAATATGGGATGCCGCCGGCAGGCGGGCTTGGCGTCGGCATCGACCGGCTGGTGATGCTGCTGACTAATGCCGCCAGCATCCGTGATGTGATTTTGTTTCCGCAACTGCGGCCGGAAACCAAAGAAGTAATAGAGCAAAAAGAATAAGCATTAAACAAATTTAAACTTTCAAATTAAAAAGTGAAAAGAAAGAAGACTGATTAGTTTATAGTTCATTGTTTATAGTTGGTAGTGGCGGAAAAATCTTTCTATCAACTATGCACTTTAAACTATCAACTGTTCTGTCTAAGAACTGGCTTCTGCCTTCTGTATTCTGACTTCTTATTTAGAATTTTTCCATGAAGTACTGGAGTTTATTTCTGTGTCTGCGTTATTTGTGCCGCAAGCGGATTGTGCTGCTTAGCGCCGCGGCGGTGATGCTGTCCTGCGCACTGCTGATTACCGTTGCCAGTTTGTTCACCGGATTTATCCAGACCTTTGAAAGCAGCGCCCAAAACTATCTGGGCGATATTCTTGTCCGCTCCGCGCCGTTTGAGGAGTATTCCCGGCTCGTTGCGGCAATCGAAGCTATCCCGCAGGTGCAAACCGCCTCGCCGGTGCTGACAGCCAATGGACTTTTACTGTGCGGTCCCGGACAGGTGCGTCCATCGCAGGTGCGCGGTATCGACCTGCAATCGGCGATGGGGGTAAGTCCTATTCGAGAGGCGCTGCTCAAACAGAAATCGCTGCCGCAGGAAAACATTGCCTTCTCCGCCGATGGGTCGATTGGCGGGTTTGTCGGGATTGGTTTGCTGGCGTCGCCCGACTCGAAAACAGATATGTACGACAAAGCCGAAATCACCTCTGCCATCGGGCGCAAGGCCGCCCTGACCACCGGCACCGCTCAGGACAACAGCCATTCCGGCGGGTCTTCTCAGGCTGTGCGGTTCAGCCGAAAGGTGCTGCGGTTTGCGATTGCCGATGTGTTTGAAAGCGGCGTCTATGAATTTGACCAGAATTTTGTTTTTGTGCCTATCGAGGCTCTCAGCGCCTGTTTGTATCCTGACAAACCTGCCCAGGCCGATACGATTCAGATTCGTTTGCGTTCGGGCGCCGATGAACAGGCCGCCTTGGCTGCTGTCGAGCAGGCCTGGCGGCAATTCAGCGGCGGCAAGTCCATGGCGTCGATTATGACCGCCGGCCAAATGCAGGAAGTGATGATTGCCGAATACCGCAAACAGCTCGATGTTCTGATGATGGTCTTTGGTGTCGTTAGCGGCGGCGTCGTCCTGCTGGTCTTTTGCGTCTTTTATCTGATTGTCCTGACACGGCAAAAAGATATCGCCATTGCCAAAAGCTGCGGAGCCTCCCGGCTGTCGGCGGCGGGATTGTTCCTAATGTTCGCGGCGGCAACCGGCGGAATTGGTACGGTCAGCGGCGTCATCGGCGGCTGGCTGATTACGACGCATATCAACAAAATCGACGCATGGCTGGCTTCCGCATTCGGGCTGAAAATCTGGAAAGCCAGTACCTATTTGTTCACAACGATTCCCGACCAGGTCAATTGGCACTGGGCGGCAGGTATTTGTGCGGCGGCTATGGCTGCCGCCGTCGTCGGTGCGGTGCTGCCGGCCATCGCCGCCGCGCGTGTTGAACCGGTTAAAATTTTGCGGTATGAATAACGATGATTGAACTGATTTTATCCTGGCGATATTTTTTGCGGCGAAAAATCTCCGCCCTGGCATGTGCTGCCGTAGCGCTAAGTGTCTTTATTGTCATCGTCGTGCTGGGTGTGATGACCGGACTGGTTGAAGACTTCAAACAGAAAAATCATCGCTTTGTCGGCGATTGTGTCATTCGTACCGAGTCGCTGACCGGCTTTCCGTATGCCGGCGAATTTATCCAACAGCTTGCCGGTCAGGCGAACATTGCCGCCGCAGCCGAGTCGGTGTATGGGGTTGGATTGATGACCGTCGGCTCATCCTGGAATAGCGGCATCGAATATCTCGGCCTGGACCCCGCCCAGTACGGCAATGTTACCGGGTTCAATCAGACCATCCGCTATCACGCCGCAAATCCCGACAAGGTCTTTGAGCCGCCGTATGACCCCGGCCTGCCGGGCTGTGTGCTGGGAATTGATTTGGTTTCTATGCGCCGCCAGGACACCGGAAAACATATCGAAGATGAGCAGCCTTGGAAGCTGAAATTGCTCATCAGCTCTTTTCCCTTGACCCCCAAGGGCGCCCTGGCGCGTGCCGACATCGACAGCGTCAGCAGTATGGAGTTTTATTATTCCGACCACAGTTTTTCCGGTTTGGTCAAGCCAGATGGCCAGATGATTTACCTGCCGATTGACAGGGCACGGCAATTATCCGGTATGGATGCGCCGATTGCCCGTTCCAGCGCGATTCATATCCGTTTTAAGGATGGCGTTTCGCTGCGCGACGGCGTAGAGCAAATCAGCCGCCTGTGGGACGGCTTTGTCAAATCCAAACAGGGGCAGCCTTACGGCGAACTGCTATCATCCGTTCAGGTGCGAAGCTGGAAGCAAGACCGCCGGGAAGCCATCGCCCCGATGGAAAAAGAACAACTGATGCTTGTCTTTTTGTTCTGCCTGTTGGCGGTTATTACGGTGTTTATCATTTTTGTCGTCTTCTATATGATTATCGGCCACAAGACCCGCGATTTGGGCATTCTCAAATCGGTCGGTTTATCCCGCCCCAGAATCGTCTCGGTCTTTCTTTATTTTGCCGCACTGATTGGTCTGATTGGTTCTTCGGCGGGCATTGCGGCGGGCTGTTTGTTTCTTTATAAAATCAACGACCTCGAACAGTGGCTGTTTGCCAAATTCGGCTGGCAGTTATGGAATCGGGCGGTCTATGCGATTGATTTAATCCCTAACGATATTCGTCCAGCGCTATTGGCGGTTGTCGGGTTTGCGGCGGTGGCTGCCTGCCTGCTGGGGGCGCTGATACCGGGACTTGGGGCGGCATTCAAATCCCCTGTAAAAACATTGCAGGTAGCTCAGGTTTGATTCAGGAGAAAATGATGGAATTGCTTTTAAAAGCCTGTGATATTCACAAAGCCTATCCGATGGGCGTCCAAACGCTGACCGTATTGCGAGGTGTGGATATATCCTTAAAAAAAGGGGACTTTACCGTGATTGTCGGAGCGTCCGGCAGCGGCAAAAGTACCCTGTTGCATATTCTGGGGGCATTGGACAAACCCGATCAGGGAATAGTGGAATTTGCCGGCACACGCCTCAATCAAATGAGCGCCGGCCGATTGAATCTGTTCCGCAATCGGCAGGTGGGATTTGTCTTTCAATTTTATCATCTTTTAGATGAATTGAACATCCTCGAAAATGTGCTGCTGCCGGCGATGATTGCCCGCAATCCGATTTCGTGGATGATGCAAAAAAAGATGTTCAAAAAAGCAGCCCTTGATTTACTCGACAAGATGGGGCTGAGTAATCGGATTACCCATAAACCCTATCAACTTAGCGGGGGTGAACGCCAGCGGGCGGCTATCGCGCGGGCATTAATTAACAATCCGCCGCTGCTTTTAGCCGATGAACCCACAGGAAATCTTGACTCTAAGACAGGACATGGTATCTTAGACAGTTTGAAACAATTAAATCAGCAGGGGCAAACCATCTTGATGGTAACCCACGATGACCGAATCGCCAAGCAGGCAGACCATGTTATCCGCCTTGCCGACGGTAAGGTTGTCGTCTGACCGCCGGACAGGATTGACACTGAAAGGGTGTTTATGAAAATTTGGCTCGACCATGAATTACTGGATAAAGACCAGGCAAAAGTATCCGTTTTTGACCACGGCCTGCTTTATGGCGATGGGGTCTTTGAGGGCATACGGGTCTATGGCGGCAAGGTCTTTGAACTGGATGCGCACCTTAAGCGGCTTTACGAGTCCGCCAAGGCCATTCGCCTGATAATCCCTATCGACCTTGCGGAAATGAACAAGGCGATTGATGACACAGTTAAGGCTAATTCTGTGTCGGATGGGTATATCCGTCTGCTGGTGACGCGCGGTGTAGGCGATTTGGGGCTGAATCCATTTCTGTGCAAACGCGCTTCGATTATCATCATTGCGGCCAATGTCAAACTGTACCCCGAAGAAATGTACGAAAAGGGGTTGAAGGTTGTCAGCGTCTCAACTCGTCGTGTGAATCCAATGACGGTCCCGCCGCAGGTCAAAAGCCTTAACTACTTGAACAATGTGCTTGCGAAGATAGAGGCAGTGGATGCCGGCGCTGGGGAAGCGATTATGTACAACAATGAAGGCTATGTGGCTGAGGCAAGTGGCGACAATGTGTTTATCGTGAAAAACGGTACGATTTTTACACCCCCAGTCCAATCTGGTTCTTTAGATGGGATTACCCGTCAAGTGGTGATGGGGCTTGCCAGGAAAGAGAATATCCCTGTTGCAGAGAAAAATCTTACGCGGTTTGACCTGTATGTATCGGATGAATTTTTCCTGACAGGGACGGCCGCTGAAGTCATCGGGGTTGTTGATATTGACGGTCGGGTTATAGGCGATGGCAAGCCCGGCCGAATTACACGGCTGCTGCGCCAGCGATTTTTTGAATATGCAAGAGCCTAAAACCAATAAAAATAAAACGATAGAGAATCCGTCCGTGCAGGATTGCCTGGGGCTGATAGAACCGCAATTGGAATTGGTTCGCACCCGTCTCAAACATCGGTTGATTGTCCGCAATGTGGATATCAGTCAGCGGCTGGAAGCGATTGGCATCGGCAGCGGCAAATTGCTGCGCCCGTCGATAATTCTTTTGACTGGAAGGGTTTGCGGCGGCATCCGGGATGAGCATATCGATTTGGCGGTGATGGTTGAACTGGTGCATACCGCCACACTGCTGCACGATGATGTAATTGACAAGGCGACCACGCGGCGAAGCCGGCCGACAGCCAATGTTAAATGGGGCAATACGGCGGCGGTGCTGTTGGGGGATTTTCTGTTGAGCCGGGCATTTTTGGCAGGTTCAGAAATCAAAATCCAGCGAGCCTCTATTGTGCTGGGTGAGACGGCTGAACAGATTTGCCAGGGCGAATTGCTCCAGAATATCCGTCAAAAAGACTGGTCAATGACGGCCGAAGAGTATTTGGAAATCATTGCCGCCAAAACAGCAAGTCTTTTTGCGGCAGGCAGTTATCTGGCAGCCAGAGCCAGCGGCGCCAGCGATGCCGTCGCCGAAGCGATGCGGCAGTATGGACACTGTGTCGGGATTGCCTTTCAGATTACCGATGATATTCTCGATATAGCCGGCAATGCCAAAACCGAAGGAAAGACACTTGGCAGCGATTTGGCGATGGAAAAACCCACGCTGCCGATGATTTACGCGCTGGCCGGCAAAACGCCAAAACAGCGTCAGGAATTGGTAAAGAAGCTGTCCCGCCAAGAGTGGGTTAAGTTAATGAATGAAAATGACGCCTTGGACTGTGCCAGACAGACGGCCGGTGATTTTATTGGGCAGGCGGTCAAGGCGCTCAAGGTCTGCAATCATACCAAAGGACGCGATGCCATGGAAAAAATGGCGTTGGCTATAGCCGCCAGGGCATAACCGCTGCGGCAGTTCAGACCTTATTCCCGGACAAGATGGGAGCAGAATTCGGGCGGGTGCTCCTTTTTTATAAAGCATTCCAATAAATTTTGAAAATATTTTATTGACATACCACATATAGTCCTTATGATTGAATCAGCCTATATATAGTAATTGATATCTAAATATGGATGCTTCATGCGTTGCCCTTACTGTAAAGAGGATAAGGATAAGGTAATAGACTCCCGTTCCAGCGAAGGCGGGCGGATTATCCGGCGTCGGCGGCATTGTTTAGCCTGCGACCGCCGCTTTACCACCTACGAAAAGATAGGCGAAAGCGTCAAGCTCAATGTCATCAAAAAAGACGGCGTCCGCGTCCCCTATGACCGTGCCAAAGTCGTCGGCGGCCTGCAGAAAGCCTGCTATAAACGGGCTGTCTCTGCCGAGAAGATTCAGGAAATCGCCGACCGCATCGAAGAAGATATCTTCAAGCAGTTTGACAAAGAAGTCAGTTCTCAATTTATCGGCCACAGCGCTATGCGCTATCTCAAGTCGGTCGATAAAGTTGCCTATATACGGTTTGCCAGCGTCTATCGGGAATTTACCGACGCCGGCGATTTAATTGACGAAGTTCGTAAAGCCATCCTTGAGCCTGACTACCCTGAGTTGCCGGATTTGTTCAGCAAGCCGCTGGATAACGACTAATAAGCGGCCGAGCCGAACAAGTCCAAGGGAGAATCTGATGAAAATATGGGTGTTGAAAACCGACGGAAGTACGGAGCCGTACCTGCATACCAAAGTGATGGCGGCGTTTCATAACGCGCTGTGCGCGATTCACGAAAGTTCGCTGTCTGCTGCCGAGCAGCTTGCCGAGGCGGTTACATTTCATCTGTATCACAATCACAGTGTTCATTCGTCAACGGTTTCCTCTGACGAGATTTATCTGCTCATTAAATCGGTTCTATCTTCTACTGGTTTTGCCGCCGCCGCCGAGGCGATTAGCCAGCATCGTATGCAGCGCAAAATTCAGCGAAAGCGGCTTGTGGTACTGGCCGAAGAAGCGCCGATTCTGGATGACTGCGCGTTGGAGGCATGGGATAAATCCAAAATAGTCCAAAGCCTGATGCAGAAAAAAAAGATCGACCGGCTGATTGCCCGGGCGATTGCCGGATCCGTCGAAGAGAAGATATTTCGGATGGGCATGTCCAGAATCAGCCGCAGTCTGATCCATGAACTGGTACAGCAGGATACGCGGGATATTCTCGATGCCCAAAAGCAGCTGCTGACGGCGATAGGGTGATACAAGCCTGTCTGACAGGCACAATAGGTATGCAGGTTGCGCATGGAAGCGGACGCTCAAACAGCCCCGGAAAAGGATGCCGGATGCGGGGTGTGTCGGCGGGTTTTGCACCAACTTGGCCGGCAGGCTTACAAAACGTAACGGCTGTTTGGGTTTTTTAGACTTACTTTTTGCGCAGACACAGGCAGTTTCAATAAAAAAAGGGCAGGTGGTGAGCCTGCCCTTTTGTGTTGGTTGGGTTGTCGGCAGATTAGTCTGCGACGAGTTGAGCGACCATATCGCCAACCTGGCTGGTGGAATAGCCCATTTTGCCGGCGGCCAGCGATTTGAGCTTGTTGGCGGTAATGTGCCGCACGGCCGCATCAATTTTGGCGGCGGCTTTGGCTTCGCCGAGCGTTTCCAGCATCATCTGCATCGCACAGATAGCGGCCAGCGGGTTGATAACGCCCATGCCGGTATATTTGGGGGCGCTGCCGCCGATGGGTTCAAACATCGAGACGCCTTCGGGGTTGATGTTGCCGCCGGCGGCGATACCCATGCCGCCCTGCGTGATGGCGCCCAGGTCCGTGATAATATCGCCGAACAGGTTGCCCGTTACCAGCACGTCAAACCATTCGGGACTCTTGACCATCCACATACAGGTCGCATCCACGTGGTAATAATCGCGGCGGATATCGGGATAATGCTTTTCGCCCATTTCGTGGAACGCCCGTTCCCACAGGTCATAGACAAAGGTCAGCACATTGGTCTTGCCGACCAGAGCGAGCGTGTTTTCTTTGCCGACGCCGCGGGTTTTCTTGCCGTACTTGCGGGCGTATTCAAAGGCGTATTTAAGGCAGCGGTCCACCTGAAAGCGGCTATAGACGGCCGTCTGGGTGGCGACTTCGTGCGGGGTGCCTTTCATCATCAGGCCGCCGGAGCCGGTATAGATATCGCCGGAGTTTTCACGAATGACGGCATAGTCGATTTCTTTGGGACCCTTATCCTTGATGGGGCATTCCACGCCGGGCAACAGACGCACGGGACGCAGGTTGATGTATTGGTCCAGGGCAAACCGCATTCCCAGCAGCAGGCCTTTTTCCAGAATGCCGGGTTTGACATCGGGGTGGCCGATAGCGCCCAGCAGGATGGAGTTGAATTTCTTGAGTTCTTCAATAGCGCCGTTGGGCAGGACTTCGCCGGTGCGTTTGTAGCGTTCGCCGCCGAAATCAAATTCGGTCTTTTCGACCTTGAAGCCAAATTTTGCCGCGGCGGCATCCATCACCTTGACGGCTTCTACGGTTACTTCGGGGCCTGTTCCGTCGCCGCCGATAATCGCGATTTTGTACGTTTTCATTGCTTAGTCTATCCTTTCTTACAACGGTTAATTTCTTATAGAGACGATGTTTTACCCGTTTTGGGCGAAACATTCCATTATTTTTTGGATTTTCTTGCCGCGGCCGGCGGGGTATTTCGCTCCCAGAAAACGCCATCTTGGTAACCCTGAATGGCAGGGTCGCTGTCGGCAAGCAGCAGGCGTTTTTCAGCAAGGCAGGCGTAAGTCTTGTCAATTTCGATACCTATGTAATTTCTGGCGAGTTTTTTTGCCGCCGCCAGAGTAGTTCCGCTGCCGGCAAACGGGTCAAGCACGATATCGCCGGGGTTAGTACTTGCTAGAATGATTTTGGCAAGGAGTTTTTCGGGTTTTTGGGTGGGGTGGTCGGTGTTTTCGGGCATCGACCAAAACGGCACGGTCAAATCCGTCCAGAGATTGGATGCGGCGGTCAGGCGAAAATCGCCCCCTGTTTCCTGCTGCCAGTCTTTTGGCTGGCCGTTATCGTGCGTGTAGGGGGCAATGACTTTGCGTTTGAGTTTGACCGCATCCGGGTTAAACGTGTAGTTGTTCGAGACGGTGCAAAACCAGATATCTTCGGAGCAGTTTTTCCAGTTGGCTTTTGCCCCGCGTCCTTTTTCGCGTTCCCAGGTGATGCGGTTTCGGATGATAAGATGTCTTTCCAAAAAGAGCTGCGCTGCGCCGCAGGCGTTCCAGTCAGAGCACAGATAGACCGAGGCAGTCGGCTTGAGCAGCCGCAGCAGAGGCGGTATCCAGGCTTCCAACATCGCCAGATAGTCAAATTGGCTTTGTTTTGCGAATTTAGTTTTGTTAAATGTCTTGTTCAGATTATACGGCGGGTCGAGAAACAGCAAATCTGCGAAGTTGTCGGGCAGATAGGCCGCCGCCGATAGGATATCCTGGCAAATGATATGATTGAGGATTTGCGGCAGGCCGGCCGGGCGGTCGAGAACCAGCAGCCTGCCGGCCAGGCGGTTTTGTTCCTGTGCCGACAGGGTGATGGTCTGATTTCGCGGGGCGCGGGGCTTCATTTCTGTTTTTTGATGTGTTCCAGCAGGCCGCCATCGTTGATGATTTTCAAAGCAAAATCCGGCAGGGCGGTAAAGGGAATCTGCTTGTTCTGGGTCTTGTTGTGGATGACGCCTTTTTCGTAGTCGATATCCAATTCATCGCCATCGCTGATTTTGTTGAGCGCATCGGTCAGCTCAATGGGATAAAAGCCGCAGTTGATGCAGTTGCGGTAAAAGATGCGGGCGAAGGACTGGGCGATGACAGCGCCGACTTGGGCGCCTTGAATCGACCAGACGGCGTGCTCACGGCTCGAGCCGCAGCCGAAGTCGTCGCCGCAGACAATGACGTCGCCGGGTCTGCATTTTTTGACAAATCCGGCGTCGAGGTCTTCCATGCAGTGCTTTGCCAGTTCGGCAGTGTCGTCGGTATTCAGATACCGGGCGGGAATAATCTCGTCCGTATTGACATGGTCGCGTTTATAAACATGGGCTTTGGGCATTTATATTCTCCTGAATAAATTAAAAATTGGTTCAACTCCCAAAAAGTTGGTTAAATTATCAGGCGACGAAGGCCTG
>CAZICJ010000051.1:0-18663 GCA_964537635.1 uncultured Pirellulales bacterium
GAATCCTGCATCTGCACCGTTCCACCAACGCATTAATCGGATGAGCCAAAAAAACACCATACAAAAAAGGACCCCGCCAAATTTCCCCCAATCACGCAGGAAGCACATTCCAAATAGCCGCAGGTGACAATCACGGTATCAAATCCACCAGGCGTGGACAAAAAAAAGAAGCTTCCCCCTGGTTCGGGGAAAGCTTCCTTTCATGGGAAGTACGCCCAACAAAAGCGATGATGAATTCTGTTTTTTGCGTCTAAGCTGTCTTTTGCCCGGCACACAAAGGATTTGTGCTGCCGGAAAAACCAGCCGGCCTGTTGCTGCCCTTTCCAGCAGAAACAGAGTATTTGAGCCATCCTGAATCTCCACACTGCCGCCCGGCAAAAAAACTCGTTGTCAGCAACGGCCTGCATATACTGCCAGCCGCACTTTCAACATATCCTGTATCTGACTACCAAAATATCTTTAAGGGTGCAATCGTGGGAAATACGGTATTTTCAAAAAACCGCGTTATTACGCTAAAAATGAGACTTTTTTAGCAAAAAAAATTATTTTTTTCTTATGTTTCGTCCCAAAGGGGCACAAAACAGGCGAGTTTTGTCAATTCGACCTGATTGCTGACCCCTAATTTTTGCATGATTTTCGACCGCTGATCCTCGACGGTTCGCACAGACCGACCCAATTGCTTGGCCGCTTCTTTATTGCAATGCCCCTGCATAATCAGTGCAAGGACTTTTTTCTCCGCGCGGCTAAGCACTTTGGCTGCGGTAATGTCAAACTGCGCCCCTTCGATGACACCCTCTTGCGGAAAAAGCGTTGCGGTAATATTGACCCATCCATGCGTTCCATTGCGGCGTATAAATTCTATCTCAAAATTCGCGACGCTTCCTTCTTTTTCCAACTGTGCCAGCAGTTCGGCTCGCCGGGATGGATTGGCATAATGCGCTGCCGAATAATGCTCACGCAGGCACTCTTCCTTGTTGTCGTATCCGAGCAGGACAGCCATCGCCAGATTGCAGTCAAGCAACTTCCCGTCGCTGATGCGTGTCCGATACAGCGGAACCTGCGCGTGATCATACATCGCCCTGTATTTTTTCTCGCTTTCGATAAGCTGCCGCTGCATTTCTTTGCGGCGGGTAAGGTCTTTGATTGCTCCAATTCTGACGGCGACCCCATCCATCTGACTGTTTTTGGCCTGAATTTCGATAGGAAACTCCGTGCCGTCTTTTTTTAACCCCACCGCTTCATAGATTTGCTCATTGCCAGAAAGAAAATTGCTGCGCACCAAGTCACGGAATTGCGGCGCAATCAGTTCAATACCATCGATATGCCCAATCTCTTCCTGCGTATATCCAAACATCTCAAAAAATTTCTGGTTGGCGTCTATCACCTGTCCCTGTTTGTGAATGACAATCGCCTCAAAAGTCGTTTCAGACAAACGCCTGAACCGCTCCTGGCTGGCTTTAAGTTCCGCCTCCGCCTTTTTCTGCTGCGTCACATCCCTGCATACGGCGATTCGAACATCACGGCCATCCAGACGGCTTTTTTTGGCACGAACTTCAACTGGAAACTGCGTCCCGTCCTTTTTTAATCCTATCGCCTGGTAAGTGCCTTCATAGCCGGAGGCAATCTTGTCGCCGACAAACTGACGGCATTGGGGAGCATAGAGCTTGAATCCATCGATCCCTTCAATCTCCTGGAGGGTGTAGCCAAACATCTGGGCAAATTGCTGATTAGACTCAATAAATATCCCATTTTCATGAATCACGATACCATCAAATACCGCATCAGATAACCGCTTAAACCGAAACAGACTGGCCTTCAGTTCCGCCTCGGTTCGTCTGCAAACCTCCGCATCGCAATAGTCCTTGGTACGATGCTCCTGAAACAAAGGGCATTCGACACAGGCGTCGTTGATTTTTTCCATCGTTGTTTTCTCCCGCCAGTACAATAATGCTGTACGGCACGTTAGCAAATCTCATAAGTATTGTATCGCGAACCGTCCGATTTTCAATACGTGGTAAATACGGTATTTTCGATTTTTTTTAAAAAAATATAAAATGTCCCTGTTATGACCATGCTCCGTATTAATATAGTTGATTTTGGGTAAGCAGTTTGTCGTAAAAAGGTTTTCCCAGCGGCGACCGTCAATACTCAATTTATGCGTTAAGGGGCAAATTCATCATATCAACAGTGAATTGCCCCGCCCCCTGTAAAAAAAACGGGGAATACTTGCATTTGATTTGCCATAAGGGTACAATGAGAGCAAGTAATTTGACGCTTACAGAATATTTTTTGGGAGATACGTCTATGACAAGGATAAGTCGCATAGCGTTTTTGACAACCGCCCTGCTAATTGCCGCAACCATTGCGACGGCCGACACTTATAAAAACAAGAAGACCGGCGAACAGTTTTATGGATTCCGTACCCAGAAAAAAACGGCCAACAAGACCATGGTCTATAGCGATGCGGAAAAAAAACTGATTTCGGTTGACCTGACGGACTATGAATACACCCTCGACGAGAAAGGCCGGCGCAGCAATGTTGTCGTTATCCCTATAACCGAGCCGGAGATACTGCTGTCTAAATCCGTCGCGGCAATCGTCAGCCAATCCATAATTAACGCATCCAATACAGGTCCACTCTACATCATTTTGCAAATTGACAATCCTGGCGGACGCGGCGACCTGATGAAAGAAATCTGCACCACCATCACCCAAACGGACAATTGTCCGATAGCCGCCTATATCTCCGGCGGCACATTCGGCGGCGCCCATGCGGCAGCATCTATTATTGCTTTGTCGGCGCCCAAAGTGTTTATTGCGCCTTCTGCCTCTATCTCCGCCGTCGGACCAGTTGTAACGACTACATTCTCGCAAAATGAGAGCGATTTTATCAAGTATTTCAGCCCTGATTCGCTGGCCAACTTCGCGTCCTATGCGTCCATCGTCGCCGAGCAGCACAATCGCTCTCCAATACTGCTTAAAGCCTTAATAGATAAACGGTTATCCCTTATTGAGGTGATTGACAATGACGGCAAGTCGTCCATCATCTCCAAAGATAACCGACAGCCCAACCAAACCATCACAAAAATCCTTTGCGAGGGGCTTAATCCTGTTTCGGGGGCGCCCACTGACACAACAGACAATGTCTATCAAAATATTCATTCTCAAGTCCTGACCCTTACGCCCAAGGATGCCATCAGTCTGAAATTGGCTGATGAACAGGCAAAAAGCATTCAAGATGTGCTCTCTCTTTTGGACATTTCAGGTGCCACGGTCGCCAATACCCAGGGGCTTGACAAAACGATCAGCCAGTTTGCCGCAGCAAAAAGAAATGTTGGACAAAGTCTGTCGAGAATTGGATTTCTCGAAAAACGGGCATCTGCCCTTGAAGAGCAGCTTGATGAAATTGAAAAATCCCGCACAGCCCCGACAACGCGATCCAGAAGCACCTCAAATCAGGGCGGAAGGCGCAATGTTGTTTTTCCGCAAAATGACTCCTATTATGGGGATGCACAAACTCCCATCGACGAATCTGTCAACACCACCAGTAGAGACAGAAGAAACATAAACCCTCTCTATAATAGTAACAACCGGCTCAACCAGACCACACGCGAAACGGTTACCCTGACTGAGCCATCGCTAAATGCAGAGCAGGTGAAAAATGAACTTGCCATCGTACTTACTGAATTGACCGGTGAATACCGGCGGGTGATTACGCAAGCCAAGAAATGGGATGGTGTGCTGCCACCCGATTTGTCGCTGCAGACGATTGAACAATACACAAACTCCGCAATGGTACTCTATGATAGCCTATATTACAGGTCTTATTAGTCCTCTTTTATATGTATCATATATCTGGTGTTTGAATATCCTTAAAAACCACAAGACTTTGTTCTTGACGTGTGAGGCAATATTGTCTATTCTCCCCATATTACCCGCTTGTTCTGCGTAATTTTGATGAAATGCGCTTTACAAATCGGACATTTTTTGGGTAAAAAGGCAGAGATGAATATGAACCGATTCTTTTTTTTAAACTTGCTGCTGTTGGCCGGCTTGCCCTGGATATCCTCCTGCGGCGATTCGAAAAAACCGGACGGTACGCAAGACGCCAAGATACCGTTAAATACATCGCTGGGCAAAATAGCAGTCATTTCAGCGCCGCGTCCTTATGGCGTTCGGGGTTTCGGCGTTGTTGCGGGGCTTTGGGGTACCGGCTCTGCTGAATGTCCGCCCGAATTAAAAAAACAATTGGAAAAATACATCTGGCAGCGCATGCCCTCCACACAGGCATTTGATGCGCGAACATTCCTTGAGAGCGGGGATACTGCGGTGGTAGAAATACTCGGTCAAATTCCTGCCCTGGCGACAAAGGACCAGCGGTTTGACCTGAAGATTCGGCCTCTGTCTCAAAGCCAGACAACATCCCTTCGCGGCGGTATTCTCTACACCGCCGAACTCAAGGAAATCGGCCGAATGCAAACCTTTGACCAATACGCCCGCACCATCGCACATGCGGAAGGTTCCATATTTACCGACAGCAGCGACCCCAATGAACAGTATTATGTTTTGGGCGGCGGCGCCAGCATACGCGGTACAGAATTGCTGATTGTACTGAACGAAGCCAACTATTATGTTGCCAGCTCTGTCCGCAATCTGATTAATGAACGGTTCGGTTTAGGGACAGCCAGCGCCCTTTCCCGCTCAGAAATCCGGGTGTCCATCCCCCGTTTGTATCAGGGCCGCAAGGAGCGTTTCGTCAAAATGCTTGCGTTCCTGTTTCTATCGGACACCGACCAGCAGCGTGCCGCATATATCGATTCAGTACTTGCTGAATTTAAGGAGGGGAAAAATCTGCAGGACTGTGAATTGTCGATGGAAGTCATCGGCAAAACCGTCGCCGATAAAATCATCCCGCTGCTTGACAGCCCATCCCAGCAGATTTGTCTTCATGCGGCAAGCTGCCTGACGCACATCGGCGATGCGCGGGGCGTCAAGACGCTTCAAGCCATCGCTCGGGACAAAAAATCGCCTCTGCGAATTGACGCGATTATTGCGATGGGGTTCGCTCCCGCCAGTCTGGTCGAGCCTGCATTGGGTTCGCTTTTGACGGATGATGACACCGCCATTCGTCTGGCCGCATACGAACAACTGGTGCAGATGAAAAGCTTTCAGGTAAAAGCCATTCCTGTCGGAAAAAGTTTTATCATTGACCTGATCAGTTGTCCGGGTCCCAAACTAATCTACGCCTATCGCAAGGACAGTCCTCGCATTGCCATTTTCGGAGACCCGATTCAATGTCAGAAGGATATTTTTGTGGACCAGGACAATGTTATCATCAATTCCAAAGCCGGCGACAGCGCGATATCCATCACGCGAAGACACCCCGGCAGACCCCGAATTATTGGTCCACTCAAAACAAATTACTCATTAACCGAACTGATTCGCACGCTGGGTCATGACCCCGAAACCGACGCCAAGAAATCCGGCTGGCCCGGATTGGGCATCGGCTACTCAGAAATACTGGACATCTTGAAAACGATGTGTGAAAATGATATGATTCCCGCCCGTTTCCAGGCCAGTCCCCTGACAACAGCGGGCGACTTTTTGAAAAAACAAAAAACAGAAACACCCGCAGCCGGAGGCAAAAAGTAACCGGATGCGGCAGAACATAAAGACAAGGATAGACTTTCTATGAAATTGGTAAAGGCCGTTATCAACGGATTTAAGAGCTTTGCGGATAAAACGGAGCTTCTCTTTAATCAGCAGATTATTGCGATTGTCGGTCCCAACGGCTGCGGCAAAAGCAATGTCGTGGATGCGATTAAATGGGTGCTGGGCAGTCAAAGCCCCAAAAGTCTCCGCAGCGGCCAGATGACCGATGTGATTTTCGGCGGCTGCAGCAGCCGCAAACCCAGCAGTATGGCGGAAGTGTGTCTGCATTTTTCCGATGTGCGGGCGATGGGGTTGGAACAGGATGAACTGGAAATCGCCCGCAGACTCTATCGCAGCGGCGAAAGCGAATATCTGATTAACGGCAAATCCTGCCGCCTCAAAGACATCAAAGACCTGTTTATGGATACGGGCATCGGCGTCAGCGCCTACTCGATTATCGAACAGGGACAAATCGATCAGCTTCTCAAAGCCTCGACGGTGGACCGCCGGGTGATATTTGAGGAGGCCGCCGGCATCAGCCGTTTTAAGGCACACAAGAAAGAAGCCCTGCGGAAACTGGAACGCACCGAGCAGAATCTGCTGCGTCTTGCCGACATCGTCAATGAAGTGCAAAAACAGCTTCGCAGCATCAAGATGCAGGCCGGTAAAGCCCGCAGTTTTCTCGAATACAGCCAGAAACTCAAAGAACTTCGCGTCAATTATTCACTGGCCGAGTACCACAAAATTCTGACCCGTGCACAGGATAAGCAGGAGGCTTTGTCGCAAAAGCAGGACTGCTTTGCTCAGGCCGCCGCAGAGACGGCCCGTCTGGAAACGGCCGTCCAGCAGCGCCTTCAAAAAACATCCGAGATACAGGCCCATCTGGGACGCTGCGATACAGCGATGGTTTCCATTCAAGGCCGAATCGAGCAGTTGACAGAACGCATTGGCGTTCTCGGACAGCGAAGCAATGAATTGACCGAGCGGAAAAATACCGCATTGTCTCAAAGCCGCAAACTCAACGAACAGATTCGCCAGTTTGCCGCAGAGATGGAAAAATGCAGCGCGGAATTGGATGTCAATCAGAAAGAATTGGCCGGCGGCAACCAACAACTGACATCCCTGGAGTCTGTGCTGGGCGAGATCGACACGGCCTGCGCTCACTTGCAGGCAAAGCTGGATGACGAAAAATCCGGCATTATCGACATTGTCCGCCGTACCGCACAACTGCACAATGAAATCCAGAGTCTCAATTCTTATCGGGGCAATCTGACGGGACAAAAATCACGCCTCAGCGGCAAAGCCCAGCAGGCCGAAGGACAGCTTGCTGAATGGCTGACGGAAAAAGCGCATAACAGCGCCCGGATGGAAGATATTCTGGCGGTCATCTCCAAACTGCAAATGACACTGGAAGAAAAACGCACCGAGATGGAAACCCTCGGCGGACAAAAAGCCAAAACGCTTGTCGAACTGGCGTCTCTCAAAGAAACCCGCAGCGGATTAGTCAGCGAATTAAACGTCCTGCGGGACATGGAAACACGTGGGCAGGGACTCAGTACAGTTCTCAAAACTATCTTAAAAGAACGCAAAACCGAAAGTCGGCTGCGTTATATTGACGGCATTGTCGCCGATGTCATCTCTTCTCAGGTTGAATACTCCGCCGCCGTCGAAGCGGTGCTGGAAGGCAAAACCGACGCCCTGCTGGTCAACAGCACGACGCAATTTCTGGATGACGCCTCGCTGAAACAAAAAATTGACGGCCGCCTGCAGGTCTTGTGTATGGACAAAATTCCACCGCTGTGCGACACAGTTGATTTTTCGCAGCGTTCGGAAGTGCTTGGCAGATTAGTCAGCTTTGTCCGATTTGAAGATACATACGCCCCGCTGGCATGGTATCTGCTGGGCAAAGTGATTGTTGTCGATTCGGTGGCGGCGGCGATGGATTTGGCGGCTCACTACGGCGAGGGCTACCGTTTTGTTACGCTCAAGGGAGAGGTCTTTGGCGGCGGCTGTATGCTCAATATCGGGCCTGTCGGCAAAACCGCCGGCCTGATTTCACGAAAAAGCCGCCTTCGCCAGATTGAAGAACAACTGGCTGCCGGCGATGAGCGAATCCGTCAGGTAGAGCAGCAGATTGAGCAGAATGACCATAAAAACGAACATCTGTCGCAATTGACCAAAGAATTGCGAACCAGCATATATGAAGCCAATACTGAAAAAGTCGATTGCGACTCCAAATTGCGGATGCTGGAACAGAATATCCGACGGCTGGCACAGGAACAACCGATTATCGCCAGCGAAATCGAATTGCTCGAAGAGGAAATCCGCCAGTCTGTGCAAAAAGAACATGACTCCAGCCAAAAACTAACGGAGCTGGAAGAAATCAATCGCCGCCGGTCGGAGGAAATCCGGCAATTGCAGTCTCGACTGGATGAACAAAAACGAGTCTATACAAGCCGCTCTTCGGAGCTGATGGAACTGAAAATCCATATCGGGCGCTGTACAGAAAGACAAAAATCCATCCGTCAGCGAATTGCCGCCATCCACAGCCAGATTCAGCACGGGCGAATGACGATTGAGGCCTTGCGAACCGAATCCCATACTTGCGATGAACAGATTGAGCAGACCATGCGGAATATTTTGTCCGCCGAATCAGTGCTGTGCGGACTTTATGTTGACAAGGAACAGAGCCATAGCGAAATCCGCCGTCTGCGGCAGGAATACGCCCATCTGGCAAATGAACAGAAGGACGCAGAACAGCGCCTCAAGACTGCCCGCGCTGAACAAACCGATATTGAACAGCAGATTCATCAATTGCAGATGGATTTAGGACAGCTTACGGTCAAATCCGAAGATTTAAGCCTGCGGGTTCGTGAAGAACTCCAGATAGATTTGGCACAGTCCTATCAGAACTACAGTCAGCAGGAAGTGGACTGGGATGCGGTGCGTCAGGAAATTTCCGATTTGCGGGGCAAAATCGAGCGTCTCGGCAATGTCAATGTGGACGCCATCGACCAGCAGCAGGATTTGGAGCAGCGGTTCGGCTTCCTGTCCGCGCAGGCCGAAGACCTCAACCAGAGTAAAATTCAGCTTACAGAACTGATTGAACGCATCAACCTGGAAAGCCGTGAGAAATTCCGCGTTACCTTTGAACAGGTGCGAATCCATTTCCAGGAATTATTCCGCAAACTCTTTGGCGGCGGAAAAGCCGACATCTTTCTGGAAAATCCGGAAGATATTCTCGAATCCGGCATTGAGATTGTCGCTCGTCCGCCCGGCAAGGAAACGCGCACCATCAGTCTGCTGAGCGGCGGTGAAAAAACGATGACGGCCATCGCAATGCTGTTTGCCGTATTCCGCAGCAAGCCGTCGCCGTTCTGCATTCTGGACGAAGTTGATGCAGCCCTCGACGAAGCGAATAATGAACGCTTCAACAATATCGTACGCCAGTTCCAGGAAAATTCGCAGTTCATCATCATTACGCACTCCAAACGCA
This sequence comes from uncultured Pirellulales bacterium, assembly GCA_964537635.1. GTDB lineage: Bacteria > Planctomycetota > Phycisphaerae > Sedimentisphaerales > Anaerohalosphaeraceae > Anaeroglomus. The sequence goes on from CAZICJ010000051.1 coordinate 9,149, forward strand.
CGATGAGCATCGCCAATATCCTCTACGGCATCACGATGCAGACACAGGGTATCAGCAAGAAAATCTGCGTTACTTTCGATGGAACCTCCGACGAACCCGTCGCCAATGATGCGGCGGTGGCATAAATGACAACCTTTCAATCCGCTCACCCGGCAAAGGCTTCTACTTGTATGGAAAAACAGGATTTCACACAATTGACAAATGGGATGGCCGTTCTCGGCGAGCCGATGGATGGCGTCGAGTCGGCTTCGTTTCAATTTCTGATTCCGGCCGGCAGCGCCATGCTGCCCGACGGCTGCTGCGGCGCCGGTGAAGTCATTACCGACTGGGTGATGCGCGGCGCCGGCGAACGCGACAACCGTGCCTTAGTCGATGCACTCGACGGACTGGGCATTCATCGCAACACGGCGATATCGGCGGAAAATATGTCTTTTTCAGCGTCCATTGAGGCTGAAACGCTTGCTGCCGCTCTGGAGTTGTTCGCCGATATTCTTCTGGAACCGCAATTAGACAAACAGCAATTTGAATTGTCTAAACAACTGGCAATCGGCGAACTGGCCGGCCTGGATGACGACCCGCGCCATAAAGTGATGCTGATGCTGGCCGAGCAGTATTATCCCGAACCGTACAACCGCTGTCCGGACGGTACGATGGAAGACTTGCAGTCATTGACCGCAGACCGGTGCAGCGATATTATCCGCACACGGTTTAACTGGCCAAACGCTATTTTCTCCGTGGCCGGAAAATATAATTTTGCCAGCATCTGCGAAACGCTTCAGCGGCGTTTTGGCACACAGAAACAAACACAGGTCTGCCGCCCCCCAATCGGCGGACGCGCGGGTCTGTATCGCCATATTCCCAACGACGGCGCTCAGGTGCATATCGGCCTGATGACATCCGTGCCGCCGATGACCGACGCCCGATACTATGATATGATGGCGGTCGTTTCCATCCTGTCCGGCGGTATGAGCGGGCGGCTTTTTACCGAAGTCCGGGAAAAACGCGGCCTGTGCTATGCCGTATCAGCACGCTATGCCAGCCAGAAAGAACTGGCGGGAATTTCCTGTTATGTGGGAACGACCCCCGAAAAGGCACAGGAAACACTGGATGTTGCCATCGACCAGTTCCGTCGGCTGCGGGACGGCATTTCACAGGACGAACTGCAGCGCGCCAAAATCGGCCTCAAAAGCTCCCTGATTATGCAAAGCGAATCATCCTTGTCGCGCTGCGGCGGAATTGCCGGCGATTATTTCTTTCTCAACCGTGTCCGCACTATCCACGAAATCCGCAGCCGAATCGAACAGATTTCCGTCGAGTCGGTTGCCGATTTTCTCAATGCAAATCCTTTTGATGAATTTACCTGCGTATCCATCGGACCCTGCCAGGTCAACCCCCACTAACGAGACTCTCTATGGAATTCAAACAACGGCAATTAGATAACGGCTTGACAATAATCGGCGAAGTGTATCCTTCAGCGCAAACCGCCGCGATGGGATTTTTTGTCCGCACCGGCTCACGCGATGAGACCCCCGCTGTCAGCGGCGTGTCGCATTTTCTCGAACACATGCTCTTTAAGGGCACCGATACACTGTCCGCCCTGCAGGTCAATGAAGTCTTCGACAATATGGGCGCCAAATACAACGCCTTTACCAGCGAGGAAAACACCGTCTATTACGCCGCGGTGCTGTCCGAATATCTCGAAGAAGTCGCCGCCCTGTGGGGACAACTGATGCGTCCGGCGCTGCGGGATGAGGATTTCAACATCGAAAAAAATGTCATTCTGCAGGAAATCGCGATGTATAAGGACTTGCCGAACTTTGAGGTCATGGACCAGGCGCGGGCGCTGTATTTCGCATCCCACCCTTGCGGCAACAGCGTCCTGGGCTCGCAAGAGAGCATCCAGGCGATGACCGCCGAACAAATGCGGCAGTATTTCCATCATCGCTACGCCCCGAATAATCTGGCGCTGGCCTGCTGCGGTAATTTTAATTTTGACGCATTCTGCAAAATTGCCGAGCGGATGTGCGGCGGCTGGAAGTTTGCAGAGGCAGGACGAACCTTATCTGATTTTCGCGGAAGCCCGCAGAGCAAACACATCCACAAAGCCGGTCTGGCACGCCACCACCTGTGCCTGCTAAGCCCAGCCGTCTCCATGCAGGACAAACGCCGTTTTACCGCATCCCTGCTGAGCATGATTGTCGGCGACGATTCCGGCTCACGGTATTTCTGGGAATTAGTCGATCCGGCCATCGCCGAAACCGCCGCGATGCAGTTTGAGGCGATGGACGGCGTCGGGGCAATGTACAGTTATATCTGCTGCGAACCCAACCGCGCCGGCCAGGCGATGGAGATTGTACGCAATGTCTTGACCAAATTGACGCAGAACGGCATAACGGAAAAAGAACTCCAAACCGCCAAAAACAAAGTCCTCAGCTCCATTACCATCAAATCCGAACAGCCGATGGGAAGACTGCTCGGCTTGGGCTTTAACTGGATTTATTCCAAAGAATATCGCACGATCGCACAGGATATCGCCGATATCCGTGCCGTTACGCTTGAACAAGCCAACCAGCTCATTCAAGAGATAAAACCTGACAATTTTACCTGCCTGTCGATGGGTCCCGAAAACCAAATCCCTTGAAGTTATCGGACGTATAGGTAAGAAAGACCCTCATTTCCTGCCCCAAATACGGATTGCCGTTAAGCCCTGTGATGTCTATGCCGATTTTAACTGCGGATACGATAGTCGTGGAAAATTCTATTTCAGTTATAAATTCGTAATATTATGCAGAAGAAAAAAGATGTACTGACAACCGGGCAGGTCGCACAAATATGCAATGTCGCGCCCCGCACCGTCACCAAATGGTTCGACAGCGGCCGATTGCGGGGATACCGCATTCCCGGTTCGCGCGATCGGCGGATTCCGACCAGTGAACTGATTCGCTTTATGAAAGAAAATAATATGCCTACAGACGCTTTGGAAAAAGGGCATATTCGCATTCTGCTTATTGACAGCAGTCCGCAAAATTGTCAGGCCATCTCACAACAGTTGTCTCAGCGGGGACCTTTTGAAATCTATGCCGCTCAAAATAGCTTTGACGCAGGACTGCTGGCACACAAGATAATTCCAAATTTAATTTTTCTCAATCTGATGTCGGATGGAATTGATTGCAAACAAATCTGCGACTATATCCGGCAAAATGAGGACTTAAAAGACGCACGAATCGTTGCTATTGCAAGCGGCATTGGAAAAAACGAAACCGGCTGTCCGGAAAAAAACGGCTTCGATGCCGTCATTACAGACCCTTCGAATATCGACAGCCTCTTGCAGACAATCCACAACACCTGCACGATTATGTAGCCTGCGCCTAATCCGGCAGCTGCTGAAGCAACGCGATAATTTCATCCTTACGGGGCAGCGTATCCTGCAATCCAAAGCGGCTTCTGGCCAGGGCTTCGGCAGCCACCGCAAACCCAACCGATGCTCGTGCCGTGTCCCCTGTGCCAAACGATGCTGCAAGCGCCCCGCAAAAGGCATCCACAGCGCAACTGTTATCCACCACTTCTTTTTCGACCCCCGAAATATGCACAATCCCCTGACGGTCCACCAGCATCGCCCCACGCCAGCCCAGACTCATTACCACACAGGCAGCGCCGCGGGCGACCAACTCGGTTCCAATATACTTCAGTTCAGTCTGTCCTCCCGCGCCCAGTTCGCTGGCGCCGACAAAATCCTCAAACCGGACAACCAGGATATCGGCATTATAAAATTCCATCGGCCATTTGAGATGTCCCAGCTCCTGACAGTCTCGTCGCCTGAGGCAGACATCCAAAATAATTTTTCTCTTGTGAATCGCGGCCAGTCGCAATACGGACACAATTGCCGGCTGCGGCATATCGGAACAAATCAAGCAGACATCGGCGGCACTGACTGTCTGCTCGGCGGCGGCATATTCAATTTCCTGCGAACGCAGGGTTTTGTTAGCCCCCGGACACAGACAGCCGATATTCTCGCCCTGGGCGTCAACCAGGGTTACCAATACGCCCGTACTCATTGCCGCGGCGGTATAGACAAACTCCGTATTGATGTGGTATTGTTCGAGGTTTTTTTTTATCATCGTTCCAAAGCAGTCATCGCCGACGCGGCTGAACAGATGCACCTTGCAGCCGCATAAAGCCGCCTGGATCGCCCGGTTCACCCCTGCCCCAGCCGTAGAATAGGAAAAGGATGTGCCTTCGACCCATCGGCCTGGCACGGGAAAATCCTGGCAGCGTACCGCCATATCCACATACGCCGGACCCATTACCACAACTTGCGGAATCCTTCCTGCCATAGCTCGTATCCTTATTAAAATTGGAATCATTATCAGTATATGGGAACGATATGCCAGTTCAATCTTTATTTTTGCAGAAATGCACCTCGTCGTCAAATTGTTAACTCGTTCAGAAACAAAGGGTTATAAAAAAAATAAAACTCTTTACAAATAATTTATGATAGGGTATTATAACGCTTTTATGCCGAAGTAGCTCAACGGTAGAGCACGGCTTTCGTAAAGCCGGGGTTGTGGGTTCAAATCCCATCTTCGGCTGTGGGAGCGAAATCGTGTTGTCCCAATGGATATGTTTTGTATCGGAAAAGGCTTAACCTGCAAAATTTGAACGCCCGACTAAAAGATATATCCTGCCAAATTAGGCAGTGAATGATGCCGACGCCAAATGAAAAATTTCAGCAATTGCAAGCCCGACTTGCCGAGTTAGAGAGGGTCGTTGTCGCCTTTTCCGGCGGTGTGGACAGTACATTTCTGCTCAAAGCCGCCATGGACGCCCTCGGCAAAGAATCGGTATTGGCCGCTATCGGCGTCAGTCCATCCCTGTCAGATCATCAGCATCAGCAGGCGCGGCAACTGGCATCGCAGTTCGGCGTCCGGCTGGAAGAGATTTCCGTCGGCGAGATGGAGGATGCGGCATACCGCGCCAATAACGCAGACCGCTGTTTCCACTGTAAAAGCCGTCTGTTTTTGTTGCTTAGGGAATTGGCTCAAAAGGAACATATCCCGCATATCCTGTGCGGGGCGAATTTTGATGATAAATCCGATTATCGCCCCGGCAACCGGGCTGCAGAGGTCTTCGGCATCCTGTCGCCGATGATGGATATCGGGCTGACCAAAGCGGACATCCGCCAGTTAAGCCGAACGATGAACCTGCCTACGGCGGATTTGCCCGCCTCGCCCTGCTTAGCCAGCCGTGTGGCGTATGGGCAGGAAATTACCAGCGAAAAATTAAACCAGGTCGAACAGGCGGAGGCCTTTTTACGGCGGCAGGGATTCGTTGAATTCCGCGTCCGCCATCACGGGGATACAGCCCGTATCGAAACACCCACGGCAGACCTGGCAAAAATGGTTGCCGAACCCGCCCGGACGCAAATTGTGGAATACTTAAAATCAGTTGGATTTCTCTATATTACGCTGGATTTGCAGGGCTTTCGCAGCGGCTCCATGAATGAACGGCTTTGGGCTGGCCAAAAAGATTCCTTTTCGCAAAAATGATCATTTTTTCTGGATACGGAAACCGAATGGGCGAATTATTTTTATATGGCGGTTTAATGGCGGCACTATTAGCCTGTTCCGGCTTTTGCTCGGCCTCGGAGACCGCGTTTTTTCATCTTTCGCCGCGCCAGACATCGGCATTTGGTCAATCAACTCACCGTATTGAACGTCTCATCAGTTCCATTTTGCGATCTCCCAATCAATTGTTAACCTCAATTCTGTTTTCGAATATGCTGGTCAATACCCTGTTCTTCTCATTGTCCGGCGTATTGACGGCACGCATTGAACAACACTATGGGACGGCGCCGGCAGTCTGTTTTGCGGTCATCGTTTTCTTTGTTCTGCTGACATTCGGCGAAATGCTCCCCAAGGCGCTGGCGTATGTCAATGCCAACCGCTTTTGCCTGGCGGCAGCGGTACCCTGCTGGTTTATGATTAAACTGCTGCGTCCGCTTCTGGTGGGAATCGACTGGGTCTTTGTCAAGCCGGCGCTGCTGCTGGCGGTACCGCGAAGCCCTAAATCCGTTAGCGAATCCGCCGTATCCGTTAATCAGATTAAGCTGCTTTTGGATGCCTCTGCCCGAAAAGGCCATATCGACCGTCAGCAAAACCAACTGCTTCTGGAAGTGCTCGAAATAGGATTTCTCAAGATACGCCATGTGATGCGGCCGCGGGTTGAAATGATTGCCTGTTCGACGACGGCCAGTGTGTCGGCAGCGACTGAGTTGATGACGCAAAATCGGCTGACTCAAATCCCCTGCTATGAGCGTGAAATTGATACGATTGTCGGAATGATTCACCTTCGGGATTTGTTATTAAAGCCGCAGTTATCTATTCGGGAACAGGTCAAGCCGGCAATTTTTCTGCCCGAACAGAAAACCGTCGAATCGCTGATATCTTTTTTTCAGGAAGAAAAAACGGACATGGCCGTCGCGGTGGATGAATACGGAGGCATCGCCGGCGTCGTCTATCGGGATGATGTAATTGAACGTTTTTGGGGCGAGGAAGAACCCCTCAATGATACACAACTGATTGCACCGGCAGGACCGATGATGTACCGATTGTCCGCACGGCTTGCCATCCGCGACTGGGCGGATGCATTCGGCATCGACGCCGAAGATATCCGGCTGACTACGCTGGGCGGATTTGTGTTGTCGCTGCTGGGCAAAATTCCCCGCCCCGGCGATACGGTACGATGGCGGAATATGACATTTACGGTTGAACAAATCAGACACAATCGATTGGAACTGATTTTGCTGACAGTGGATATGCTGCCGGGAGGCGCGCCATGACCATCATGGTTTATTTGGTCCTGTTGGCAGGGCTGATTTTGGCAGGGTCGTTTTTCGCCGGCGCTGAGACAGGGGTCTATCGCATCAGCCGTTTTCGCCTGCGGGTCGGAGTGGAAATGCGGCGCCCCTTTTATACGAAGCTGTCGGAGGCTATTGACGATGGGCAGTCGCTGATTTTGTCTCTTTTGCTGGGAAACAATATCGTCAATTATCTGGCGACAACCCTGGTTACTTGGTTTCTGCTGGATTTGACGGGGGATGAGCACCGTGCGGAGATCTACACGACGGTAGTGATGACGCCGGTATTATTCATCTTTGTCGATATTATACCCAAAAACATATTTTACTACCGTGCCGACGCCCTGCTTGGAACAACTGCCCCTATCGTATGGCTCACCTGGCGGTTTTTCACTCGGACAGGTCTGATACGCCTGCTGCTGATGATGTATCGGTTGTTTTCCCGCATTCTGGGGCTGACTGCGGACACCGCCGCCGCCATCGATGTAACCCAGCGCGGCCAGGCCAGACAAATTATTCAGGAAACGCGGGATGAGGCGCCGCTAAGCTTTGCCCAGAAAGAGATGCTCCAGCGGCTGATGCATCTGCCCGACATTTCTATCGGCACTCTGCTGACGCCGCTGTCGAAAATTGACGCCGTGGACTCCTCCTGTACACGGCAGGATTTGCTCAAATGTCTTCAAACAAGCAGCCACCGGCGAATCCCCGTCCATGAAAAACTCAATCACAAAATTGTCGGCTATATTGATATTTACGATGTATTGACCCACAAGGGTGATTTTTTGACGCTGACACCCTTTATCCGCCCCATTCAATATCTTTCGGTATCCCTGTCGGTATTGGACGCCCTCCAGCACTTGTGCGGTAAAGAAAAGATCGCAGCAGTCGTTTCGGACAACCCAACCGGAATGGGTGACACCAAAAGGGCGCTTGGAATTATTACCTTTCAAGACCTGGTTGAGGAGCTAACCGGAGAATTTCCGAGCCGTTTGATTAAAACTGCCCATCAAAAATCGCCTGTGTGATCTCATTGATGCTCGTGCGTACCGTGCTTCCTCCGCCTTCGGTCAAAATACTGAACAGAATATCTCCCGAAGGCGTTTTGCAGACTCCGCTCAATGCCCGCACCCCGGAAATGTAGCCCGTTTTGCACAAAATTTTGCCTTTGTACTGCGGGCCGCGGAAATACTTGCTGACGGTCCCGTCGACCCCGCCGATGGCAAGGCTTTGTTCCAGCAGCGGCCAATAGGACTTCTGATGCGCATCCCGCAGCGCCGCAATAATAGCCGAGACGGTCAGCCGATTGTGATGGCTTAGCCCGGAGCCGTCGCTGAGAACAACGCTGTTGGGGTCGATGTCCAGCGAACCCAGATACCGCTCGACCAAGGACAACCCATGCTCCCATTCCCCATTGATTCGCCCTGATGTATTTTCGGCGGAAATGGTCTTGATAAGCGCTTCGGCAGCAAGACCGAGACTGTCTTTGTTGCTGCGATACAGAACATCCGAAATCGGCGTGGGAATCGTATCCAAAATTTGGATTTGCGAATCGGCCTTGCAGTATTTCTGAATTAAATTGCCGCGCACCGCAATCCCCGATGCGGTCAGTTTTTCTTTGATAAGCACTGCCAGATACGCCGCGGGGTTTTCGATGGCAACATCAAATTCAACCTGCGTGTTGAGACTGCCCTTGAGAATCAGGACATTGGGTTTGGAATTGCGATATGCCCCGATGGCGCTGCCGCCCTGGCTGACGGGACGTATCTGATTGATAAACGTGATAAATCCTGTCGCCGGCACTGTCGCGACATGGATTCGCCCATTGGAACGGGATGCCGTGATATGAATACAGTTGGCATTGTAGCTCAATCCGCTGATTTCGCAGGCATACCACTGGTTCAACTGATCGGCCGGCCAGTCCGGATGCACACGATTGGAATCAAAAAAAGAGGGGTCAACAATAATGTCGGCAACTTCCCGAACGCCGTTTTTTTGCAGCGTCTCGAGAATGCGGCCCAAGACCCAGCCCTGCGGACGGCCGTATCGACCATCCGTCTCCGCGTCGGCCAGCAGCGGGTCCCCGCCGCCAATGACAACTAAGCTGCCGTTAAGAAGCCCGATTTGGGTCTGAAACTGATACTCCGGCCCCAGATAGTACAGCGCCGCACAGGAGGATATCAATTTCATATTGGATGCCGGAATCAGCATGGTATCCGCATGCTTCGAATACAGAACACGTCCATCATCCGCACGAACAGCCAGAACGCCAAAACGTACATTTTTCATTGCGGGGCTGCCGAGTAAGCCGTCAATTTTGCCGGCCTCGACAAACCCGTACAATGTCATTACAACCAAAATTAATACGATCCATTTGCGCATAATCAGGGGGTTTTATATAAAAACAGGCGATTTGTCAAGGCGACAATTCTTCAAACTCACCGGTATTTTTGTAAGTGTATTGTTGGCAAACTCTTACGGAGATAGAAAGCGATGCCAAGTCTGGTTGCGAGATGGGGGTTGTACCGATAGCCTGTTGATTTTATCCATAATACAAGATTTTTTAACCTGGTATTATATAATTCTGTAAATTTCTTGTTATCTTTCGGGTTCATCCGTTAAAAGCGTTGGCATATTGCAAAAAAGGGACATCGCTTTATGA
>CAZICJ010000052.1:0-18565 GCA_964537635.1 uncultured Pirellulales bacterium
ATGTCCACTAAATTCTATCCCTTTTTAACCAATTTTATTGGAGGAGAGCCTCAAAGGATGTAATCACTCCTTTGATAGTGCTGCTATTTTTTTCATATTCTTCTGAGTCTTTCAGCTTGTTTAGCCATCTGCTCTCCGAAAGAGCGATTTCCTGTCCAGGCTCAAAAATTCTAATTTCAGATATCCATTTGTTTGAGGCGTCCAAAAGATCCCCCTTCTCATCATAAAAAGAGAAGTTCACTTTTATCTGGCTCAGGTACTGGTCAGAATGATTGACAATCTTAAAGAGAAATTTCTCCATGTTTTTCTGATTAGACTCTGCGAGTTTAATATCGCGAAGTTCTACTTTTGCTTTGCAGTTGAGATAGTCGAGGGTCTTATTTTCCTGGCTATCCGAGTTGCTTGTAACGCCTTTTTTCAAGGCTCCGAAAACACCTGTCGCTATATTTTGAACCACGCTGTTAGGGTCTTCACTTTTCTTGGATATATTCTTCAAGCTGCTGCCAAGCCAAGCCATTCTGCTGACAAAGATGACGTTGCTGGCAACGATATCCGCCAAAAAAAGCCCAACCAAAAGAACTAAAACGGCTCCAACTCGGCTGTTTAAAAAATCCCATAGCTTCATTTTGCATTTCTCCCTATAAAGGGAGTTCCTTATTTTCCGGTCTAAATTATACTGCGTTAGTTTTATCCAACAAGACAATTCTTCGCAGAAAAATAAATCTCGCAGCCCGCACTGTCAGATTACAAAAAATTGCCAATCAAATCCACAATCCCGACCGCCAGTTTGTCTTTACTGCCTTTGAGTTGCAGCCATTTGCTTTTAGGTGTTTTGATGAAAACTTCCGATTGGGTTTTGCCGATGACGGCAGGGGCGTTGGCAATGATCATATCGGCGTTTTTGGAAATCAATTTTCTTTGTGCGTTGGCTTTGAGATTTCTATCTTCCAAAGCAAAGCCGACGATGAATTGGTTTCTCTTATGTCCGCCCGCCCAGGCCAGAATATCGGCAGTGGGTTTTAATTTCAGCGAGATTGTCCGCTTTTCTTTTTTGCGTTTGACCGGCGATTTTTCCGCCGGCGTATAGTCCGACACCGCCGCCGCCATAATCAGACAATCACACGCCTTAAAATGCCGCTTAACGGCCCTAAACATATCGGCGGCGGAAATAACCGGTATGGCCTTTGCGCCTTTGGGCGGCGTCAGTGTCGTCGGGGCGCTAATCAGCGTAACGCGGTGTCCAGCCTTTAATGCCGCCTGCGCCAGGGCATACCCCATCCGGCCGGAACTGGCGTTGGTGATATAACGGACGGGGTCGAGATACTCCCGCGTCCCGCCGGCGGTGATGAGATAATGGACCATGAAATTGAAAAGTAAAAATCAAAAAGTTAAAAATCGGATTTCTGCCATCTGGAATTTTACAGTTGCTCAATCGCCGCAACAATATCCGCCACTTCCGCCATCCTGCCAACGCCGATATCGCCGCAGGCGAGGCGGCCCTGGCCGGGGCCAATAAACTGCACCTTCAATTCTTTTTTCAGGAGGGCGACATTCTTTTTGACAATCGGATTATTCCACATCCGCGTATTCATCGCCGGCGCAAACAGTACCGGCTTCTGCCAGCAGGCGCACAGCGTCGTGCTGAGCAAATCGTCGCAGATGCCTGCGGCGGCTTTGCCGATGATGTTGGCGGTTGCCGGAGCAACCACCACAATATCCGCCGCGTCAGCCAAACTGATATGGCCAATCCTGAACTCATCCGGTGTTGACCACAGGCTGGTGTACACCGCGTTGCCGGTAACCGCCTCAAATGTCTTTGGCGTAATCAGCTCGCACGCTGCCGCCGTCAATATCGTATGGACAGAGTACCCCGCGCCGGTCAGTTTGCTTGCCAAATCCGCCGCCTTGTACGCCGCGACGCCGCCGCACACGCCCAAAGCCACCGTCTTGCTCTGTTGGGGTTTCCTGCTCATCGGTCAACGCTTACAGAACAGGTTTTTCTTTGGTCTTGACCGGCGCCAAATCCAGCGAGATTTTGTCCTGAAGAATCTCTTCGGTAACAATTTCAATCGCCGTTTTGCCTTCTGTGTCCGCAATCAAAGGCCGGCTGCCTTCCATCAGTTCCAGCATCCGCTTTTGAATCAGGGACGACAATTTGAACCGTCCGCCGACTTTGGTCATCAGCGTTGTGTCTTTTAATGCTTCAATCATAATTCACCTCATTTATTTTCAAGGATTCGTATTACTTCATCCACGGCCGTTTCCAGCCGGTCATTGACTACCAAATAATCATATCGGGCACGCGCCGTCTCGATTTCGCTGCGTGCCGTATCCAGTCGCCGCTGTTTGCTTGCGGCATCCTCGCCGCGGTTTCGTCCCTCAATGCGTTCCAGCAGGACATCGATATCCGGCGGCATCACAAAGACCAGTTTCGCCTGCGGGTACTGCCGTTTGACCTGCAAGCCGCCCTGCACATCGATTTCCAAAATCACCGCTCGGCCTTCCTGCATCGCCTGCTCGACCGGCTCGCGCGGCGTCCCGTAATAATTGCCATACACATTGGCATATTCAATCAGGCGGCCTTCAGCAATCCGCCGCTGGAAGTCGTCCAGACTCAAAAAATGATAATGCACGCCGTCGCTTTCGCCGTTGCCCGCCTGCCGCGTTGTGCAGGATACGCTCAAAAAAGCATTCGTCCGCCGGCAGACCTGCTGGCAAATCGTACTCTTGCCGACGCCCGACGGGCCGCTGAGTACCAGCAGGTGTCCTTGTGTCTGGCTCATCGCATCCGCCTATTCCACGTTTTGCGATTGCTCTTTAATGCGGTCAACGGCACACTTGATGTCAATGACCGATTGAGCGATAACCGCATCCGACGCCTTGCTGGCAATCGTATTGGCTTCCCGCAGCATTTCCTGCGTGATAAAATCCAGCCGCCGTCCGACGGAGCCGCCGTTGCTGCACGACACTTCAAACTGCTGCAAGTGCGAATCCAGCCGGGTAATTTCTTCGGCAATATCGCTGCGGTCCGCATAAATCGCCGTTTCCCGTGCCAGCAAATCCTGGTCGATTTTCAATTCCGCCGCCGCCAGCATATCTTCAGTCCGTTTTTTAAGCCTGTCGTAATATTCCCGAACGACCACATCCTTACGCTGACGAATCACATCCAAATCCTGACGAATTTTGCGGCAATTGGCCAGTAAGTCCGCCGCCAAAGTCCGGCCCTCGGACAGACGGCTTTCTTTGAGCTGTTCCATCGCCTGCATCGTCAGTGACATGATAGTCGTTTTAATGCGTTCAATATGTTCAGCATCGGGAATCACCGGCTGCACAATGCCCGGCAGGCTCAGCATCGCCGCCAAATCCACCGTACAGTGCCGGTCGTCGGCCGGCAGCATCTTACGCAGACGGGCGACATACGCCGACAGCGTATTTTCGTCCACATCGAACAGTGCCTTGCCAGATACATTTTTCATCCGCAGCGAATAATTCAGCGTCCCCCGCTGAATCTGTTCGCGCGCCAGTTTTTCAATCTCGCCTTCCAGAAACGCAGCGATGTCCGGCAGCCGCAGGCTCGCCTTAAAATACCGATTGTTGACCGAGCGAACCTCAACGGTATAGACGATACCATCAACTTCCGCGCACGCCTGACCAAATCCTGTCATACTGGCAATCATTCTGCGTTTCCCAGGGGGGGTTAATTTATTGCGGATTCTGCACAGGCGCAGCCGGTGTTTCGGCCGGTGCGGGTGCTGCCGGCGTTTCAGCAGGCGCCTCGGCTGGAGCGGCAGGCTGTGCGGGCGCCGCTGGAGTCTCTGCAGGAACCGCCGTCGGTTGTGCTGTGGTATCTGCCGGCGCCGCGGGAGCGGTTGCCGCCGGAATTTCCGGACTCAGCAGTTCTTCGCTGACCGATGGGCGCATAAACTTGCCCATCAGCACCGCCATAACCAAAAATAAGGCAACTAAGCCAATCGTAATCCACGTCAGCACATCGCCGGTTTTGGTGCCAAGCAGGCTGCCGGCCCCGGCGCCGCCGAATGCCGCCGCCAGTCCGCCGCCGCGTCCCTTTTGAATCAGTACAATCAGAATCAGCGCCAATGCCAGCAGAATCCACACCGCGATAATAACATTGACCACAAACGATGCCGCTAAAAGTGAAGCCATCATAAATGTTTCCTTGAAAAATGTGTTTATTTAACACCTTTGATTTCAAAACAGGTTTTGACCATTGCCGCAAAATCAGCGACTTTGAGACTGGCGCCTCCGACGAGCAATCCATCCACATCCGGCTGACTCATCAGCTCGGCGGTATTGGAAGGCTTTGCCGAGCCGCCATACTGAATCCGCATCTGCGATGCGATTGTCTTATCATACAGTTTGCTGATCAAATCGCGAATCATCGCATGAACTTCCTGAGCCTGTTCGGATGTCGCATTGACGCCCGTGCCAATCGCCCAGACCGGCTCATACGCAATCGTAACAGCCTGTATCCGTTCGCTGCAAATTCCCGCCAGCCCTTTTTTCACCTGCTCGGCAACAACCGCTGTTGTCTTGTTCGCCTGCCGTTCGGCCAGCAGTTCGCCCACACAGAAAATCGGCAGCAGGCCGCCATTAATCGCCGCGATAACTTTCTTGTTAATCAACTCATCCTTTTCGCCAATGACATGCCGCCGCTCCGAATGGCCGATAATCACGTAGGTACAGCAGACATCCTTGAGCATCGTGCAGCTGATTTCACCGGTGAAGGCGCCGTTGGTCTGTTCGGACACATCCTGCGCCCCCAGACAGATATTGGACGAACTCAGCGCTAACGCTACCGCCGGCAGATACACAAACGGCGGGCAGACCGCGACATCGATGCCGTCGCATTGTCCGACCTCATTGACCAGCCCCTGGGCCAGCGACACCGCCGAAGCGGAATCCATATTCATTTTCCAATTGCCGGCAATAAACGGCTTTCTCATAAATGTCTCCTGATTTGTGTCCTGTTCGTCAATTTTTGATTTTAACTTTTAAGTTTTAATTTTATTTACAATACCGCGGTGCTGCGCGGAAAACTGCCCAGCACCGATAACTGCAAACAATGCGTCCTGGCTTCTTCAAGGGCTTTTTTCACCGGCTCATCCAGCCGATGTCCCAGAAAATCCACAAAGAAATAATATTCCCATTCGCGTTTCTTATTCGGACGCGACCCGATATTGGTCATATTGATTCCATATTCCCGAAAGACATTCAGCACATCGACCAGCGCTCCGGTTCGGTGTGCCGTACTGAACAGAATAATCGTCTTATCGTCGCCGGTCGGCTTGGCGTCCTCTTTGGAAATAATCAAAAACCGCGTGATATTGTTGGAAATATCCTCAATATCCTGACACAGTATTTTGAGTCCATACACTTCGGCGGCCACCGCCGAGGCAATCGCCGCCGAGTTCGGTTCCGTCGCCGCCAGTTGTGCCGCCTTGGACGAGGATGCCATCGGGATTAACTGCGCATCCTTAAACGCGCCGGCCAGCCAGTTTCGGCACTGGGCAAAAATCTCCGGCTGCGAGTAGATACTCTTTATCTGGCTCATTGGGCAATTGGCCATCAGGTTGTGATGAATCGCCATATTAATCTCAGCGCAAATCACCACATCGGTCTCGACGAACGCATCCAGCGATTCCCGCACGCCGCCGCCGGCAGAATTTTCTATCGGTACGATCCCGAAATCCGAATGGCCTTTGGATACTTCCTCAAAAATCGCCCGAATATCCGCCAGCGCCTCATAATCGACGCTCTGACCGAATTTCAATATCGCGGCATTATGACTGAAGCTGCCCTGCGGTCCCAGATACCCAATTCGCAACGGACGCTCCAGAAAAAACGACCCGCTCATTATCTCCCGCCAGACCGCTGCCAGCGCCTTGTCCGGCAGGGGGCCTTTGTTGCGGGCAGATAATTTATCCAGCACCGCTTTTTCCCGGTCGGGGGCATAAATCGGCGCCGACTTAGCTGCTTTGAGTTTGCCGATTTCCATCGCGACCTGCGCACGCTGATTGATCAACTCTACGAGCTTTTCATCCAAGCCATCAATCTTTTTGCGCAATTCTTCCAGCGACATTGTTCACTTTACGTCTAACGTTATGGTATCCATCCCGGCTGATTTTTTCAGAATTCGTTCTTCTACCATAATTTAGACCCGCCGTCAAACAAAAAAACATTACATGCTTCTTGTTTTCCGATTACAATATGTTCGGCATGGAAGCGAATAATACAAGATATGAATATACCATAATCAACACGAAATGGGGCTATTTCGGGCTTTGCTGCTCCGTAATCGGTATCATTCGTACCAGCTTGCCGGCAAGGACCCCGACTGCCACCCGAAATCACCTCCTAAAAGGCTTGGCTGGCTGTTTGCAAAACAATACCATTTTCAAGCCGCTTCAAGAAAATATAACCGCTTATTATAAAGGCAGTTATGTTGATTTTTCTAAAACGCCTGTGGACTTGTCCGCCCTGACTCCATTTGCACAACAAGTCAGCCGTGTCTGTATGAATATAACATATGGAAATAAAATGACTTATAAAGAATTGGCGACGCTTTCCGGCCGTCCCAATGCCGCCCGTGCCGTCGGCAGCGTCATGGCACGCAATCCGATTCCTCTGATTATTCCTTGCCACCGGGTGATAGGTTCCGACGGCTCCCTTGGTGGTTTTTCCGCAACCGGCGGCATCGCGGCAAAAAAGCGTATGCTTGCCTTGGAAGCTACAACATAAACCAGGGCAAAATGGTCAGTCCTTTGAATTCGAGAAATCTGCTGCCGCCGTATATCAATATGCCGGGATGGTTCGGCTTGTCTGTTAAATTACGCCAAAATATCAGTTCTCTGGCCATATCCTCGCCAAATGTCTGGCCGGACTTGATTCCTATCGGCAGCAGTTCCTGACCTCTATCAATTAATAAATCCACTTCATTGGCGTTTGTATCCCGCCAGAAGAAGATATCCGGTTCGCGCCTACGATTGTAGAAATTCTTAAGAAACTCGCTGATAACCCAGGTTTCAAATATTGTCCCCCTCATATCGCTCTGGTGCAGCCCCTCCGCCGTTCGTATTTTCAATAGATGACATAACAACCCCGTGTCGGTAAAATACAATTTCGGACTTTTGATGAGCCGCTTATTGAAATTCCGATAATGCGGCCGAAGAAGCTTGATGATGAAACTGCATTCGAGAATCGACAGCCACCTTTTCGCCGTAGCAGTGGCAATGCCGCAATCGGAAGCCAGAGAGGTGATATTTACTATCTGCCCTGAACGGGCGGCACAGAGCCCCATAAACCGCTGGAAAGTCTCCACATCGCCGACATTGGATATCAGCCGGACATCGCGCTCAATATAGCTGTGGACATAATCCTGCAGCCATTCCTGCGGTTCCAAATGCCAGTCATAAATGCGGGGATAAAATCCGGCAAACAGCATCTCGTAAAGGTCTTTGGGTGATTTATCAGTTTTAGTCTGCGGCGGTTTGTCGGTACTCTCTATGTCAAGACACGAATTGCCATGCAGCTCCGCCCTGCTCAACGGCAAAAGATGAAAAATAGCACACCGGCCGGCCAGGGACTGCGTAACCTTTTCCATCAGTAAAAAATTATGCGAGCCGGTCAGAATAAATCGTCCCGGTCTGTTTTCAGAATCCACGATGGTCTGAATATAAGAAAACAGTTTCGGGACTCGCTGTGCCTCATCGATAATCAGCTTGTCAGGATACTGTCCCAGAAAACCTCGAGGGTCATCCTGTGCTATTTGGGCATTATCCGGGTCTTCAAGGGATACATACGGACAATCCTTAAAAACGGCGCGAACCAGCGTGGTTTTGCCGGACTGCCGCGGTCCGGTAATCGTCAGAACCGGATACTGTTTTGCGGCTTCTGCCAATTTTGCTGACAATATTCTTTTAATCATAATGAAACCCACTTTATGAATATCATAACATCAACTTTATGAATATCATAACATGTAATCGGTAAAATGTAAGTGAAAATTAGGAGATTTCAGGGTAAAAATACGCCAACATGGGGCAAGGCAGGAAGCAAAAAAATGCCCAGGCGGTTGTGCGGCCGACCGGGGCAAGGTCTGTTGTACTGAACATATCACAAAAACCCATTTTCAGTTCCAAAAACGGGTTTAATTGCGGTTTTTGTCGATTTGGCAGGGTTATTTCCTGGGTGCGGCCGGCGCATTGCCCTTTTTGGGCCGTCTGCATTTGCCAAAGCTGCCGCGCCAGATTTTGCCTTTTTTCGTGCGTTTATCGCCTCTACCCATAGTAATCCTTTCGTTTCTTGTTCGTATTTTTAAGTTCGTTCATTGTCAAAGAGCGGTACTATACCACAGATGCCGGAGTATTTCAAGCCCTGTTATTCGGACAAATTGGTATCAGCCATCGCCGCCTGATAATGGCCTGCCAGGTAGGCCTCGCGGGGGCCGCCCAGGTGCGACCAGGGCAGGGGTTGGCCGGGCTGATAGGGCGACTGGGCGGCGGTGTCGAGGTTGAGGCCGTGTTGGGCAAATGCCTCCTCCCAGCGGCGGTAATCGAAACATTCCGACCACAGGTCGAATTTGGCGCCCGAGCGCCAGGCGGTTTCAATGACATCGGCCAATCGGCGGTCGCCGCGTCCCATCGCCGATTCCAGCACGCTGCCTTCGATGGGGTGGAATTTGAATTGCAGACAGCGGGCGTTGAGTTCCCATTTGCGGTCGAGGATGAGTTTGCGGGCAGCCTCAAAATACTGACGGCTTTGCTGTCCGAGCCAGCCGAAGGGCGTGTGGGGTTTGGGTACCAGCCAACTGACGGCGGCATTGATGGATGCCAGCCTGCCATCGACACTCTTGCGCAGCGCTGCCAGTTCCAGCGACAAATCGACGATGCGGCGGATGTCCTCTTCGGTTTCGCCGGGAAAACCGACCATAAAATAAAGTTTGACCTTTTGGAATCCCGCTTCGTATGCCGCCCGCACGCCGGCAAACAAGTCTTCATCGGTAATGGGTTTGTTGATGATGCGGCGGAGTTTCTCGCCGGCCGCTTCAACGGCAATGGTCAGACCGCTTTTGCGTACCGAGGCGACCAGCTTTGGCAGGAGTTTTAATTGCTGCTGGACTTTGAGGCTTGGCACGGAGATGCCCACATGCAGCGGTTCAAAATGCGATTGGATTTTTTGAATCAATTCTTCCAGATATGGATAGTCGGCTGTTGACAGGCTCGGCAGGCTGATCGTGTCAAACGCCGTTGCCGCATACTGGGCTTTGGCGATTTCAAGGATGCGGTCGGGGCTGCGGTATTGAATCGGCCGGCGGCAAAAGGATGCCTGGCAAAACCGGCAGCGCCCCGGACAGCCGCGCATAATCTCGACGCTGATGCGTTCGTGAATGGCCTGCACAAACGGCACAATCGGGCGCTCGGCGGCGCAGGCGTTTTCAAAATCCTGGACAACGGCGTCGCTGCGGCGGACGGCAATGTCCTCTATCTTTGGCTTCAGTCCCGCATAGCTTCCATCCTCATATCGGACATCGTAAAGGCTGGGAACATAGAGGCACTCGAAACGCCGGGCGGCGTCGGTCAGAAATTCGGCTTTGGTTTTGCCCTGCTGTTTGCAGTCGCGGTACAGCTCGATAATCTGCGGCAGGTGTTCTTCTGCCTGGCCGAGGAAAAACAGGTCGATAAACTCCGCCATCGGCTCGGCACAATTGGCAACCTGCCCGCCGGCGATGATAATCGGGTCGGTTTCTTTGCGGTTTTTGGAGCGGATTTCCAGGCCGGCCAAGTCCAGCAGATTCAGGACATTGGAGTAGCTCAATTCGTTGGAGATACTGAAGCCGATAAAGTCGAAGTCGGCGACGGCGGCTTTGGATTCCAGCGAAAACAGAGGGATTTTCTCTGTTCGCAGGACATTTTGTGCTTCCAGCCAGGGGGCAAAAACGCGCTCGGCGGCGACGCCGGGCATCCGGTTGAGCAATTCATAGAGGATTGCCAGGCCGGTATGGCTCATGCCGATTTCGTAGATATCCGGAAAGCACAGGGCAAACCGCACGCCGGCGGCGGACAAGTCCTTGGACGACTGGTTGAACTCGCCGCCGATATAGCGGGCGGGCTTTCGCACAAAAGGCAAAAACCGCTTTTCCACATCCTGTTTGACGATTCTGATGGTCTTGTTTTTCATAAGCGGCATATTATACACAAAATCAGACTTTCGGAACGCAAAATTCAAAAACTCCCCAAAATGGTCGAAAATGCTAATAAACCGCCTACGATTATATGCAGTGCGTCCCAAAAACAATACCCCTTTTTCGAAATGAAAAAACCATGAGAGCATTATGTCCATCCATGTTGTGTGTGATTATGGAGCT
This sequence comes from uncultured Pirellulales bacterium, assembly GCA_964537635.1. GTDB lineage: Bacteria > Planctomycetota > Phycisphaerae > Sedimentisphaerales > Anaerohalosphaeraceae > Anaeroglomus. The sequence goes on from CAZICJ010000052.1 coordinate 10,385, forward strand.
GGGTGCAGCCGCGTCAGCCAAAAAGGACAACGCCGAAAAACCCGCCACATCGCAAATCAATCAGGCCGGCTATCGCGACCTTTATCCCGACACTTGGGCAGCAACCGACGCCCTCGGCAGACAGATGCCGGATATAACCGCCGTCGGCCCGCTGAAAAACGACCGTCGCCGCGTTGTCGGCATCTTTTACATTGTCTGGCACAGCGACTCTTTGGCCAAAATGAAAAGCCCCTATACTGCCGATGTCAGCAATGTCCTGGCCAAAGACCCCATTTCCTTGTGCATCGCCGGCGACAACACACCCAACCGCCGGTTCAATTACCGATACATCTGGGAGGCAGGACAAAAATAGCTGCCAACGAAGATTCTCGAAGTCATCGATGCCGAATCCGGTGATAGCAGGGGCAGTTTAGAGCCGTTTTTTGGCAAATACCCTGTCGGAGGCGGATTTTGGGGTATTTTTCGAAAGCGAGAGCCTTTTGAGCAAGTGAATAGGCGAGCAGGAGACCGCAGGCGAAACAAACAGCAAGAGAAAGCGACTTGACCTGCTGTCCTGCTCAAATTTCGCCTGCTCTATTGTTTCGACAAAGCCGAAAAAATGGGCAGAGGTGGATTCGAACCACCGTAGGCGTTAGCCAATGGATTTACAGTCCATCCCCTTTAGCCGCTCGGGCATCTACCCATCGATAGACCGGACATTCTACCGGCCCAAAAACCGAAAATCAAGCCTTTTTTATATTTTTGTGCCAAAACCGCGTTTTTTAATAAGAAAATGGGATACCGCAAGCAATTTCCGGCTAAGACGGCCGGCGGCTTTTGCTGGATTGGCCGGACACGTGGTAAATACGGACACGAAATATCCAAAAAAAACGTTTTTATCCTTGCATACCCATACCCCGATTTGGTATAACCGGAGCGATTTCGAATGGGAGAAAACTTCTGTTGCAGGTGGATGGATGGAGAGAACAAGACAATTTAGATGGAGAATAAACCCGCTGAACCGCAGGTGGAACTGGCGGCGGTGGGCTTATTATAGATAGAGACATAACTACATGACACCACAAGAGATAAAAGAAGCTGGCCAGAGGCTTTTTAAAGCAAAGCAGTATGCAGATGCTGTTCCGCTGTTAAAAGCGGCATCGGAAGCTTTTCCAGAGGATGAATCAATTTGGTCAGAACTTGTACTTGCTGCTCGTCACGCCGGGCAGGCTGAACAAGCAATTGCGTTTGCCAGGTTGGCAATCAAGCATCATCCTCTTTCTGACTGGCTATGGCGACAATTAGCGAACGAGCAAATACAAATCAATCAACTTGATCAGGCAGAGAAGTCTCTTAATAATGCACGTAGGTTCGATCCAAATTCCGAATGGCTGTGGAGGTATTATGCGGAACTATATCGCAAGCAAAAATATCTCGAAAAAGAAATCTATGCATTAGAAAAACTCTGTGCACTTGAAGAGGCATCCGGGAACGATTTTAATCAACTGGGAATTGCTTATCATAACCATAAAGATTTTGCAAAGGCGGTAGAATATTATCGCCGTTCATACGAGATCAACCCGTCTGTTTGCCCACTTTACAATATGGGATTGGTTTTCAACGACCCCGAAGTATCACGGGATTTAGATGCGGCGGACGCATATCATCGAGCGTTGGCAGTCCAACCAGGATATGCCAATGCCCAGAACATGCTCGAAAAAACAAAAGCTAAACTCAATCCTCTTGCCGAGCGGGCTAAAGCTGCGGCGGCATGGTTAGTAAAATTTAATGACCGATTTCGGTTTTACGCCAATCCATTCGAGTTGCTTCAAATAAAAACGGATTGCTCTCTGGATGAGTTGGGGGTAAAAGAATTGCAACGTGCCAAAAAACTGCTCTTGCAAGAAATAGACATCAATGAAGGCAAAGTAGGCTGGCTTGAAGATTATCCGCTCGACAAAGCAAGAGCTCTCGCGATTGTTGATGAACTGGACGATGAAACAAAAAAACGATATCACTGGGAAATATTTCAAAACAGACCCTTGCTTGCCTTTTTGACTCGCGGAGATATCCAGCATTTTCTTTATTCCGATACATTTTTTCCCCTTGATATGCTGGAGTTTTTGGACGAAGAACCTGATTTTCTGGAGTTTTTAAGCAAACCATTTGCACAACAATATAATCATGTTCTTACTCAAGCTATCGATCGGCGATTATTTCCCGTTGTTGAGATATTGTTTGATGGCCGTCGCTGGGTCAACCTGGAGGACGAAGACCTCTGCCTACAGGGAGCATTTAACCGGATAGGCTCATTGGTTGAACTGATGAAATCAGAAGCGGCCAAGTATAGTAAAGATAAGCCTGTTTTGAAAGAACTTGATGGTTTTCTGCATGCCCATTCTTTTGTAGAGCTATTCAATCTTTTGCCGACAGCATTTGCATCTTTTCAGCGAGATATCGTTGCGGAAATTCGATCACTGGCAATTGCTTGCTATAATGAGCATGAAGACGCAGAGTTATCCCTTGGAATATTAAATATTTGCAAGCGATTTACTTCTCGGAGCGTTGAACTTACAAAGCGATTGGAAACAGATTTTCAAACTATTGAAGAGATTATTTCCGAGCAACGCCGCATAAGAAAAGAAATAATTGAACAGTTGTTCAGGAAATCCAACTCCCAAAATGACACAGGCAATCAATCTACACCGAATTGGGTGTTTGCGAATAATCCTAATGGAACTCCTGAAAGAAAATCTCACGCCAAAATCATTTTTAAATGGGTAGCAGCTGTTGCGGTGATTGGTTGTGTAATTTATGGAATTAATTCATCGGAATCATCCCATGAAACACGTTACACAAATTCGAACACCCAGCCATTCACTTACAAACCACCCACAAGCCCCATCTCTTCTCCCAATCCACAAGGTACTTATCGCGTGCCAAGCTACATAAGCACCCAACTCAATGATGAGAAAAGAAAAATAGAATCCGAAAAGCTCAGTGTGCTACTTCTTGAGGCACAGATTAGTAACCTTGAACGTGAAATTGAGAATAAAAAATTGTATTTGAATCAAGGAAGCCAAATCGAGATTGACGAATACAATAAAAAAGTAGATGAGTATAATAATCTACTTGAAAAGGCTCGAGCACAAACAGTGTTAGTAAATCAACTTGTTGACAGGTATAATCAAAAATTACGCCAATACGGTAGATAGAGAGATATTTAGATGTTAAAAACCATGATCCAGATCCCAAAGTGTATTCTTGTTATGTTAAACCAGCTTTACGAATTGGAGCAGAAAATAAAAAAAAGTGGAGACATGGCTAATCTTTTAAGAAACATCAATAAAATAAAGGAATCGCTGGCTGAAGACGGGTTTCCTTCTCTTGATGCACATGGTGGGCAATGCTTCGTCGGTTTGGCGTATGAAGACCCAATGGGACAATCTGTAAATGAAACACGGACGGATTTGGATGTTTCCATTTCAGGTTCAGGTACAAACAATTTAGTTGTTGTTGAAGTTACGAAGCCTATAATTCATGTAATTACAACGGATAGTATAGGCAAACATTATAAAGTTATACAAAAAGGCATCGTTGTTGCTGAATCACAAAAGGGAGAATAAATTATGAGTCAAATGATTAACTTCGGAATTGACCTGGGTACGACAAATTCACTGATAGCCAAATTCAACAAGGGCACAGTTGAAGTCTTTAAAAATCCTATTGGATTTACGGAAACACTTCCTTCGGTAGTTGGGTTCAGGAAAGAAAGTATTTTGATTGGGGATAAGGCAAAAGGATATACCGAAAAAGACCCCAAAAATGTTAAAGGTTGTTTTAAACGAAAGATGGGAACGGCGGAGAGCTTCAAAATCGAAACCCTCGGCCAATCCAAGACGCCGATCGAACTTTCGGCATTTGTGCTAAAAGAGCTTAAACGTTTTATACACACAGGAGAGTCTCCCGAATCTGTGGTCATCACAGTGCCCGCATCATTTGATATGCTTCAAGCCAACGCCACCAAAGAAGCGGGGTACAAAGCCGGTTTCAAGCAGGTGGTTCTGCTTCAGGAACCGATAGCCGCCAGTCTTGCTTATGCGAACAAAGAAAAGAATATTGACTTAAAAAACAGTCAGTGGATTGTGTATGACCTCGGCGGCGGGACATTCGACGTTGCCCTTGTCAAAATTATTGAAGGAGAGCTTAAAATTGTCGATCATGAGGGCGACAACTATCTTGGTGGGTCTGATTTTGATGCGATGATTGTTGAGAAAATTATTGTGCCCCATCTTGAAAAAAGAGGCACATTTACCGACTTGCTTCCGCAAATGAAAAGTGAAACTGGACGATATAACAGATTATGGTACAGTTTGCTGCATAAGGCGGAAGAAGCAAAAAAAGAATTATCTGCACTGTCGTCAGCGGACATTGATTTAAGTCGAAGCAATATTGAAGATGAAAATGGAAAAGAGATAGATGATATCGTTGTTGTCACACGTTCTGAATATGAAAACCTGATTAAGGATGAAATCGACAGAACGGCAGAGATGTTGAAAAAAATCTTGACACGAAATTCACTGAGGCCTAACGACCTAAAATTTGTGTTGATGGTCGGTGGGGCAACCTACACGCCTTTCGTTCGCAAACGGATTGAAGAGCTGCTTGGAATTTCTGTCAATACAGGAATTGACCCTACCAATGCTATTGTTATTGGCGCAGCTTATTTTGCTGCAACCAAAGAAGTCAATTTAAATGAAACGGCCACGGAAAGGCCCGTTAAACAGGGTGTCCGGAAAGTAAAAGTATCATATAATCGCGCATCCAAGGAATTAGAAGAAATATTTGCTGCCCGAATTGAAGGGACTGTAGATGGTCTATTCTATCGGATCATTCGCGAGGATGGGGGTTATGACAGCGGGTTGAAAAAATTGTCGTCCAGAATCACAGAAGATTTGCCTTTAAAAGAAGAGGCATATAACATCTTTACATTTAGAATTTACGACACACAAAACAATCCTGTTGCTTCAGACATTGATACGATTCAGATTGCGCAGGGAATTTACAATGTTGCTGGCCAGATGCTGCCGCATGATTTGAGTTTAGTAAAGGACAATTTGGATGCGGGAGATATTGCACTCGTACCAATTTTCAAAAAAAATACTGTCTTGCCTGCAAAGACCAAAATGACAGCGGAAGTCAATAAAACCATTACTCGAGGTTCCAGTGATGATGTAATTCGAATTATTGTTGTAGAGGGGCCGTCTGAAAATCACCCCAGCGCTAATAAAAAACTTGGAGAATTGTTCATTAGTGGTAAGCAAATAGGTCGTGATTTGCACCGCGGTTCAGAGATTGACCTGAGCTTCGAACTCTCTGAATCGCGAGATCTCAGTGTGAATGCTTATATTAACCCTTCAGGTCCAGAATTTTCTGGCATTTTCACGTCAAAATATACAACTGTGGATACCGATGTGCTCGCAGAAGAAGTTCAATTGCTGGAGGAACGTCTGGAAGAGGAAAAAGAGGAAGCGCTGGCAAGCGAGAATTATGAGGCTGTAGATAGATTGGAAAGTCTAAGTAGAACTGTCAAAGAGCTCCATGGTGAAACCATGATACTTTCTTTAACCCCGGACGATGCAACTGATAATCGTTATAAATTGGATGAACGTAAACGCAAAGTTGCAGAAGAAGTTGGCCGTCTTACCGCGGGCAAGCAAATTGAACAATTGCGTTCCGAATACCAAACAGTCAAGAGCGAAACAACAGACCTTGTTAATGAAAGCGGCAATGACCTTGAGAGGCGCCGGCTTCATGAAATTGTCACACGAGAATACACCTTTATCAATTCTACAAGTCCGCAAAAAATCGAGACCGAAATAATTCATCTTCGTCAGCTTTCTTATTGCATTCTCCGCCGTACACCGAGTTTTTTGATGGGCTGGTTTCAGCACTTGACCGGCAAGCGCGAAACGTTCAATGACCAAATACAGGCGAAAAACCTCATCGAGGCAGGTAAAAAACATATCGAGTCAGAAGACTATGATAAGTTAGCGGAAGTTAATGTCAGATTACACGATTTGCTTCCACAGCAGGAACAGAATTCTAAGGAAATGCGTCATTTTACACGAATAGATGTGAGGCATTGACAGGGTATCGAAAATCAAGCAAAAAACAAGATTGTTGTTTTTGTTTTAACCTGTTTATTTGAAATTAGTTATGTTGTTTGTCTGGAAAAGCAGAGTGCGATTTTTGTTTTTCTATGCCTCAAACAGGGGATAACCCGTAACGAGTTATCCCCTGTATGGGATTGCTTTAAGTTAGCTTACCACTTTCCGGTTTTGCGGATAGGGGCGGGGGGCTGATTTTTGAGGCACGCTTCGGCCTTGATGATTTCCTCATCGGGCAGGTAATAGGATTTGAGCCTGCCGGACATATAGGCATCATAGCCGACTAAGTCCATCAGGCCGTGGCCGCTGTAATTAAACAGAATGACCTTTTCCTTGCCTTCTTCTTTTGCCTTTTTGGCTTCCTGAATAGCACAGGCGATCGCGTGGCTGGTTTCGGGTGCACAGATAAAGCCTTCGGTCTGCGCCCAGAGCATCGCGGCCTGATAGCATTCAATCTGGTCGATGGAGCGCGGGGTCATCAGGCCTTCGATAATGCCCTGACAGACCAGCGGTGCCATGCCGTGATAGCGCAGGCCGCCGGCGTGAATCGGCGCGGGGATAAACGAATGTCCCAGCGTGTGCATCGCCATCAGCGGCGTCATACAGGCGGTATCGCCGTAGTCGTAGGTAAATTTGCCGCGCGTCATTTTCGGGCAGGCCGTCGGCTCGACGGGGATAATGTCGATTTTGGCGCCGTTGATTTTGTCGGCGGTAAAGGGAAATGCCAGGCCGGCAAAGTTGCTTCCGCCGCCGGCACAGCCGATGACGATATCGGGTGTCCGCTCGCCAATGCTCTTGAGCTGTGCTTTGGCTTCTAAGCCGATAATCGTCTGGTGCAGCATAACGTGATTGAGAACACTGCCCAGCGAATAGCGGGTCTTGCCGGTTGGGTCGGTAACGGCCTGCTCAATGGCTTCGGAGATTGCGATACCGAGGCTGCCGGGTGTGTCGGGCATTTGGGCGAGGATATCCCTGCCGGCCTTGGTTTCGGGACTTGGACTGGCGACGCAGTTGGCGCCCCAGACCTGCATCATCAGCTTGCGGAAAGGCTTTTGGTCAAAGCTGATGCGCACCATAAAGACCTTACATTCGAGACCGACCTGCTTGCAGGCGTGTGCCAGAGCCGAACCCCACTGGCCGGCGCCGGTTTCGGTGGTCAGCCGTTCGATGCCGAACTGCTTGTTGTACCAGGCCTGCGGCACGGCGGTATTGGGCTTGTGGCTGCCGGCCGGCGAGGTGCTTTCATCTTTGAAATAAATCTTGGCGGGTGTCTTGAGATGTCTTTCCAGCATCACCGCACGCCGCAGCGGAGCGGGCCGCCACTGATACAGAATGTCCAAAATTTCACTCGGGATATCAATCCACCGCTGGGAACTGACTTCCTGCTCGATGATGTTCATCGGAAAGACTGGCGCCAGCATGTCCGGCGTAATCGGCTTGCCATCCGGACCGACCGGCGGCAATAACGGTGTCGGTAAATCGGCCGCCAGATTGTACCATTGACGCGGAATGTCTTTTTCGTGCAGCATAATTTTTCGAATCATAAGGTTCTCCTGCCAGGTAAAAGTTGTTTACAAATTGAGCCATCAGATTTGAGTATTTTGGCGCCGCGCGTGATTTTGCACAGGCTGACGCCTAATTCAGAGGCTATCTGCCTCTGGGCAACGCCCTGATGGAGTTTGGTCATCAATTCCCACCGCAACGCCAGGTCGCGCATTTCGGCCGGCGTTAGAATTTCCGCCAAAAACCGCTGCATCTGGGCCGGGTCGCGAATCTCGCACAAAGTGGAAGCAATGTCTTGAATACCGGACATAATTACTCCTTAATTGTTTCTAAGCATAGAATCATATCGAATTGTGAGAAAAAAGTAAAGGGCTAATTGAATTCGTTTTTGATTTTTTGATTATAGGGCGTGCAAGCTCATACTGTTTCTGTGATTGGCACCGTCTTTAATGCCGGAATTGCTCTTTGCAAATCAAAATGGTTCATCCGTTAAATGCGTTGGCATATTGCAAAAAAGGGACATCGCTTT
>CAZICJ010000053.1:0-18021 GCA_964537635.1 uncultured Pirellulales bacterium
AAACAGGCCTTCGTCGCCTGATAATTTAACCAACTTTTTGGGAGTTGAACCTTAATTTGACAGGTGTCATGGCGCGATATTTTTCCAAACCGCCGGAAAACGCCTTGCCGTAAGATATGGGATTCAATATAGGTTTAGGAACCAATAAGGGTTTGATAAGAAGTTATAAGAGGGTTTCGAAGCCTCCCCGAAAAGCCTGGTCGCTTACTGGCGGGTTTTTTTGGCATCCCAGATTTCTCGGACTTTTGCCCAGGTTTTGGCGCCGATGCGGCCATCCGGTTTGAGCTGATTGTCGGTCTGGAACTTCACGACGGCCAGGTCGGTGGAGGCCATTGCACTGGTGAGTTTATAGCCGATAGCATCCAAGACTTTCTGGATGTGGTAGAGCGGCAGGGCGAATTTTTCTGGCTGTTTGCAGTCCACCACGCCGGCGGCGGCGATTTCTTTTTCAACCACACCCACCAGAAAATCGACTTCCATCACGGAGTTGACGGCGACCGGCGCGGGCTGGGGGGGCTGCTGCAAGAGCTGCCGCAGGACGGCACAGACCTGTTCGGGCGTACTGGCCGGAATCGACGGGGACAACTTGCCCGACGCTACCGCAGCATTTTTGAGGGACAGGATGTCATTGGTTAGCCGGTTGTAGTTAGCGGCCGGCACGGTGGTTTTTTGCAGGGTGTCATACTGGCCGGCGATAGTCGTCAGGCTTGCCTGTGCCTCCTGTGCCGCCTTGGTTTGCTCATCGAGAGTTTTTTTCTGCTTTGTCAGGGAATAGCCAAGCCATCCGCAGGCGGCCAGTTCGATTACGGCGACGATTGCCAGAATCTTTGTTAACTTTGTCATAGTTTTATCCAGATTTTATGGTTTTTTGTTGTTCATAACGAACATACAGCCGGCCATCATAATAGATGAATGGTTCCTTTGCAATAGCCTATTTGCCGTTTTTTGCAGTCATTTGAGGCGAATTTATGGCAGGGGTGCGGGTATCATTTTGATTTTTGGTATGAAAAAACAAAGTTCGGCGTTAAACTATCCGATATATCGAAGGCAGGCCAGTATCCGGATATGAATTTGGGTTGGCTGCAAAGTCCGAGAATATCGAACGCCGATTTATTAAAACAAAGGAAAATGGAATGCTTTATCAGTCTAAATTGCCCTTTCAAAATGGGTTTGTCCCGTCTGCGGATGCCCGCCTGCAAGTTCCCTATCAGCGTACCCGGGAAATGACCATTGATGATTTGCTGCTGGAAAATCGAATTGTGTTTCTGGTTGGGGAGATTTCCTATCGTCTTGCATCCGAAGTAATTATGAAACTTCTGTATCTGGACAACCTCAAGCGCGGGGTGGAAATCAGCCTGTATATCAATTCGCCGGGCGGCAGCGTGGATGATACGATGGCGATTTATGATACCGTGCGGTTTATCGGTTCCCCTGTGGCGACCTTCTGTATTGGGCGGGCGCAGTCCGGCGGAGCGGTCATCCTGGCGGCCGGCACAAAAGGCAGGCGTCATGCCCTGCCGCACGCCAAGATTATGCTGCACCAGCCGTGGGGCGGTGTTACCGGACAAGCCGAAGATATCCGTATCCAGGCTGAGGAAATCATCCGGTCTAAAAAGATGATTAACGATGTTCTATCTAAGCATACCGGCCTGACCCCTGAAAAACTTGCCGAAGAGACCGAGCGGGATAAATACATGACTGCCGAAGAGGCTAAGGCGTGGGGTCTGATTGACGATGTTTTGCAGGAACAGCCGGATGCTAAGGAAACGAAGGAAGAGAAAAAATAACCGCCGAGCAGCTCGGCTTTTGTGAGGATTTTATGACAGCAAGCAACAACCTGGTACCGATTGTGATCGAAAAGACCGGCCGCGGCGAGCGAGCGTATGATATTTATTCGCGGCTGCTCAAAGACCGCGTGATATTTCTGGGCGGCGGCGTCGATGACGACTCAGCCAATTTAATCATCGCACAAATGCTGTTTCTGAGCAACGAAGACAGCGAAAACGACATCCATTTTTATATCAATTCTCCCGGCGGTTCGATTACCGCAGGCCTGGCGATTTATGATACGATGCGGTATCTGCGATGCCATGTGGCGACCTATTGCGTCGGGCAGGCGGCCAGTATGGGGGCGGTATTGTTTGCCGGCGGCGAAAAGGGCAAGCGGTTTATCCTGCCCAACAGCCGGGTGCTGCTGCATCAGCCGCTGCTTAGCGGCGAGATGATTGCGCCGGCGACGGATTTGGAAATCGAAGCCCGCGAGATTTTGCGGCTGCGAACGCGGCTGTATCAGATTTTGGCAGAGCATACGGGCAAGGATGCGGAAAAGATTAAAAAAGACTGCGACCGCAATTTGTGGCTGGAGGCGCAGGAGTCTGTCGATTACGGGCTTGCCGATTCCATCCTGCTCAAGGGACCGCAGATTCAGCATCGCCCGATTGAAGAATAAATGAAGCAGAAATGGCTTAGCGTAGTTCGTATTTGCGTGTGTATCGCGCCGGTCGCAGCGGCGTTGTGCGGCTGCGGCGGTGCGGATACAGACTCGGTCTGGCAGCAGCTCAAAGAGCAGAAAATCGAAAACGATGCACTGGCCGGCCGAGTGCAGGCGCTGGAGTCTCAAAACAGCCAGCTTGTCCGGCAAGTCAAGACTTTGCAGGGCATTGATGATGAGCAGCGGCGGCAGGAAATCGATTCGCTGGTGCGGATTGACATTTCAAAACGTAGCGGCTTGTATGATAAGAATAACGACGGCGTCAAAGAGACGCTGGTGGTTTATGTAGAGCCGGTTGATTCGGCACAAGACCGCATCAAGGCGGCTGGACAGGCCCATATCGAATTGTGGAATTTGGACAGCGCCAAACCGCAGGGGGCGATGCTGGCTCAGTGGGATGTTGCTGCCGCGGATGTGCGCAAGTTGTGGGCTGACACCATGATGATTCGCGGCTATCGGTTTGGATTTCCCATCGAGGGCGTTCTTGCGGGGCAGGAAAAAGACCTCGTTGTCAAGGTGCGGTTTGTGGATTATCTGACGGGCAAAACCTTCGACGCTCAACATCCCATCGGCGGTATGACTCCATAGTGCGGGCGTAAAAATTCTTCGTTGCCTGCATCCCGGCCGGTCATGAAAAAGCCCTGTGAGGTATGGGCAAAACCAGTACCTTCACAGGGCAACATGTGCGGCCTTATTGAATGAGTCCCGGAAATCAAACGAGGGACTGATTGATCTGTTCCATAATTTCTTGGCAGACCCTTTCGTGTGTACACTGATGCAGTATGGCGTCTCCTACGCGGACTGTCGGTCCCTGATCACACTGTTCAAAGCAGAATGTCGCCCGCACTTCGATGCTGTCTTGAAGATTCTTGTCCATGACAAATGTCATTACCTTTTCGAGTAATTGCTGCGAGCCTCTCAGGTAGCAGCTTGTCCCAACACAGACACTGACGGGCAGCCGGTCTTTAGGGGTTTCGTGGGATATCAGGAAGTCAACATCATCAAACCTTTTTCGGCTCTTGTAGTGCGTATGCAGCAACTGGTGCGCCTTGTGGCCGCCAATTTGTCCCAGATGCTTTTCATAGCACTGATGCAGGTACAGATTTTCATCTGAATTATGCAGCTGCAGGCTCTTGTCGGCGTCGTACAACCCCCGCGTACGGCACTCTTTGGCTGTGCTGTCGTGGCTGACCGGCTGTCCGGCTCCGGCAATACACCCTCCCGGACAGGCCATCACTTCGATGAAATCGTAGTCATACTGGCCCCGCCGAACCTGGTCGGCGACGGTGCGGGCATTTTTGAGGCCATGAACAATTGCCATTTTCAGTTCGACATCGCCAATCTTGACGGTTCGCACGCGGATTCCGTCCTGGCTGCGTGTGTGAACAATATCCTCTGCGGCCGGCGGCCGGCCGGCCAACTTCTCGCAGGCATAGCGCAGTACCGCTTCGCTGACTCCGCCGGTGGCGCCGAAGAGAATTCCCGCGCCTGTCACAAAGCCCAGCGGCATATCCAGGGATTCGGGCGACAGCCGGTTGAATTGAATGCCGGCCTGTTTAATCATGCGGCCTAATTCCTGTGTTGTCAGCACAGCGTCCACATCGCGTTTTCCATGGTTGGCAAATTCGGGCCGCTGCGCCTCAAACTTTTTGGCGGTACAGGGCATAATCGAAACGATGTATAAGTCGCTGGGGTTAATCTTCAGCGTATGCGGCAGGGTTTCCCGCGCGACGGAACCAAACATTTGCTGCGGGGAGCGGCAGGAAGAAAGGTTCGGCAGCAGACCGGCAAAAGACTGTTCGGCAAATTTAACCCATGCCGGACAACAGGAGGTAAATAGCGGCAGCCGTTTGTTTTCTTTTTTGCGTTTGAGAAATTCGTTGGCTTCTTCCAGCACAGTCAGGTCTGCGGCAAAGCTGGTATCAAACACCTTCTTGAACCCAAGCATCTTCAGCGCCGCGACCATTTGTCCCAGCGTGATAGTTCCCGGCTCCAGTCCGAACATCTCGCCCATTGCCACTCGTACCGCCGGGGCGATTTGAACAACAACCGTTTTGGTTTCATCGTGCAGCGCATTCCACACGTTTTCGACTTCGGTCCGCGGGGTAATTGCACCGGTCGGGCAAACGCTGGCACATAAACCGCAATAGACACAATCCACATTTTTCAATTCTTTTTCAAATGCCGGCGCTACGGTTGTTGAGGCCCCGCGGTTGGCAAAGTCGATGGCGCCGATGCCCTGTATTTCCTCGCAGGCGCGCACGCAGTCGCCGCACAGGATGCATTTGTTGGGATCGCGTATGAGTGATGGACTGGAGGCGTCCAGCGGTTTGTCCTTTCCGGCGGTTTTAAACCGCACCTCCCGAATGTCCATTCGTGCCGCCAGTTCCTGGAGTTTACACATACTGCTTTTGGGGCAGGTTGTACAGGATTGGTGATGATTTGCCAGCAGCAGCTCCATATAGATTTTTCGCATGCTGCGCAATTGACCGGTATGTGTCCTGACGACCATGTCCGGCTTGGGCAGGGTACTGCAGGATGTTACAATGCCCATGCCTTCAATATCCACGATACACAGCCGGCATGCTCCATACACACTCAGTTCTGAATGGTAGCAAAATGTGGGCAAATCGATATTGGCGCTGCGTATGACTTCCAGCAGGTTGCGCTGGCCATTGAATTCAACCTGTCTGCCGTTGATGGTTAGATACTTTTTGTCTGTCATGGTTATACTCCGACGATTGCGTTAAATTTACATGCTTGTACACAGGCGCCGCACTTGATGCACACATTGGGGTCGATGGTGTGCGGCTCTTTGCGCTGTCCTGTAATGGCGTTGACCGGGCACTTCCGTACACACGCGGTGCAGCCCTTGCACAGCTGCGGCAGAATTTCGGGCTTTGCCAGGGCTTTGCACTGGCCGGCCGGGCAGCGTTTGCCCAAAATATGCGCCTCGTATTCGGCATGAAAGTGTTTGAGCGTGCTGAGTACCGGATTGGGAGCTGTTTTGCCCAGTCCGCACAACGACCCCAACTGTACCGCGTGTGCCAGTTCCTCAAGCAATTCCAGCGTGCCTTTGTCTGCCCGTCCATGCATAATATCTTCCAGAAGCGCCAGCATCTGCTTGGTGCCTTCCCGGCAAGGCACACATTTGCCGCAGGACTCGTTCTGGGTGAACTGCATAAAAAAGTGAGCGACCTGAATCATACAGGTTTTTTGATTCATTACGACAAGACCGCCGGAGCCGATCATCGCCCCGATATTGCGCACTGAGTCGAAATCCAGCGGCATATCCAGATAGTGTTCGGTCAGACAGCCGCCCGACGGCCCGCCAATCTGAACTGCCTTAAAGCCGTTGGGGTCCGGCATTCCCGCTTTATCCGTTACACCGCCGCCGATGTCGAAGATGATTTCGCGCAGGGTTGAACCGAACGGCACTTCAATCAGGCCCGTGTTGGCCACGTGGCCGGTTAAGGCAAAAGTCTTGGTGCCGGGAGAACCCTCGGTTCCCAGTTGACGAAAGGCGTTGCTGCCGCTGGATATAATCAGCGGCACGGTTGCCAGCGTCTCGACATTGTTGATGACGGTGGGCTTACCCCACAATCCGGACTGTGCCGGAAACGGCGGTTTGGGCCGCGGCATGCCCCGCAGTCCTTCGATGGACGCCATCAACGCGGTTTCTTCGCCGCACACAAATGCCCCGGCTCCTTCCATGACAACCAGACGAAAGTTGTACCCGCTGTCAAAGACCGAGTCGCCCAGAATGCCGGCCTCATCGGCCTCGGCGACCGCTTTGCGGATGCGCTGTACCGCCAGCGGATATTCGGCACGGACATAAATATAGCCCTCGTCGGCCTCGATTGCCCGTGCGGCAATCATCATGCCTTCAATCACCCGGTGGGGATTGCCTTCCATCAAACTGCGGTCCATAAAGGCGCCGGGGTCGCCCTCGTCGCCGTTGCAGATGATATATTTCTTGTCCGATTTTTCGGCCAGGGTTAAAGTCCACTTTCTGCCGGTGGAAAATCCGCCGCCGCCGCGTCCGCGCAGGCCGGAATCGGTCATGATTTTGCAGATAACCTCGGGGGTCATCTCCAGGTAGGCCTTGCGGGCAGCCTCATAGCCTCCCCTGCCGATATATTCATTCAGGTCTTCGGGGTTAATCAGACCGCACTCGCCCAGTACATAGCGGTTCTGCCGCTTGTAGAAGGGAATGTCCTGATGCTGCGGATAGACCTTGCCGTCGGCGGGATTTTTATACAGGAGCCGTTCCACGGGCTTCTGGTTGATAAATGTCTGTTCAACGATTTCGGCGGCGTCGCAGGGTTTGACCTTGACGTATAAGTATCCCTGCGGCTCGATTGTTACCAGCGGACCGGCCTGGCAGAAACCCTGGCATCCACTGGCAGACACATAGATATCGTGAGGGTCTGCCTGTTCCGGTTGGAGTGAGACGGCAACATCAAGTCCTTTATTCTGCAACTCCTGCACCAAGGTATCATGGACTTCCATCGCTCCATTGGCCATGCATCCGGTTCCGGCACAAATAATAATGCGATGCTTCAGGTTTTCGATGTGTCGCTGGTAATCGGCTTTAATTGTGTTCAGGTTGATTGTCTGTTTAATCATTGTCCTGTTCCTTTTTCAAGAGTTCATCGACCAGTGTCTGGGCATGTTCGGGGGTCATTTGCCCATACACCTTGTCGTTGATGGTAATCACCGGCGCCAGTCCGCACGCTCCCAGACAGGAAACCGGCTCCACGGTGAACAGCATATCGTCGGTTGTTTTCTTTTCGGCGCTTAATCCGAGTTTGGCATACAGGGCGTCTTTAATCAGGCCGGACCCTTTCACATGGCAGGCTGTACCATCACAAATATGAATCACATATTTGCCTTTTGGCTTGAGCGAAAAATTTGCATAAAAACTGGCAACGCCGTACACCCGCGCCGGCGACAGCCCTAGGCAGGTGGCCACATACGCCATGACTTCTTCGGGAAGATAGCGATACTCTTTCTGGACTCCCTGAAGAATCGGAATCAATTTGCTCGGATTGCGCTGATATTTATCAACGATCCGGCAAACGCTTTCAAACCGCATCAGCTTTACATTTGTTTCCATTGTCGTTCTCACACTTTCTGTTATTCGGTTCATTCTATTCACGTTGTCCGCCGGCGTCCGGCCTCATTGCCGCATAAGACCTGCATCGCCGGCGGGTTGTCTCAGATAAACTCACATCGAGCTTCTTTCATATACTTTTCATTGAGCATCTTTACGATGTGCCGAATCAGGTTTCGCCGAATATCCAGCTCCACCGGCAGATTCGGGTCCTGATGAGCCTCGTTGATTTTGGTTCCACTGACAAACTCGATAATATCACTTTCCAGAAAATACCGCACAAGCCGCACTGCGGCGTTGTCGGTCATCGTGTCCGGGTCGGCGTCGCGCTCGAGCAATTCGGCGGCCCGCGACATCGTCAATGTCCCTTCAGTAACCAAATCAACCCCCTCCAGCAGCGACATCGGCGGCACCTGCGGGTCAAAGCGGCTCAGGTCGATTCGCAGCGGACGCTTGAGTTCACGAGCGACAATATTGGCAGTGGTCCCGCCGCAGATTGCCGTCCGTCCCGGATAATGGGCTATTCGTGCCGCCATGGAGGCATCTTTTTTCGGGTCAATCGGAGGCCCCGTCAAAACCAGCAGTTTTCGCGGGTCCCGAAAATTGATGACCGCGCAACTGATATCATCTTTGGCCGCATACCCATCATTGTCCAATGCCTGGCCGACGGCCTCCCGCGACAACTGCCGCGCCGATATCTGCGGACAACGGCAAATTTTGGCGGCCATAAAATCAACTGCTTTCGTATCGGTCCAGCCAAGCGGCATTCGTGAAGTACCCATGCCCGACTGGGAAACGCCGTCGGAATACATCACCAGCCGAAGGCCTTTTTCGGCCCAAAAGCAACTGTAGGACAGGCTGCGCCGTCCCAGGTTCAGGGCGTCGATTTCAACTATTTTTTTTTCGACGGTTTTTTGGCGCGACCCAAGCAGCAGCACATACGGCGGGTTCTCATACTCGACTACGCGAATCAGTCCATCGCTGTGAATATCCGCAATTGTAAATGTCGAGTATCCTATTTTGCGTTTGCTGCATACCGGCAGCGTGGCCATGATGACTTCGGCGGCGATGCGGATATCCATCTCCGAGCAGACATATTTCATCGCCATTGTTGCTGTCAGTGTCGCCAGCACATTGGCTTTGACGCCGCTGCCCAGCCCGTCTGCCAGCACACAGACAATGCGGCCCTCGTCGGCCAGTCGATTGGAAATAAACACATCTCCCGCGGCTCCCTGGCCGGCTTTTCGCTGCTGGGCAAAATCTACTTCGACAAACGGACTATTCATGTGAACCCCCATCGCCATCCATTGCCGCAGGCTTAAACATATCTACAATCGAATTCAAAATCACTTCGGACTCGGCGGCATTTTCTCCCAGCAGATAGGCAATCTGCTGAACGGTTTGCAGGTTGCTTTGGATGACCTTTTTGGCTTTTTTGATAATCTGCTCTTTGCGCACAGCCGGGGCGGTGATATCCTGCACGATGCCGCCGACGAATCGGTGCTTTTCGATGGTAAAAATCGTTACATGCAGAATCGCCGCACCCGTCTTTACATCTTTTTCAAGACTGGGCGTTCCGCTTTTGAGTACCTTTTCAAACAGGTCATGGAATGGAACAACCTTTTGCAGCCGTGCCCCGGTCAAATGTGGTTTTGCCTCGTATGCCTGTACGATGTCATCCCCCAGAATCTCCGAAAAACGCCGGTTGCTTTCCAAAATGACCAGGTTTTCATCGACAATGACGACGCCGGACGGCATGGCACGCAGGAGTGCATCGGCCTGCTTTTGAGCAAGCTGCCGCATGTATCCAACACACATGGTCTGCTCGGCGCGGCCGTCCAGTAAGGCTTTTCCAAACTGCCGGCAGCTGTCGTAGCCGCAGCCGCCGCAATTGAGTTCATCTTCCGAGCCGAATTTGCCGACGCGTTTTAAGGCCTCACGCAATTGTTCATCGGTATAAACTTTCTGATTGACGGGTTCGATGTTCCAGATGTGATCCACTCCGACACACTCAGAAAGGGGATTTGTCTGGACGGGCTGCTTGTGGAAACAGTCAATTACCGTATGCCGTTTGAGCACGGTTGCGCCGTGCCGGCAAACCCGCGGACCATTCACACAACCGCCCTCACAAGCCAGCAGTTCTAAAAATAGAGGTCCTTTGTCTTTGAGTGTTTCCATTTCTTTGAGGGCGTCCTGGATTGCCTCGATGCCGCTAAATGCCATCAGCCGGCCGTTGGTTGCCGTGCTGCCGGCCTCGATACCGGCAATCATTCCCCCGTCGATTGGGTATAACAGTCCATCCCGTGCGTGATGGGGAACAAATACATCGTCGGCGCCGACTTCCATCGCAGCCGGATTGATTGACTCGGCTTCCAGCCATTGCCGCAATTCCTCGAATGTCAGTACCACATCCAGCAAATGCCCATTGTGATCGGCTTCAGTTTTCTTGGCAATGCACGGGCCGACAAAAACAACCCCAATATCCCGCCCATATTGTCTGCGCAGCAGTTTACAGTGAGCAAGCACAGGGCTTAGCATATCACAAACATGGTCACCGTACTGCGGCCAGTAGCGTTTAATCAGTTCCACTACTGCCGGACAGGCCGAGGAAATTGCCAGTTTATGGCGGCTGTGCATCATGGCTGCCACCGCGCGACTGACTTGTTCGGCGCCAAGCGCCGTTTCGCTGACGCCGGCAAAGCCCAGTGCTTTGAGCGATGCGATTATCTGGCCGGACCTAAGGTCGCAAAATTCGGTCAGGTAGCTGGGCGCCAGTGAAACAAACACACGCGGCTTCATCCCCAGCAGGAGACGGGCGCGTTCAATGTCTGACCGCACCCGCTTGGCGCCCATCGGACAAGTTCGCACACAGTTGCCGCACAAGATGCACAGCTCCGAAATAACGCTGGCATGGCCGTTCTGAATGTCAATCGCCTTGACCGGACACTGGCGGAGGCATTTATAACAGTCCTGACACCGCGTTGCTTCGGTGTATATAGGCTTGAGCGGGTTCATCCATGACCCCTATTATGACTGCTGTCCTTTACCATGTCCAAATGGTGTCTGACCATATCCGGCAGCACGCAGAAATCGACCCGGTGGTAAACCTTTCCATCAATAGTGATATTAGGCCCGTCTTGGCAATGTCCCCGGCATAGCCGGCCTTGCAAAGAAACCCGATTTTCGAGGTTGTTTTCTTTTAAATATGCCTGCAGCAGTGCCAAGCCGCGGTTGCTGCCTCGGCTAAAACAGCTGCTGCCCATACAAAATACTACCTCAATCACACCGGATGGAGTCGATTTTATATTTTCCATTCTTCAATATCCCATTTACATATAAAAAAGGATAGACAAAACCTATATTTTATTGTTATTATACACTCTATTAAACAATCTGGCATATCTTGTGTTGTGAATATATTCACATAAAAAAATAATATATATCATAATAAAATAAATGTCAACAAGAATCGTGAAAAAAATCACAACAATTAATATTTTTTTGTGTGGCTTATTTTTGGTTGTTTTGGTGGGATTTCTTACATCGGGAGACTGAACACCGCCCTTACATGCAGCAACAGCAGCATCGGCGCGATATTCTGAATGAGAATAAAAATGTACCGCCGGCAGGTTTTGGCGGTGATAGCTGCCTATTCCGGCAGGTCGCTGGCGGCTGAGTGCGGTTCCATTAACAATTTTTTACGCAGCCGTTGATAGACGGACATTGGTATCAGTTTGGATACATCGCCGCCCAGAATCGCGATTTGGCGAACCATCGTTGAACTCACATACCCATATTCTTCACTGGTCATCACGAAGACGGTCTCAATGCCCGCGACCGTTCGATTGGTCATTGCCAACTGAAATTCATACTGCACATCCGACAAATTGCGCAAGCCCCGAAGCATCACATCGGCCTGTTCGGCGGCGGCAAACTCGACTGTCAGGCAGTCAAAGCTTTTGACGCTCACCCGCGGCATATCCCGCACCAGTTCGGCAATCATCTCAACGCGTTCTTGCTTGCTGAATAATTCTTCCTTGCCGGGGTTTTGTCCGACGCCGATGACCAGATAATCGAACATCTTATTGCCGCGGCAGATGACATCCAAATGCCCCTTGGTAATCGGGTCAAATGAACCCGGATAGACCGCTTTGACTGATTTATGATCCATAAGAAAATCCTTACGATACGGATTTGGTCTGGTCTAATGATTCCAGCAGCAGTTCTTCTAAATCTTTGGCGCTATGCTCTACCTGGAGTTGATTCATAAAATACTCCGCTGCCCCAAACCGCCGCTCGGCCAGTTTGCGAACCGACTCAAACCGAAAACTTTCCTTTAAGCGCGCCTGCCAATACCGATAGTCAATCTTTCGCTTCCAGCTTTCCATCGCATCGGAAACGCCCTTGCCGTGAACGACATACCGGCGAAACTCGTTGAAGATGCCGACAGCGCCCATATCATCCAGATTGCGTGCATCTGACAATATCATCGCCTCAACCATTTCCGTGAACCGGTTGCCCGATTCGAGGATGATTTTGTTAATCTTGTCGATGCGCGGTCCGGCAATCGCAGTAGTCAGCCGGTCATTAACCACCTGGGTTGAAAAGTCCCGCAGTTCCGTCGGGCTGACATCCGCCAGGACGACCCGGCTGGAGGTATCTTCGGCGTCGGCATACCTCGCAAAGCCCGCATCGGCGAAATAGGCCGCCGCCGTCAGGCAAAACCGGTCCACTGGTGTTGCAATCTGGGACAACTCCGGCATACGGCAGATATGCTCGACATTGCGGACAATCCGCAGCGTACGGTCCCATAACCAATTGTCGCTGATACCGGTCAAGGTTGGGACTTTCAGCACCTGCTCGGCCACCTGACGAATCACATCCAATTCTGACATATAAGGTCTCCATGTTGAAGAATTACCCATTTTATCGCACGCAAACGCCGTTGCGTCAAGTATTTTTAAAATGCAAGTTTTTCGAGACGCCAAAACGTCCTTTTTGATTCTGACTGATATTTGGCATCTGTACAGAAAATATGGACGGTATCTGACAAAAATACTCTTTCTTCGATACACTCTGCAAAAAATATGGTAAATTTTAATAGATGGGTAAAAAATCAGGCTAAAACTTTACAGTTCTTGTTTGATTTGCGCCGAAGAAAAATGTATAATAGCGGTTTCAGGGAAGAAACCGACACAGGAATGTCGCGGCAATAGCAGGAATGAATATGACAGATAAAACTCGCACAGCAAGGGTATTGGTAGGACTGGTGGCGTCCATGACCATTGGCGGTTTGGCGCTGATGGCGCTGGATAGTCAGAAGCCTGCTGGGGGTGCATATAGTCTGGCAAGTTATCTGCGGCTGGACCCCATCGAAAAAGCAACACTTGGTCCGATAACCGCCAAGCCCGCCCAGTGGAGCAGTATTGAGGTCTTTTACAGTCACACCAAAGGCGGCGATGCCAAGCAGCTGCTTTCCGACGGCGTTAACGGATTCCATTTTGTCGTTTGCAACGGAAAAGGTGCGGCCGCCGATGGGCAAATTCAGGTAACTGAAAGCTGGGCGAATCAGCGGTACTTCCAGACGGCCGGCAAGACGATCCGTATTTGTGTCATTGCAGACCGCAAGGAGCAGCCTGCCACAGCAAGTCAGCTCAAGCGCGCCACATCGCTGGTGGATTCACTTTGCCGTAGTTTTAACCTGTCGCCTGCCAAGGTGGCTTATCCTGCCGATTGGCAAATGTAGAAAAAAAGACATTTTATGTCTCGAATACACAAGGCCGGCATAAAACCCGGCCTTTTTTATTGCATTACACAGTATGTCTTATGGGTTCAACAGGCTGTCGCGCAGGCGGTATGCAATTATTCGATCCATCTTTAATTTGGAGTTGCCAGACGGCCATTTCGGCGGTAGGATAAGTCCTGATAAATTGTCCGGATAGTAGCGGAAGATTACCCTATGTATGTAAATGGAATGATGTATGAATGTATTGCTTGTCGGCAGTGGTGGTCGTGAACACGCTTTGGCGTGGAAGTTATCTCAATCGAAGAAATTAGGCAAACTGTTTATTGCCCCCGGCAATCCGGGTACGGCCGAGTATGGTCAAAATGTGGAGATAGCCGATACGGATATAGCCGGACTGGTCGCGTTTGCCAAAGCCAACAAGGTGGAACTTGCGGTCATTGGTCCCGAAGACCCGCTGTCGCTGGGAATTGTCGATGCGATGGAGGCGGCGGGCATGATGGCGTTTGGACCCAGCAAGGCAGCGGCACAGTTGGAGGCAGATAAGGCGTTTTCCAAACAGATAATGCGCTCCAATAATATTCCGACGGCGGAAGGGCGGATATTTGATAATTTTTCCGATGCGCGGTCGTTTATCGCCAGCCGTGATATTCCGGTGGTGGTCAAGGCTGCCGGACTTGCCAAGGGCAAGGGTGTGTTTGTCTGCGACGACCCGGTCGATGGTATTTTTGCGGCGGAAAAAATTATGGTCGGCGGGATTTTTGGCGATGCGGGCCGCACAGTGGTCGTGGAAGATAAACTGCTGGGGCAGGAAGCATCTATACTGGCGTTTGTGGACGGGCGCAATATCTATGTGATGGAATCGGCGCAGGACCACAAGCCCATCGGCGACGGCGACACCGGCGACAACACCGGCGGCATGGGCGCCTACAGCCCGGCGCCGATTGTTACCGATGCGATGATGAGTCAAATAATTCGCGAAGTGCTGGTGCCGACCATTGATGGAATGAACCGCAACGATACGCCGTACAAGGGCGTGCTGTATGCCGGGATGATGATTACACAGGGTGGACCGCGGACGCTGGAATACAACGCCCGTTTTGGCGACCCGGAGACGCAGCCGATATTGATGCGGATGAAGTCCGACCTGCTGGATGTGCTGGTTGCCGTCTGCAAGGGAAAACTCAACGAAGTTCAGATTGCCTGGGATTCGCGGCCGGCGGTCTGTGTGGTCATGGCCTCCGGCGGCTATCCGGGGGCTTATGAAAAGGGCAAGGTCATTACGGGCATTGCGGATGCCGATAAACTCAAGGATGTCAAGGTCTTCCATGCCGGCACGGCGATGCGGGATGGAAAACTGGTAACCAACGGCGGGCGTGTGCTGGGTGTTACGGCGATGGGCAATACGATCGCCGCCGCCAAAGCCAAAGCCTACGAAGCGGTCAAATTGATTTCATTTGAGGGTGCATATTGCAGACGGGACATCGCGGATAAGGCGATTAAGCACAAATAAACTGCCTATCGTAGGTACGCCGTTGCAGGCGGATTTGTTCTCAAGGCGGCGGTCTGCCGAACGCATCTGTTGCCGTTATTTTAATTCACCAAAAATCCGGATGGAGTCCGGAATATTTCATCTATATAACTCCCTGTTTCGTATAAATAGTGATGACAATGACAGGAAGGGATGGACTGATATGAAAGAAACAAAAAAAAGTCTTGCCGAGGAACTTGAAAATCTTTTAGTTCGAATTAATGAAGGTAAAGACCCGCAGGATCTGAAAAAGCAGGCACGCTGTTTGTTGGATAGTTTGTCTGCCGACGATTTGACGGCGGCACAGGAACGGCTGGTCAAGAGGGGCGTTTCGGTGCATCGTGTCCAGCAATTGGCGACAGCGTTTCTGCTCATGGGGATAACCGGCGGCAAGGCTGCCGGATTTCGGGAGCGGTTGTCGGAGGGGCACGTGCTGCGCAAGGTACTGGCTGAGCACGAGCTGATTCGCTGCTTCATCGCCGAGTTGGAAGATGTCGTTCTGGCGGTCAGCCAGATGGAGATACTGAATGAAAACAGCCCTGAACTGCTGCGTCTCGGGCACATTGTGGATCATATCGCGGCGATGGAAGAACATCTCGAACGTGAAAACGATGTACTGTTTCCGGCGATTCATACGGCCGGATGGGGAAGCCTGTGCGGGCTGGTCGAAGGCGATCATATCCGTATTCAGCGGTCAATTGACAGCTTGCTGTCGCTGATGACATCGTTTGATAAAATGCCGCGGTCGCTGTTTGCAGCGCGTCTGCTCAGTGAAACCCGGATATTTTGCCTGCTGATCAAAGAACATTTGTTTTATGAAGACCATGTGCTGTATCCGGCGTCGGCGGCAATGATTGACAATCCGGAATTTTGGGACCGTCTCAAGCGAATCTGCAATGAAATCGGCTACTGCGGGCTGCATTTGTGATGGCTTCGGTACAACGGGAGATGTGGATGTTTGATTATGGTAAAATGGTAGTGGTGGAGTTCTGGGCGACGATGGCGGCGATGTCGCCGTATCTATTGTTTGGATTTATTGTTGCCGGCGCTGCGACGCTGTTTATCTCCGCGCAAACCGTCGAGCGACACCTGGGTTCGAGAGGATTTTGGTCGATTCTCAAGGCGGCTTTGCTGGGTATGCCTCTGCCGCTGTGTTCGTGCGGTGTGATTCCGGTGTCGATGTCGCTGTATAAACATGGTGCGAGCCGGGGTGCGACCATCTCGTTTCTGCTCTCTACACCGCAAACCGGTCTGGACAACATTTTCATCGTATATAGTCTGCTGGGGCCGGTCTTCGCGGTGTTTAGCCCGATTGTGGCGCTGGTCAGCGGGCTGACGGGCGGGTTATTGGTCAGCCTTTTTGACCGGCGGCCGGCCGAAAATCACGCCGCCTGTACCAACGCCTGCTGTGACCAGACAACAAAAGAAAACCGCATTCTCAAGGCGCTACGTTATAGTTTTTGGGTGCTGCCAGCGGATATTGGCAAGGCGATGCTGGCCGGACTGGCAATCGCCGCGGTACTTTCGGCTGTTGTTCCCAATGATTTTTTTGCGGTTTCTATGACCGCCGGCGGAGGCATTTTGGCGATGGCGATGATGATGGCGGCCGGAGTTCCAATGTATGTGTGCTCAGCCGCATCCGTCCCGATTGCTGCAGCACTGATAGAAAAGGGGCTTAATCCGGGGGCGGCCATGGTGTTTCTGATGACCGGGCCGGCAACCAATGCCGCCGCAATCACCACCCTGTGGTCAACGCTTGGCAGGAAAACAGCCATAATTTATCTGCTTTCAGTTGTTATTACCGCCTTTGCTGCAGGCTTGGCGCTGGATTTGATTTTTCGCGGCCTGCCGGAGGGCAGTGCCCATTTTCATGGCGGAATGGTGCCCGGCTGGCTGGGAAATATGAGTGCGGTGGCCCTGCTGGCTGTTTTGGTATGGCCTATTTTGGTTAAAGTCTATCTTGAAAAAAGACGATATGTCTTTGGATGGTGATAGAGGTTTATTCGAAAAGACTGGCAGAAAAGCGAATAATTGATTGACTCTGTGTCGGAAAAGTGCTACGATGAGTGGCGGCCGGGCGTATAATCGGCCGCTGAATCGAAGTAAGAGAACGAATACAAAGGAAATTTTATGGAAAACAGAAAAGGTTTTACGCTCATCGAGTTGCTGGTCGTGATTGCGATTATTGCATTGTTGCTGTCGATTGCCCTGCCGGGCCTGAAGGCGGCCAAACTGAAAGCTATGGAGATTCTTTCGATAAACAATGCGCGGGGTTTGGTGATGTGCTGGAGGCTGTACACAGAAGATAATAAGTCCAAGCTGGTTTGCGGAACTGTTTCGAATGTGAACAGCATGGATTCCGACCAATCAGAACCTGTTCCACCAGCTAGGCGTGCCAGTATAAGCCTGATCAAGCGTTATGACTGGGTTTTTCCGATAGCTACGGATATTGTTGCCGCCGGTCATGAGCAGGAGCTGGAGGGGATTCGCAGGGGCGCCCTGTTCCCCTATACCAATGAGTATAAGCTCTATCACAGCCCGGGCGACCGAGACTGGCTTAAAAACGCCGATTATACGAATACGGGAAACAGCCCTTATCGCAGTTATGCGATATCCAACGCCATGAACGGCCAGCAGGATGATCCAAAGTGGCAGTACAGAAAAATATCTGAAATCGGTCAGCCGGCAGGCAAGATTGTCTTTCTTGAAGAAGAAGACAAGGGAAACTTCGGTTCGTGGGTTCTGAATAACGTTCCTACCGTCCATACATGGCACGACCCTGTTTCTTCCTGGTACGCCAAGGGTTCCACGGTGTTTTCATTTGCCGATGGTCGTGCGGAAAAACATCGATGGGTTGACCAAAGCACACTGAGAAAGCTTGGCCTTCTGGAGCCGAAAGAGCCGTGGAATGCACCGATTCCGGCAGGAGAGGGGGCAGACCTTAACTATATGAAAAGGAGCTACAGCGATATGTATTACCGGGCGTCAACCTATCCGTAGATGTTGGCCGGCATGGCCATGCCGTAAAAGCGGATTTCGTTTTATTAGACACTGTTTGAGGATTTTGTGCAGAGCAATAAAAAAGGAGGCTCTCCTCCAATAAAATTGGTTAAAAAGGGATAGAATTTAGTGGACATTAT
>CAZICJ010000054.1:0-17853 GCA_964537635.1 uncultured Pirellulales bacterium
GCGATGTCCCTTTTTTGCAATATGCCAACGCATTTAACGGATGAACCGTTTTTTTCTTTATTTACCCCTTTTTTCTGATAAACTACGGCTTTGATACAGATACCGAGTTAGAGAGTGAATTTTATGCTTGTTATAATCGACTACGGCGTAGGCAATGTGCGAAGCGTAACCAATGCGTTCCGCTTCGTCGGCGCCGATATTACCGTAAGTTGCCACCCCGATGAAATCGGCAATGCCGAAGGCTTGATTTTGCCCGGCGTCGGCGCCAGCGGCTATGCCATGGAAAAAATCGCACCCATCGCCGAAACTCTGTGCAAACAGGCACAAAGCGGAAAGCCCCTGCTGGGTATCTGTCTGGGCTATCAGATTCTCTTTGATGAAAGCCTGGAAATGGGACGCTACCGCTGCCTGGAACTCATCGGGGGCAAGGTGGTGCCGATTCCGCCGGGGCGCACCATCCCTCACATGGGCTGGAATCTCGTCGAGCCGGCGGCCGGTATGCAGATGTTCAAAGGGATGGAACAGGGCAGGCATTTCGCCTTTGCCCACTCGTTCTATGCCGATGTGCAGGATAGCAAAACAAAAATCGCATCCACCGAATACGAAGGCGTCAGCCTGACAGCCGCGGTCGAAAAGGACAATATCTGGGGCTGTCAGTTCCACCCGGAAAAAAGCGGCAATGATGGGTTGAATGTCCTGCGAAACTTTATCGCCTTTTGCAAAAAGAATTAACGATGCTGACCAAACGAATTATACCGTGTCTGGATGTCAAGGATAACCGCGTCGTCAAGGGTGTCAATTTCGTCAATCTTCGCGATGCCGGCGACCCGGTTGAGTTGGGCGCCCGCTACAGCGCCGAAGGTGCTGATGAATTGGTCTTTCTCGATATCACTGCGACCATTCGCTCCAAAAAGACCATCGTCGAGCTGGTCGAAAAAGTCGCCGCCAATGTCTTTATTCCCTTCACCGTCGGCGGGGGTATCAGCAGTGCTGACGAAATCGGATTACTCTTGCGAAGCGGCGCCGACAAATGCTCCATCAACACCGCCGCCGTCAAAAACCCGGATGTGCTGCGTGAATCTGCCCAGCGGTTCGGCGCTCAATGCGTTGTCCTTGCCATTGACGCCCGCAAAGACCTCCAGCGCAAAGATAAATGGGTCGTCTGTGTCAAGGCCGGCACAGAACGCACGGAAATTGACGCCGTCGAATGGGCGGTCAGGGCCGAAAAACTCGGCGCTGGCGAAATCCTGCTGACCAGTATGGATGCCGACGGCACACAGGCCGGCTACGACATCCCATTAACCCGTGCCGTTGCCGAAGCGGTCGGCATACCCGTCATCGCCTCCGGCGGCGCAGGCACGCTCGACAGCCTCTACGATGTTTTGGACAAAGGCAAAGCATCTGCCGTCCTAGCCGCTTCCATCTTCCACTACGGCACCTACACCATCAGCCAGACCAAAGACTTTCTTGCCGCCAAAGGCATTCCCGTCCGTCCGGCATAATGCGCGGTCTGCCGTGCCAAAAGGCGGCTACACAATCAGTTCATTGCCGACTTTGCGCGCCCGCTGGGGCTTGTCCAGGTTGATTCCCGACACAATCCCGATTTCGGTCAGCAGGTTCCAGCCGGCGGCCAGATATACATACGGCGTCAGCTCGCCGGCGTCCGGCACCAGAATCGTCGGAAACTTTGTCGGACGGTTGGCAATGGCAACAACCTTTAGCCCCACGCCCTTGACCAAGACATCCTGAAACTTGTCCATTTCTTCTTCGATGGGGTCCACAACAAAGACGATATCGCCCGGATCCATCACTTCTTCGATGCCGTGAACCGCGTATGTCCCTTCGAGGAAGTCCGACTTTTTGCGGGTAATCTCATTGGTCTTGAGCGTCAGTTCTTCGGCGAC
The DNA here is from genome assembly GCA_964537635.1 of uncultured Pirellulales bacterium. Classification (GTDB taxonomy): domain Bacteria; phylum Planctomycetota; class Phycisphaerae; order Sedimentisphaerales; family Anaerohalosphaeraceae; genus Anaeroglomus. Next base: position 1,905 of record CAZICJ010000054.1, read on the forward strand.
GCCGTCATTGAATCCGGCAAAGTAAATCGTCGGCGCCTTGACTGCCGCAGCGGTGATGTCGGCCGGTATCACCGTCGTCAGGGCTGTCTCGATTTTGGCTGCCAGGTCGCCGCAGGTCAATTTGGAAATCGTGCCGGCAATATGACGCAGAATGGATTCATACACTAATGCCTGTTCGATGACGCTTTTGGTTGCCGCAACCGCCTGCTCCCAGCCGCATGTCAGCACAATCGTCCTGGCACAGGCTTCTTCGAGCAGTGTTTTGGGGTTGGCGCTCAGACCAAACCGGTTGGGGTTGTTGATGGCTGCCAGTTTCTTGGCCAGCAGCACCACTTCCTTAGTACGCCCCGAATTGGAGGCGCAAAAGACGGCGAACTTCGATAAGTCATACTCGGCTGACTGCCGTGAGCCGTCCGTGCAGATGTTCAAATCCAGACCCCACCTGCGTGCTTTGCGAATGGCGTTCTTGGCTGGAAAGATGCGGCTTGACCCCTCGCCTGTCAGCAGCAGCCGTCCCACCGAACGGATTTGTACCGCGATTTCCTGAGTCTGATTGGGATTGAAGTTTTTGACAACCCCAACCGTTTGCATCATTTCCTGCACCAATGCGTGCTTGGCGTACTTCTGATCCTGCAAGTTCATAAACTCGTCTCCTTGTTCAAATAATGTGGGTGTTCTTCATTTTGCGTTTTAAGTGCGCCGAATCATCTGGTCGGCGGTTTTCTTGAAGACTTCTGTTTCATCCCGAACCTGTTTGACAAAGCTGTTGTCGTCAATCGTTCCGACGGCTGCGTTCATTTCCTGCTCATTGCGGAATGTCGCCCGGCGGAACGGATTGTCATAATCTTTCTTTCGTGACAAATATACTTGGTCGCGGACATATTCCTGGATACGAATGGATTGTTCAACCGCCTCGTGCCACTGCGAGCCGCTCAGCGACCCGCCGTAGAAATCGCACAGCGCAGCGAAGGCGTGTTTCTGTTTTTCCAGCGGATAGGCTGCCCACAATTCATCGTACCGGCGGTGAATCGCATCCCAGGAGTCCAGTTTGCCTGAACCGATATCCGCCCGCAGCCGGTCAACCTCAGCGGTGGGGATAAGCTGTCCGCCCAGATTCGTCCACTGCCGCTGTCCGCCGGCAAGCGTCTTGCTCATCGCATCGAAATTCGCCTCCGGATTGGCTTGCAGATATGCGAACAAATTCCTGACCGCGTAATAAACCAGCATATCGCCATACGCCCGCCAGGCGTCTCGCGGCTTAATGATAAGCACTTTGCGGCGCGATTTTTCCATTCCCTGCCCCAGGACTTCCAAGTCGTCGCCCTTTCCGGCAAGGACAAGCCACTGGCGACCCATTTGACGCAATTGCTCGGCGGACACATCCGCAGCGGTCTTACCCGACTGCTTGAGCAATGCCTTGCCGGTCCATTCTTCCAGCAGCCGGCGGCCGGCAATCAATTCTTCGGCGGTGTCCGGTGCCAGCGCATCAAATTCGATGTGCTGGGTTTTGCAGACACGCTTATCACGGCTTTGAAACTTCCACGAATTGCGCGCCAGAGCGAACATATTAAACAGCCACCAGAACGCCGGCATCACCTCCAGGCAATCTGCGGCGACATTGTTATTCAACAGGCAAAACGGCAGCGGGATATCCAGTTCCGCCGGATAATCCCCTTTGGCCAGCAGCGTAAAGGATGCGAACCGGCACGAATGCTTGACGCTGGTACACAGCCCCGGCCAGAAACCTCTGCCGGCCTGGATTTCATTGTCATTGGCGCGGCTGTTATGATTAGAACCGACGGTGGCCCCGGCGGCCATATTGCTTTGCCCCAGCACCACCGAGGCAATCAAAAATGAATTGTTGTGGTGCTGCTCGTGTGCCGGGAATATCAGATTATTGAGCACTTCACAGCAGGAAATCGTTGAATTGTCGCCCAAAAAGGAGTTAATCAGCCGTGCGCCGTACTTGAGATTGGAATTGTTGCCCAGCACAAAACGCACCGCCTTGCAGCCGTAGAAAATGTGGCATCCGTACCCGATAATCCCATTGACCAATTCCACCCCTTCGCCGATTTGTCCGGGTTCCTGCTGCGAAGAGTTGATGGTCAGATTTTTGAGTTTGTTGGCGCCCTTGATGTAGCAGTACTCGCCAATCTTGACATCTTTGAGAATTCGCGAATTCTTAATCACACATTGCGAACCGACGGTGCCGTAGTAGCCGCGCCGGCTGTCAAATCGGGATTGCGTCATCGCCTTTAATCGATCCAGCAATGCAGCGTCGTCCCGGTATTTTGCCCACAAATACGCATCTGCTGAAATCATCCCGTCAAACGGCAGTACTTTGCGGCCGCCGGTCTCATTCATCAAATCCAGCCACACCCGAACCGACTCCGGCTCGCCGTCTTTGAGGATGCCGTTGCCGAACTTGGCGTGATTGGTCGTGTTCATCTCGTCGATATTGAACAGGATGCAGCGGTCGCCGATGATAAAGTGAGACAGATACCGCACCCCGTGAATCGCCGCATCATCCCCGATATCGCAGGCGAGAATCACGCTGTTGGTAATGCCGGCCGGAAGTTCCAGTTCGTGATGCTCCAAAATCACATTCCGCAGCCGCCCAATGCGAATCAGTCCGTAAAATTCCGTATTCTTAATCTGCCCCGGGTCGAATTCCTCGCTGACCAGTACCTGGTCCCAGTTGTCGGAGTTGTTGCCGTTTTTGATTAGCCGTTCCACCTCTGCGGCATGGAGATTGCGATATTTTCGGCCGCAGCCGTCCTGCTGCATATTGCGGAGATAGTACTCATCCTGTCCGGCCGGCAGATGGGCGTCGGAAATGAAGCCGCGGCCCAGGTTTTGGGGCGATTTAATCACTACATTATCCACAGTTTTTACCTCCAATTTCGTCGATTATTGGGTTCGCCTGCTACTGGGATGGCATTATACCCCCTCAAAGGGGATTTGTCCATGCAGTTTATCGCATTCGCTAATTTTTAATTTCACCTCAGTTTAAGCGGTTTATATTTGCTGCGGCGGTGGGCCAGCCGGTCGGGATTTTCCGCCTGAATCTTTTCCTCGTAGGTGGCGAAGTTGCCTTGGAACCATTGTGTCTTGCCGTTGCCCTCAAATATCAGCAGGTGCGTGCAGATTCGGTCTAAAAAGAACCGGTCGTGGCTGATGACCATCGCGCAGCCCTGAAAATCGATAATCGCCTGCTCCAGCACCCGCATCGTATCGACATCCAGGTCGTTAGTTGGTTCATCGAGCAGCAGCAGATTGCCGCCGTTTCGCAGCATTTTTGCCAGATGAATGCGGTTGCGCTCGCCGCCGGAACATTCGGAGGTCTTCTTCTGCTGCTGGGAGCCTCGGAAATTAAATTTGCCCACATACGCCCGCGAAGAAACCGAGACGCCGCCAATGTCAATCTTATCCTTGCCGTCGGTGATTTCCTCGAATATCGTCTTGCCGCCGTCCAGCAGATTGCGGTGCTGGTCCACATAGCCAATCGACACCGTACTGCCGATATCAATTGTGCCGGCGTCGGGCTTTTCCTGTTGGGTGATCATCCGAAACAGCGTTGTCTTGCCGATGCCGTTGGGGCCGATGACTCCCACCACTGCATTGGGCGGCAGTTCAAACGAACAGTCCTGGAGCAGTTGATTGTCGCCAAACGCCTTGGATACCCTGTTAAACGACAGCACCTTGTCGCCAAGCCGCCGGCCGCAGGGTATTTGAATCAGCACATCGCTGTTGCGGTCTTCTGCGGATATGTTGACCATTTCCCCATACGCATTGATACGCGCCTGGGTTTTCTGGTTGCGGTCGCGGGTCGAGCAGCTAAGCCACTCCAGTTCACGGGCAAGTGTCCTCTGGCGCGGCGACTCCTTCTTTTCAGTCAGCCGCAGCAGGTCTAACTTTTGTTTGAGCCACGACGAGTAGTTGCCCTCAAACGGCAGGCCTCGGCCCTTGTCCAGTTCGAGTATCCACTTAGTGATATTGTCCAGAAAATAGCGGTCGTGGGTTGCGATAATCACCGTTCCGGGGTACTCGCGCAGGGCAACTTCGAGCCACTGTACCGTCTCGGCGTCCAGATGGTTGGTCGGCTCATCCAGCAGCAGCAGGTCGGGTTTTTCCAGCAATGCCATCGATAGGGCGACGCGGCGGCGTTCCCCGCCGGACAACTGGCTTACCGGCGTATTATCCGCAGGCAGCACCATCGCATCCGAAACGATATCCATCAGCCGGTCGGTTTCCCAGCCGTCGCAGGCGTCAATCTTGTCCTGGAGAACGCCCATTTCCTCCATCAGTTTTTCCATCGCCTCATCCGACTGCGGCTCGGCCAGTTTTTCGGAGATGGCATTAAACCGCTCCACCATATCCAGCGTTGGCTTCAGGGCCGTCGTCAGGTTATCCCGAATGGTTTTGTCCAAATCAATCTGCGGTTCCTGGGCGACATACCGCACCTTCATCCTGGGCGACAGGCGGGCTTCGCCGTGAAAATCCTTATCGATGCCGGCCATGATGCGCAGCAGGGTGCTTTTGCCGGCGCCGTTTTCGCCGACAATCCCGATTTTGGCACCATAATAGAACGACAGCGAGATATTAGTCAGGATGGTCTTTTCGCCGTAGCGCTTGGACACATCCTGCATTTCAAATACAAATTGTGGAGGCATTGAATACCCTTCTCTGTCTTACTAAACAATATAAAGGCTTCTAATATAGAACGATTTTGGGCAATATACTTGTTTTTGTGAAAAAAACAATGGGTCTTTCTGTGGCTTTGCCGAAAAATCCCTCTTGGCTGGCCGCAGGGAGCTGAAAACTGAAAATACAGAAAGAACCCGTTTTTCCTGCTGACGGCTAAAATCTTGTGGCTAACCGCTCTTTAACGGATATGATGTCTCATTCGGACTCCTGCCGTTCTGATTTCATCAGAACACGGAAATAGGCCGGCGATTTTGCCGTCAGCGTCAGGTTTTCATCGAATCCATCTGAATAAAGGCGACGGGGACGAAGATGAAGATGGGTGCCCAAGCCCATAGTTCGGGCCGGATTTGGTTCATAAAGACTTCGGTGGCGAACATTTTACAGATGAAAATCAGGACAAAGCAGCCGGCCGTTGTGGCAAAACTGACGGCGATAGCCGACTTCATATCCCGCGGGTCGCGGCAGACCAGCACCGGCAGCGCCACCAGCAGCATGACCAGATTCATAATCGGGTCAGTAATGCGGGAATGCTTTTGCAGGTACAGTTCGGCCAGGTCGCTTTGGCGCGTGCCTTCGTTTTGCGCCAGCTCAATCAGTTGAGCCGAACTAAGCAGGGACTTGTAGCCCTCCTGCTTGCGCATGGGGATTTGTTCGGGCTTCAGGTCGCTGGCTAAAAAATCAACCGGCACGACGCGCGGGCTGGCAAAATCAACCGCCGCCGAACCTGTAATTTTTGTTTGTGTTCCATTTTTCAATATCCAGCCTTGCCGGTCATAATCATAGCGAGCTTCTGCGGCGCGTATATAGCCGGATATGTTCCATTGGTCTTTTCCGCGCACCCGCTGGCGAAGAATGATATACGGATGAGTCATCAATCCAGTGCTTTCGTCAAAACTGCCGGCACACAGCAGATTACCCTCCGAGTCGGATGCAAACCAGAGATCATAGGCTTTCTGCGAGGTCATATCTTCGTGGCCCAGGGTTAACTGATGGGCATAGCGGGGGATAATCAGCTCCTGGTCAACGATTTGAACCGCTGTCAGGATTGCCGCCAGCAGGATAATCGGAGCAATCAGGCGTTTGAGGCTGACGCCGGACGACATGACGGCAATCAGTTCATTGCTGCGGGTCATCCGTGCCAGCGAGAAAACTGCGGCAATGACCACAATAACACCCGCCAGGTCGCGGTACCACAGCAGCATTCGCAGTGCATAGAATGTAACGATTTTGTGCATCATTGCCCCAACGCCCAGGTCGGCATTTTCAGCGAACTCGTCGATATTGACGAACAAATCCGTCGTGATGCACATTCCGATAGTTACCGCAAACGCAATCAGGTAGCCGATGAGGAAATTTTTGGTTACATACCGATCCAGAATGGTCATTGGCTTATTCCTTATGTTCTCAGCAGCCGGCGGTAAAGGTACAGCATCAGGCACAGCAGCAGAACAAAACCTGTCCACATCATCAGAATGCCGAGGCTTGCCTTTACAGAAGGATTTTTGGTTAATTGCCGTCCCCCCACAATAAATACAATCAACATGCCGGCCGGTACAGCGCTGGCGCCAAAGGCGCTGAGCAGGTGGCCGCCGCGCAGGGATATCCCCAGAGCAATGCCGGTCAAAATCAGCCCGACACAGCCTAATCCGAGAACCAGACGCGAATGGATTTCAGCATCGATTTGATTGTTGACGCGGTGAATGCGTTTTTTCAATTCCTCAACCTTAGATAGCAGTGATTTTTTCGGATCGGGCAGCGCCGAGTCTGCCTGGCCGACATTTTGCAGTACGTCCAGCAGCGGCCTGCCGCCGATTGCATCGGTAATCGCCGCAGGCCAAACGATATTATTGATAAACTTGCTGTAGGATACGCCCCTGACGCCGCCGCCGCGGTCCCAAGTGGGGCTGTCCAAATTCAATTGCATATTGGCTGCAAGCTGGTCGGTTTCGGGGCCGCAGCTGGCGCTGGGGCTTTGGTAGCGGCAGAGAATTTGATTGCGGATTCGGTCGATTTCGGTCAGCACGACCGGGCCGAGCAGTTCGACGGTCTGCGGCTGGCTGGGCGACAAGACGGCGCTGCCGGCGGATAGCTCGTAGGCACGGCTGCCGTCGGCAGACTCAAAACGAATTGTTTTGCCCTCGGCGGCAAACGCCTGATTTAAATGGCCGCACAGCAGTTCGGTTATCAATTCCGCCCGGGCCTTGACGGCAAGTTGTCGAATCGGATAAAACTGCATCTTGTCGGCACGGATTGTTTTGAGCTGATGGAGTTTTTGGAACTTGATGTTGTCCGTCAGCAGCGGCGGAAACTCCTGTTCTAAAATGACCTGCCGTGTCGATGCCGGTTCCAATTCATTTACGCGGGTCAAATTTTGGGCAATAATCGTGGCGCGGTTGACCTCAGAATGGCTGTCGATTTCAACTTTGGCTCGTTCGATGATCTGAAGATTTTTGAATTCATTTTTTTCCTTGCCGACGATGATGACGCCTTCGATGATTTTTTGCTGCGGGTCTGCCTTGTTGGCATAGATACAATAATTGCTGCCGGGCAGATTGTAGAAGCCCTTGCGCTGCAGATTGCGGAACAGGATTTGTTCGGCGTTGGCTTTGATGCTGCGCTCGCTGCGGTGGATAAACGCCGGGGCAATGTGGAAACTGAGCAGCAAATTAACGGTTGCCACCAGAATTGCCAGACACAATCCCGGATAAACCAGCAACCAGAGACTGATACCGCTGGCGCGGCAGGCATCCAGCTCACGGTCGGCTGCAAAACGGCCATAGACCATCGAGGCGGCAAACAGGGCGCTCATCGGCAGCACAAATGTCAGCGTGATCGGCAGCAAGTAGAACATCAGGTGGACAACCTGCGCCGGCGTAACACCAAAGTCCTGAATCTCGCGAAACAACATCCCGAAATTCAAGATTAAGGTCATTGCCAGTGTCGCCAGGCCAAAAACCTTGCACAACTCGCGAAAAATATATCGATGTAATGTATAAATCATATCGTCAATGCTAAATTTTCCCGGAAAACACATCCGGGTCTGTCAAACCGCCCCCCCATTGTGGCAAAAAACTCCGCATAAGCAATAAAAAACTGTCCAATAATCCGGACAGCCCCTGGATGTTTATAGAGCGGACTGTTGGATATGTTTAAGGACTGATTGTGCGGCGACCAGGCGAATATAGGGCGAGCGGCTTTCGAGGGCTGCAGGCAAATAGCCGGTCAATTTATCGGAAGGGATTGACCCCAAAGCCGACACCGCGGTGGAGGTTGCCATTGTCGCCAGATTCAAGTCGGGGCTGGAACCGAAGTAAGCGATTATTTGCTCAATACCCGCCAGACTGCCCATTTTACCCAGTTCGTCGGCTGCGGCAAGACGGACTTCCAGCACATCATCCTGGAGCATTGTCATCACCGCATTTTTGGCCTCTTCGCTGCCCAACGCCCCCATTGCCCGGATACCCATCACACGGTCGTCGGCGTATTTGCTGATGAGCAATGCCCATAATTTACCGCGATAAATCTTGGCATCCTTTAACATGGCAATAGAATCGACTGCTTGAAGACGGACACTGTCGGCGGCGGTACTGTCATGCAGTGCCTGGTAACATAATTCAAGATGTTCCTTGTTCTGGAGTTTTCCTATCAAGAGAAGGGCATTTGCGCGGAGTTTAGCATTGCTGCTGACCGCTGCATCGAGCACTTTTTGCAAGTGGGCGGAATCGCCCAATTTGACCAATGAATAGGCTGCGGCTATCTGTATATTTGGATTGGAATCATCGAGAGTTTTTTTGAGGTCATCTACGCAGGTCTTGCAACCTAATTCGCCCAATGCCGCTACTGCCGTGAAGCGAACTGCGACCGAACTATCCGACAGCATGGTACGGATTTTCGGGGTAAATTGTTTTTGGCTGGTTTCGATTATCACCTGAATTGCGAAATTACGGAGGTAAGCGTTCTCGTCGGTCAGTCCCATCTGGATAATGGTCAATGCGTCGTTTTTCAGAGATTGCGGCGACACCTGCGGCGGGAGGGATAATTTGGGTTTCTGTGCCGCAGCGGATATCGTAGAAGACGGCTGACAGCCTGCGATTAGGACAACAAGCGAGATTAAACAGCATTTTATTTGAAATTTCATGGACGATTCCTTGATCTTATCTTGATTATCAGTTTGGATTTACTTGAAGTAATTCAAATCCACAAATGGTCGGTTCTTCTGTGGATTCGAGAATATTTAACCTGAAAATCTGTGCCTTGACCGGCTCAAATGTGATTTCTTTGTCGGTCCCAATTGCGTTTCCGGTATGTGCGGTTTTCCATTCATTACCGGTTTGATACCGCAGTTGGAACCGTTTCACTCGATTCCAGTTGCACTCATCAAGGATAGCGTGATTGACCGTTTTCTCGCTGCCAAGGTCAACCTGAATCCAGGCCGACCGAACACCCCCATCTGTCGCCCGTCGTGTTTGTGTGTCATTATCAAATGCCTTGTCGGGACTATAGAGATTCTCTTCATGATACACATTGGATGCGGTCGCCTTTCTTCCAGACGCCAGGGAATTGCTCGGTATCCCGATTGGCTCTATTGAAAATGCCTGACTGTCAAGGGTTAATTCGATAACTGTCGCAATGGAATCGCGTTTGTCAGGTGCAACATCCAGTTCGAGCGATAGGGGGATCTGATGGAGTGTCAGCGTTCCGCCGCTGCGAACTTCGGCTTTGGTTATCTTTGCAGGCAGTGCGGGCAATGTCAGGGCGCCCTGTTGGGGCCAATTCATGATAAACAGAAAAGCCTTGTTGTCTTTGCAGGTAGAGGCACCCCATTTACCCGGTTTGTAAGGTCCGCCCCGCGTGCCGTAAATGGCATCGGCATATTTGCTGGTCCACTGTCCCATTTCCTTAAGACGCTCTAACTGCCGCGGTTCAATCTGGCCGTCCGGCATGGGGCCGACATTAAAAAGAAGATTGCCATCGCCGCCGATGGTCGAAAGCAGCGTTTGGATGCATTCTTTTTCGGATTTCACCTTGTCGTCCGGCTTCCAGGCCGATTGCTGGCATATTGTCATGCAGGTTTCCCAGGGGCGCTGGCGGTTAAAACCGCCCACTCTCTGCTCAGGTGTATCAAAATCACCAGCGGCTCCAGACCGATCGTTAATCACAATATTCGGCTGGATAGATCGGCACATGTCGATGACGGGTTGTCCTCGTTGGGCGTCGAATTGCTGGGGTACATCAAACCACAGCGTAAGCAGGGGGCCATAGTTTGTCAGCAATTCTTTGACCTGTGCCTTCAGGTAATCGGTATAACGGTCGAGGTTGGACTGCTCGCGCGGCACACTGCCGCCCGGGCTGGTTAATGGGAAATCCGGATGGTGCCAGTCACAGGTGGAGTAGTAGGTGCCAAATTCAATTCCCTGCCTTTTACAGGCTGCCGCCAACTCTTTGACGACATCCCGGCCAAAGGGCGAATTCATAATGTTGTAATCGGTCTGCTTAGTGTCCCACAGGCAAAAGCCGTCATGGTGCTTTGTCGTCAGCACGATGTACTTCATCCCGGCCGCTTTGGCAACCTGCACCCACTGGTCAGCATCGAAACGTTCCGGGTCGAATTGTTTATAAAGCTGGTCATACTCTTCTATTGACGTCTGACTGCCGCGCGACCAGCCGATTTCCTGCCCGGTCAGACTGACCGGTCCCCAGTGGATGAACATCCCAAAGCGAAGATCCTGCCAGTGCCGCAGCGCATCGGCATCGACTTTCGACGCAGTTTTCTCAGCCGCAATCGCACACGTGGCAACAGTGATAAACAGGCAAATCCGGACATGTTTTTTGAAATTCTTCATTTTTAAATCTTCCGATAACATAAATATGTTCTAACTTCCGAAACATCACTCACGCCTTTCGATGCTGACAATTGTACCCAATTCAGCTTGAGCTGTCTCTAAGAATTTGATTTTCACACGACCAGGCCTGCGGCTTGACTGTGCCGTTTTCATTGCCAATGAAAATTTGGCTGTTTTTGGAAGCGGTTTTGTTTTTTTGTACAAATAGGATATTCAAGTGTGCATCATCTTGCGGATATGAACACATAGCGGTTTTGTGCCTGCGGTCAGGCAGGGGATGTGTTTGGAACGTCAAGACTCCAAGACAGAAATGGAAAGAACACAGGCCTGCCGGCGCCAGTCGGCAACCTTACGCCATCAGGCGTTCTTCGATTTCCTGACGGCATTGTTTTGCCCGAAAAAGGACCTCGTCGGTCAGTACGGCCAAGGGCTTTTGCTCCTTGCCCTTTGTCAGCTCCGCTTTTACTTTATTTTCCAGGCGTGTCAGCTCGGCCAGCATAATCCGCATCTGGCAATTGCTGTACGCCCACTCATCAAGGCCATTTTCAAGCTTAAAAATAAATTTCGCAATTTCTTCGGCTTCATACCAGGTCATAATAGGTGTCCTTTCCGTCAAAAGATGCTTCGTGCGGGACATACAGGTTTTACGCTGCGCCGTACAGAGGGTTCGATGAGAAATAAGTACATAAATATATAGGTATATATATATTATTCTGGATAGGATATGCTTTAAATAAAAAAAATAGTGGATAATTGCCGTATGCCCTGTATAATCAAACCATCAACGGATGTGCCGACAAGGGCGGGATGGAAACCCGTTCCAATTCGGCGTAAAAATCAATTTTAGAAAGGACAAAGTATGAAAAAGATGCAAATGATTCTGGTGTTTTTGGTTTCTGCTGCGATGCTGGCAGGCGGATGCAGTACGTCGGAAGGCACGAAATTCAATTATGCTACAGGCAATTTTTCTGCGACGCTGAATGCCAATGTGCAGAAATCTTACGACGCTTCGTTGAAGGCGCTTGATCAGCTCAGTCTGGCGCCCTCTGAAAAGTCAGTCGATGCGCTTGGCGCAAAGATCGTAACGAAAACCTCCGCCGATAAGAAAGTAACCATTTCGCTCAAACGCACCAGCGATGAGCTGACGGCGATTGTCATTGAGGTTGGAATGGTTGGCGACAATACCACCTCGCAGATGATTTATGCCAAAATAGTTGAAAATCTCAAAAAGTAATCGACGGGGCTTTTGCCCCTTTTTGCACTGGCCGTAATGATTCACCCCGCTGTGCTGCCGCAATCGGGAGCCGGCGGGGTGTTGATTTAAAAATGGATGGTTGTAACCAGAATACCGGAGTTAGAGTTTTGACGAGGGATGTAGAGCAACTGACGACGCCGTGTTATGTGATTGACCTGGGTTTGCTGAAGCGGAATCTGGAAATCCTGGACAAGGTACAGAGCCGAACGGGCTGCAAAATCCTGCTGGCATTGAAGGGGTTTGCGGCATGGAGTACCTTCGGCCTGTGCCGGCAATACCTGGCGGGTGCGGCGGCAAGCAGCTTGCACGAGGCGAAACTGGCGCGCGAGTATTTCGATAAGGAAGTGCACTTGTGTGCTCCGGCCTATCGCGATGATGAGATGGATGCGTATCTGCACATCGTGGATGATATCGTCTTTAATTCGTTTAGCCAGTGGACGCATTTTCGGGATAAGGTGCGCGGCTGCGGACGGCCAATCCGCTGTGGGATTCGCGTCAATCCGATGCACAGCGAGGTCAAGACCAAAATCTACGACCCGTGTGCGGCCGGCTCACGGCTGGGGACGCTGCGGGAGTTCTTCCGCACCGACCAGATGGATGGCATTACGGGGCTGCATTTTCATACGCTGTGCGAACTGAATGCCGATTCGCTGGCGCGGACGCTGCCGGCAGTGGAAAAGCATTTCGGCGATATCATCGCAAAGATGGAGTGGATGAATTTCGGCGGTGGTCATCATATTACGCGGCCCAACTATGATATCGACCTGCTGTGCAGCCTGATTACGGATTTCTATACCCAGCATCCCAACATTAAGACCATCTATCTCGAACCCGGCGAAGCGATCGCCCTCAATACCGGCGTGTTAGTTGCAACCGTGCTGGATATTACGCACAACGCGATGGATATCGCCATCCTGGATACCTCCGCATCGGCACACATGCCCGATGTACTGGAAATGCCGTACCGGCCGAACATCACCGGCGGCGACCTGGCGGGCAAGAAGAAGCACACCTACCGGCTGGCGGGGCCGACGTGTCTGGCCGGCGATGTCATTGGCGACTATTCGTTCGATAAGCCGCTGCAAGTCGGCGACAAGCTCATCTTCGGCGATATGGCGCATTATACGATGGTCAAAAATACGATGTTCAACGGCATCAACCTGCCGGACATTGTGCTGTACGACCCGGACAAAAACCAGTACTCCGTCCAGCGGCGGTTCACCTACGAGGATTTCAAGGGCAGGCTGTCTTGAAGATAAGAATACAAGGACTCAAGAGCCTGAGAACACAAGAATGAGGATTTGCTATGGGTGAGCTTTCTGGCGGCGAGTATTCGAGTTTTTTGGTTGAAATTAAATCGCGCATCCGCCGCGGTCAGGTTAACGCGTCAATTCTACGGTCAGTATGGCGAACGCCCATAACTCCAACCACTGGTTAGAGAAATCAGTTGGGCGAAAAATCTGGTCATTATGACTCGCTGCAAAGACGACCTGGAATGCGAATTTTATTTGCGAGCGACGGCACGATTTGGCTGGACCAAGGCGGCCATCTACGAACTAAGAACTTAACGAACGGTTGCGATTGTTTGAAAGATAAGACATTGTATGCGACATGATAATACAGGCAATTTGTTTGAATCGATGGACGAGCCGGCGGCGCCGTTGGGGGAGATAATCCGTGTTGCCTTAGATACGGGTGCGGATGCGGTGTTTGATTATGTCGTGCCGGAGCATCTGGGGACGATTGCCGTCGGTCAGCGCATCCAAGTGCCGTTTGGCAAGCAGAATAAGCTGGCGGCGGCGTTTTGCGTCAAGGTGCTGACCGACGCCGATGAGATAGCAAAATCCCGCCGGTTTCGGCTCAAGGCCATCCGCCAGCGGCTCGATGAAAGCCCGCTGCTCAACGACAGTCTGATGAAACTGGCCGGCTGGATCGGCGAGTATTACTTCTGTCCGCTGGGGCTGGTGCTGTCGGCGATGGTGCCGGCGGCAGTCAAAAAAGACGCCGGCGTCAAGACCCAGCAGTTTGTCTATGCCGTCGGCGATGCCCAAGTCAAACCGCGCGGCAAGGCACAGCGGGCCATTCTCGACCTGCTGCGAGCCAATCTGGCGCTGGATGAACAGGCGGCGATGGATAAGCAGCGTCTGCTGGCCGACGCTGGCTGTACGGATGCGCCGCTCAAACACCTGCTGCGAAGCGGGCTGGTCAAGATGACCGCCCGGCGGCACCTGGCCGCACTGCCGACACAGCCGCACGAGGCAAAACCCGCAGCGGGCAGAATCACGCTCAATGCCGACCAGCAAAAAGCGGTTGACCATATCAGCGGGCAGGTTCAGGGCGGGCAGTTTGGCGTAACGGTTCTGCACGGCGTTACCGACAGCGGCAAGACGGAAGTCTATATCCGGGCGATTGAGGCGTGTCTTGCCGGCGGCAGGCAGGCGATTGTATTGCTGCCGGAAATCGCCCTGACGGCGCAGACGGTGGAGCGGTTCAGCAGCCGGTTTGCGAAAATCGCCGTGCTGCATTCGGGCCTGACCGATGTGCAGCGCAATATCCAATGGCAGCATATTTACAAGGGCGATGCGGATGTGGTCATCGGCGCCCGCTCGGCGATATTCGCTCCGCTGTGCCGGCTGGGGCTGGTTGTTGTCGATGAGGAACACGAGCCGGGCTACAAGCAGGATACGGCGCCGCGCTATCATGGGCGCGATGTCGCCATCAAACGGGCGCAGCTTGCGGATGCTCACTGCATTCTCGGTTCGGCGACGCCGTCGCTGGAGACGCTGGTCAACTGCCGCAGCCGAAAGACTTATACGCTGATGGAACTGCCGACGCGCGTTACCGGCCAGCCGATGCCGAAGATGGAGCTGGTCGATATGCGGCAGGCGTTCGATGACAGCCCCCGCAAGGGCGGTATTGTGAGTCCGGTGCTGCTGAGCCGGATTCGTCAGGTCTTGCAGCGTAAAGAACAGGTCATTCTGCTGCTCAATCGCCGTGGGTACAGCAATTTTGTCTATTGTCCGAGCTGCCATCACACCCTGCATTGTATGAATTGCGATGTAACGCTGACGTTTCATAAGAAGCCGCATCTGGCACAAGCCGACGATACTGCCGTTGGCGGACACATTCAGAGCGGCTATGCGATTTGCCATTACTGTCTTGCCAAGACGCTGGTGCCGAAACAATGCCCGCTGTGCCGGCAATCGATGACGATGATTGGGCTGGGGTCGCAGCGGCTGGAGGAGGAGTTGCAAACCCTGCTGCCGGAGGCGAAAATCCGGCGGGTCGATAGCGACTCGATGAGCGGGCAGGATTATTACCGCGTATTGGACGATTTTACGACAGGAAAAATCGACATTCTGGCCGGCACGCAGATTCTTGCCAAGGGGCTGCATTTTCCCAATGTGACGCTGGTGGGCATTATCAGTGCTGATACATCGCTGGCGCTGCCGGACTTTCGTGCCAATGAGCGGACATTTCAGTTGGTCAGTCAGGTGGCGGGGCGGGCAGGACGCGGCGACAAGCCGGGACAGGTTATTTTGCAAACCTATCTGCCCGATACGCCGGTGCTTGGCTATGTGATGAAATATGATTTTGCGGGGTTTGTCAGCGATGAGCTGGAACACCGTAAGACCTGTCTGCTGCCGCCTTTATGGCGAATGGCGATAGTGCATTTACGGTATGAAAAGTTCGAGCAATTGGAGCAGGCGGCGGCGGCGGTCTTTGGCCGGCTTGAGGAGGCGGTTGGCCGGCTTGGACTGGAAATCAAGCTGCGGGGGCCGATGCCGGCGACAATCAGCCGTATCCAGCGGTCGCATCGGATGCAGATTATTCTTCAGGCGCCCAATGCCGAGCAAATTCAGCGCCTTTTGACGGATTTTCGGCATCAAAGCCCGGTTCGGCCGGCTGTCCAGATTTACGCCGATATCGACCCGGTACATCTTTTATAGAACCCCCCGATTTTCCTGCTTGCAATTGCCTGAAAAGCTTGGTATATTTTTAAATTCTATGTTCGGAGAATAGCTCAGCTTGGCTAGAGCGCTGCGTTCGGGACGCAGAGGTCGCAGGTTCAAATCCTGTTTCTCCGATTTTTCTCAAATATGGGCCGTTCGGCGAGAATGTCGAACGGCTTTCTCTTTGTAAT
>CAZICJ010000055.1:0-17559 GCA_964537635.1 uncultured Pirellulales bacterium
ATCATAAAGCGATGTCCCTTTTTTGCAATATGCCAACGCTTTTAACGGATGAACCTCTAAAATCCTATCTTTCTACAAACTATGAACCAAGAACAAAGAACTGTTTTTATAAAACGAACCCATTTCGAAGAAAGTAAAAATGAAAAACGAACCCAATTTCCGCCTTTTCAGGCCTCAATAACCGTTTTTCTATGTTTCAAAAAGTGTGAAAGATAACAAGAAATTTACAGAATAATACAATACAGGCTATCGGTACAACACCCATGTCGTAACCGAATTTGATGATATAATTAGCTCCGGAATATATTACTATCAAAATACTTACAGAAATATCGGTGAGTTTGAGTTTAAAAAAGATGTCCGACATATGTCCATTCTCGTCCGATAAATTTATCCATAACGGGCTTTTGCGGTTGGTTTTAGCGATTGGATTTGACCTGATAGACCGATATGGGTATAGTGCTTGGTATTATAGAAATCAAACTCCATAATGAGGGTATGATAAATCGATGAAGTTGCCTGCACGGATGCAAAAAAAAACCTGGTCTATTCGTCCGGCACAGTCGAAGTGCCGAAGTCTGGCCGAGAGTCTGTCCATTTCCCCCATTACGGCACAGGTATTACTCAACCGGCAAATTGATACGGAGATAACCGGCCGGCAGTTCCTCAACCCCAAATTGACGGACCTGCTCGACCCCGCACAACTGTCCGGCGTTACCGTTGCCGCTGGGCGAATCCGCCAGGCCATCGCAAATAATTGGAAAATAGCCATATACGGCGACTACGATGTCGATGGCATCACCAGCGTCGCCATTCTGTGGCATTTACTCAAAATGCTCAACGCCCAAATCGAATACTACATCCCCCACCGCATTGACGAAGGCTACGGGCTCAATCTGGAAGCCGTCCGCCAACTGGCTGAAAACGGCGTGCAACTGCTGATTACCGTCGATTGCGGCATTACGGCGATTGAGGAAGTTCGGGCTGCCGTCGAAGCGGGGATGGAAGTTATCATCACCGACCATCACAAGCCCGCTGACCGCCTGCCTGATGCGGCCGTCATTGTCCATCCGATGCTGGATGGATACGCCAATCCTAATGCCTCTGGCGCAATGGTCGCCTTCAAGCTCGCCTGGGCGATTGCCAACGAATTCAAGGGCGCCGGCCCTATCAGCCAGCCCTTGCGGGAGTATTTGATTTCCGCCACGACGCTGGCCGGCATGGGAACCATTGCCGATGTCGTGGACTTGCGCGGCGAAAACCGGGCGATTGCCGCCTACGGACTAAGGATGCTGACCGAATCCAAACTGTGCGGCGTCAAGGCGCTGATTGCCTCCATTGGACTCGAAACCGATGCGGCCAACAGTTATGATGTCGCCTTCAAGTTAGCCCCCACCATCAACGCCGCCGGCAGAATGGGACACGCCCGCTTAGCCGTCGAACTGCTGACCACCAACAACCCCATCCACGCCCATCAAATCGCCGGCTATCTCAAAAGCCAGAACCAGCAGCGGCAGAAATGCCAGCGCGATATCTTCCAGCAGGCAAAACAGCGGATTGTGCAGGACAATCTCCATCATCCCGACCGCAAGACGATTGTCCTTGCCGATGCCGGCTGGCATTCGGGCGTCATCGGCATTGTCGCATCCAAAATCATCGAGGAATTTTTCCGCCCGACGATTATGATTACCATTACCAACGGCGTCGGACACGGCTCGGCACGCTCGATTGACGGGTTTAATCTGTACGATGGATTAGCCGCCTGCTCGCAGCATCTGATTAGTTTCGGCGGACATGAAAAAGCCGCCGGCCTGCGCATCGAGACCGAACGCATCGAACATTTTGCCAGGGCGTTTGAAGACTACGCCCGCTCACAGCCGCCGGGCAGCGGCGCCGAGACCCGAATCGATATTGAGAGCGTTGTGCCGATTCGTGATTTTACCGACAAGACCATGAAGGAACTTGCCCAACTGGAACCATTTGGCCAGGGCAATCCGGAGCCGATCTTCGCCACCTGCGGCGTGCGGCGCATCGCCCCGCCCAAACGCGTCGGCGCCAAGGGCGAACATCTGCAAATCGCCATCACCGACGGCACCGCCTCCGTCCGCTGCATCGGCTTCAATATGGGACATTTGGAAAAGAAAATCGTCGAGTCCGACAGTTTCGATGTGGCCTACAGCCCGCAAATCAATACCTTCAACGGCAACAGCTCCCTGCAATTCGCCCTGACCGACATCCGCTTCGAATGAAATACATTGCAGCCATCCGGTCGATTTTGTGATGTTAACTCTCTTGGTTCTCTGACAACAGTATATCCTTGATTTGCTGCACAAGGGAGGGCAAATCGCCTCTGACTGTTTGCCAGACAACATCGAGATTGACATCGAAATATCCGTGAATCAATCGGTTACGCATCGAAGTCATTTGGTGCCACGGAATATGCGAATGTGTTTCTTTCAATTTGTCTGAAATTCCATTTGCCGCCTCGCCTATGATCTCAAGCAAACGCACCATCGACAAATTCAGCATCCGGTCAGTATCAAGTTCCTGACGTGTTCGTCCCTGACAAAGCGCAACAGCCTCGTCTGCCGCATCGCGAATATGCTTCAATCGAACCGAGTCATTGATGAACATAGCACACCTCGGCAGTGGACAATACCTCATCGCGGAAATAGCGGCTCAACTCTTCAGGGGTTCGTAAATCAACTTTGCGCCAGCCGAACAGCGTTTCCAGTTCCATCTCCATCTCGGCAAGCTTGAAAAATCCGGGCACAGAGTCAGGCTCGAACTCCACCAGCACATCGATATCGCTATCCGGCCTGAAATCATCCCGCAATACAGACCCGAAAATCGACAACCGCCGAATATGATGACGCTGGCAAAATTGCCGTAATGGCTTTTCTGGAATTTGAATTTTGGCATCCATATCCATCTTTTACCGCAAACGCCTGCCAATGTCAACCGGCAAAACGCCGGGCTGCCGCTGGGAGTTCGTTATTCTTCCCACGTCCCAAGCTGCACCGGAAAGCACAGATTTTTCTTATCCGCCGCCACGCGGCCGCAGCTTTTGCAGACAAACTCCGGATTCTGCACCAATTGATGGTACTTGCCCGGATCGTT
Organism: uncultured Pirellulales bacterium; assembly: GCA_964537635.1. Classification (GTDB taxonomy): domain Bacteria; phylum Planctomycetota; class Phycisphaerae; order Sedimentisphaerales; family Anaerohalosphaeraceae; genus Anaeroglomus. Next base: position 3,121 of record CAZICJ010000055.1, read on the forward strand.
CTTGTGAAACTGCTGGCTCATCAAATGGCATAAATGGTGGTCGTGTCCCGTACAGGGTTTATGTTCTTTGGACATTGCATATCTCCTTATTATTCGTTATTTCGTTATTTGTCCGGCCGCCGGCACAACCGTCATCTTGTCAATCTTAAAGCAGCCGAATGTATTAATCATTCCCAAAAAATCCGTCGGCTTGCCGTCGCCGATTGCCACCGCGATATAGCCGGACGAAAATCCGCTTGCCGCCCGCGTCGCATCCAGCGGGATCCACTGCTGGCCGACCCGTGCCTCTGCCCACATGTGTCCGACAAACACATTCTTCTTTGCCGCAAACGAGTCGGCATAAACCAGACCGCAAATCACCCGCGCCGGGATACCGACTGCCCGGCACATTGCCGCCGACAAAACCGCATGTTCGGAACAATCACCCTGCCGGTACTGCGCCACTTCTGCCGCGGAGGCGTACCCCACCGACAAATCCTTGCTGGTAATATACCCCGACACAAACGATTCGATCTGCCGCACCGCCTGGGCGGCGTCGGTAATCGACCCGACGGCGTGCTTTGCTAAATCGACAACGGCTTTCTGGTCGCATTGCAGGTATTCGGTCGGTTTCAGACAGTCCAGCAGAGCCGGGTCTTTGCCACGATAGGGAAACGCCGCACCTGCCGCAGGCTTGAGCGGGACAACCGTCACCCGCAGCTGATTGGCCGCCGGCGTCTCTACACGCTGCGTATCGGTCGTCGGCAGGACAAGCGGTTTTTCGCAGGTCGCCGACAACTCATAAATGACCGGCGACGCAAACGCATCTTTGGCCGGCGGCTGCGGCAACGCCACGGTCAGCTTGCTGATAAAATCCACCACGTTTTCCTGCCGCAGGGCAAATTCCTTGCTGCAATCCACCATCTCCAGCATCATCCCCATCATCGGAGAAAGCATCTTGTACGTCTTAAAATCCTCATCCATATAAGCCGTCATCGTTATCTGCTGGCCTTCGACGGTCATGTTTTGCCGCACTTCAACCAAATCCAACGGACGCCCAAGCAGGTCTATCGGTTTTTTGCCGCCAATCGTGATATCCGATTGGGCCGCCGTCAGCCCCTCCGGCAGAAAACACAAAATCGAAAAAGCCGGCTTGTCTTGTGCCTGATGTTTGAGCATTGCCAGGCGAACGCCCTCTTCGAGCAGCGCCCCTTTGGGCCAGGCGATTGTCTGGCGGGTCTTTTGTCCGCCCGCATCGGTTACCACCGTCAATTGCCCCTTGCGGATAGTTGCCGTGCGGGTCATCTCCAATTGTCCTATCCGCTGAAAGTACTCAAACCCCAGCGGCTCGCCCGAGGATGTCTCCTTGACGGTCTGCTTGACAGTCGATTCTATCGGCGTCGCCCCGCGTCCCAGCACTATCGTCATTTCCAGCGTGGTACTGACCCGGTTCTTTTCGACGATGCGCGTATGAATGCCGTAGCCAACCTTGGCGCCATCGACAAATATCGCCATATATTGAGGTTCGCCAGACGGTACCGCCGCAGGCAAAACCGCCGAAAACAGCAGGATAATCCATATCGCAATGTTCTTCATTAGCCAGACCTTTCAAAAAGCATCCATTTTTCGCCCATATTGTACCCCCATTCACAACAACTGGCAAGAAGCGATTTTTTCAAATCCCCGCCCGAATCTGTCATTCCCGCGCCAGAGCCTGCCCGCTCGTCCATTCCGTCCATACTTCCCCAGACCCGCATGCTAATCCATCCGTAGGATGGGCTTTAGCCCATCACCCATCTGTCATTGTAACCCTGAGCGAACGCGAATGGGCAGATCATATCCAATTGGGATTTATTGCTTGCAATCTAATCATTTATGATGCCCAATATAAGTGTTGGGTTTATAGTTCTTGATTCTCAGTACAAATATAGTTCTGTCAAATTATAGTAAGCATTCAGGCGAATTTTACAAATTCCTGCATCGACCTGCCCAATTTCAGGTTTTTTTGGAAGTTCTTGCTCGAAACAAAGAAATACTTCTTGCTTTCGGCGGACAGAATGGCTTCTTTGTTGTCGATGGTCAGGTTTACGGTTAGTTCCGGATTTTCGGCGCACAGAATGTTAGCCATTGTGATGGCTTTTTCGATGCCGTCGCCGGTCATATAGTTGGCCACTTCATCGGGCTGAGCGAGGCGGTTGCCCTCATAAATCGATTCATTGGACATCGCCGCAAGCCATTGATACACCTGCTCGGCAGTCATGCCCTTGCAGGCGTTGACGCTCACCGGACAGCGCTGCATTGCCGCCTTCAAGAACGGCTCCCAGTCGCAGGTATCCATATCCCGATAGGCATAGAAGGCAAGGTCGGCAGTCAGGCTTTTTGTCCGAATGGATTGCAGGTAGTCAATGACCTGCTGGCGGTCCCATTGCGGCGACAGGCAGATCGGCTCAACGGCTTGGTACTGCTTATCCTCGGCGGGCAGTTTTGGGTCGATTTGGAGAAAGTCGATTAAGTCCGCCGCAAGCTGCTCGGCATCCGGCACAAAGGGCGACAGAAACCGTGCCAGTTTGTAGCGGTCATCCGGATTGAACACGTCGATTTTTTCGTATTCGACATACGCCCGTAATTGCTCGCAGCAAATTCTGTTCTCGTGCGGATAGACGGCGTAATCGTCGCTGGATACCTCGTCGAGCAGTTTGTCAAAGGTGTCGTCGCCGATGCGGAAGCGGCTGCCGTGTTCATAGCCGAACAGGGTTTCGGCCTTGACGAACATCCGCTTGTCGCGCAGGTGGCGGCAAAACTGAAAATATTTATGGTAGCGGTGATTGGCACGCAGGAAGTTGGCGAAATTCAGAGCGCTCAGACTGTCTTTGAGAAATTCGCCCAGCTTTGTCTTGAGGCGGCTATACTGCCGAGGGTCGATGGTCGCCTGCGGATACATACAATGAATCCAGCCGGTCTGGTGGGCGATCAGCGTTACCTGTTCGTTGCGAATCGCCCGCTGGGCTTTCATGCTGATTTCGGTGCCGTTAAACCACATGGATTTAGTAACCATGCGGCGGTTGTTGGACAGGATGCCATCCGCGATATCGATGAAGTTCTGGGAATGCAGGGGCGTCAGCACCATAAAGATATCTTCCAGCGGCACGCCGGCGACAATAAACGCCGCCGCTGCATACAATGCCGACAGGGATACGCACTCGCCGGCGCCGGTTTTGTAGCCGGGCTTGCGGCGAAAGGCCTTCATCGCTTCGACGGTTTCAGTCTTCCAATAGGGAATGGCATCGCCGTTGTAAGCATCCAAGCCGAAATGCCGGCGGATATCGACATCGAAGTAATACTTGTCACCCTGATAGCCGAACAGGGCGTTGCTCTGGGCGATTTGCCGGCGCGGGATGTATTTGTCAAACCGCGACAGTTCGGCTTCCTGTGTTGTCAAGCCCCAGGTTTCCAGGTCGAGATTGAAATCAAACTCATCCATAATGTACTGACGCAACCGCATCAGTTTTTTGTACGGCGGTTTGCCTTCGAGTTTAACAAAGCAGTCTTCTTTGCGCCACTGCCAAATCACCGGACTCATCAGGTTGGCCAGCACAAGACTGTACATCAATTCGGGAAAGACAAAACATTCCATATCCGACAGCGTAACGGCTGAACTGTATTTTTCGATATCCATTTTATCTCCACTTTGCACTGGACTGTGCTGGTTAGTAGTTATCGACCAATGACCTGTTCCTTGATTCCCGGTGCGCAAAATAGAAAATTCAGCGACCGCAGCGTATCCTGCCCGCTTCGGCAAACCGATTGGACTTCCTGCTTTTCCACGCGGCGCATCGTTCGATTGCATGTCCAGGCCTCGTAGCCATGTTCCCAAAACCGCTGGAAGGTCGATAGCAGATTGGGATTGACAGCAACGCCGGATGGCTGATGCTGACAAACAGAGATTTCGACAACCCAGATTGGTTTAGGCTCCGCAGCAAGCATCATGGACGCACCGGCAAGCATCCGGTCTTCGGCGCCTTCGATATCGACCAGAATAACCGTTTGCTTGCCGCAAAACCGCTGCCCCAGCGCCTTATCCAGCGTTATCGCCGGCGTCCATCGCCGATAATAGGCGGGTATCTGCGACCAGCCCTCTACCAATGATGCACCTGTGCCGCCGCCGAATATCTCCACCAGTCCCGCCTTGTCCGCCAGCGCCACAGGATACACTTCAATATCATCCTGCCAGCCGTTGGCCGCGATATTGGTATACAGGTATTGCAGGTTCAATGCTATCGGCTCAAAGGCGACAACTGGAATCTGCCGCTTGAGGGCGATACAGCAGTAATAGCCGATATTGGCACCGATATTGATAAAGGTCTGTGCTTTGCCAAGGCACTTGCCGATGATTTGCACATCATCGGTCTCAAATGTCCCGGCCTCCATCGCGGGATTGCCGATGAACTTAAAGCCAAGCGGACAATCCCGCGGCGGCAGTCTGAGCCGGCGGCGATCCCGGAACTCCCGATAGGCAATAGCCAGATGCGGCCAGCGGCGGGCAATCGGCCGCAATATGCGATAAATCATTGACATAGGCGTTTCCTTTATTGTATCTGAATCGATTCCAGCGGGATATCACTAATCTGTGCGGCGGTTTCTGAAAAGGAGCTTAGCCGGCTGCCGATAATTTTTCGGGTCCGCGACAGGCACAGCAAATCAATCATCGCATCACACACGCCTTCGGGCGTTTGCCGGGTCAACTGCCGAGGCCGGCATAAAATCCGTTCTCCAAACCGCGACAGAAATTCCGATTCCACCTGCGGGCTGTCCGTTGCCAGAAAAAACTGCACCTGTGAATCGGCGTCGATTTCGCGCTGCATTGCCCGGATAAAAAATTCCAGCGGGCTGTATGCGGTAACCGTCGAATGGTCGGTCCGGCGAATATGCACACCGATAGTATTCGGCCCAAACCGAGAGGTTTCGTTTTTGACGGCCTCTTCTATCGGCTCGGCGGCCAGCACGGGCAGCAGTTTCCGCTGCGGGCGAAAGAAACGGTCGCAGCCGGCCAGATACACCGATGGATACCGCTTCAACTCAGTAAAGTCATAACCAGCCGCTATCTTTCGGCGAAGTTCGGATTGAAACAGCACCTTGCGGTACCGCAGCCGGCATTGCAGATACCGCCCGACAAATTGCATTTGCCTGCCTATTACCGTATGCGGCTGTCCGTAAGACTTTTTCTGCACGACGGTTATATCCGGCTGCGGAACAAACAGCCGGTCGTACTCACAGGACAAATCCGGCGATATGAGCCATCGTATAGTCAGGGGGCGGTTGATTGTCCGGCACAACACCTTAGCCGAATCAATGAACCGCATCCGGTTGCACAAACCGCCGTAAGGCTCAATCGTAATCATAGCAGAAGAGGCCCTATCCTGAAAGTACCGCTTTGTCCGTTTTGTGGATATTGTATGTGTTTTGTGCCAATTTTGCAACGCAATTTCTCCGGCAGGCACACCGCTGCTGCAATGTCCCGCATTTATACACGACTTCATCAAAATGAGCGTTTTTTGGTTGGATTTATTATTTTTGCTTATAGCCGATATAAGGCTTAACTTATTGTTTTTGATTCAAATCTGTTTGACACGGTCTGTGTTTTGGTGTCTAATCTTCGCGAGTTAACTTTGATCAAATGAAGAACCCAAAAAACAGGAGTCTGCTATGCCCCGTCGCAATGACATTAAGAAGGTGATGATTATCGGATCCGGTCCCATTATTATTGGCCAAGCGTGCGAATTCGATTATTCCGGCACTCAGGCGTGCAAAGCCCTTCGCAAGCTGGGCTATCAAATCGTGCTGGTCAATTCCAATCCGGCGACGATTATGACCGACCCGGGGATGGCGGATGTTACCTATATCGAACCGCTCAATGTAGCGACGATGACCCAAATCATCGAAAAGGAGCGACCGGACGCCCTGTTGCCGAATCTTGGGGGTCAAAGCGGTCTGAATCTGGCATCGGAACTTGCCAAAGCCGGCGTTTTCAAGAAATACGGCGTCAAGGTCATCGGCGTGCAAATCGACGCCATTGAACGCGGCGAAGACCGTATCGCCTTCAAAAAAACGATGGAGAAATTGGGTGTTGAGATGCCCAACAGCAAGCCTGCCTATACGGTCGAAGAAGCCGAAGCGATTGCGATGGAAATGGGGTTTCCGGTGGTTGTCCGGCCGGCCTATACGATGGGCGGCACAGGCAGCGGGCTGGTCTATAATATCGATGAGCTGCGGGTGGTATGCAGCCGCGGCCTGACCGCAAGCCTGATTGGACAGGTACTCATTGAAGAATCCGTACTGGGCTGGGAAGAACTGGAACTGGAAGTTGTCCGCGATTCCAAAGGACAGAAAATCACCGTCTGCTTTATAGAAAATGTCGATGCGATGGGCGTGCATACCGGCGATTCGTACTGCACCGCCCCGATGCTGACGATCGACCCGAAACTCCAAAAGAAACTTCAAAAATACTCCTACGATATCGTCGATGCCATCGAAGTCATCGGCGGCACGAATATCCAGTTTGCTCACAATCCTAAAACGGGCCGCGTAGTCGTCATTGAAATCAATCCGCGCACCAGCCGCTCATCGGCGCTGGCATCCAAAGCCACCGGCTTTCCGATTGCCATGGTCTCGTCGCTGCTTGCCGCAGGGCTGACGCTCGATGAAATCCCCTACTGGCGTGATGGGACGCTGGAAAAATACACACCGTCGGGCGAATATGTCGTCGTCAAATTTGCCCGCTGGGCGTTTGAGAAATTCAAAGGCGTCGAAGACAAACTCGGCACACAGATGCGCGCCGTCGGCGAAGTCATGAGTATCGGCAAGACATACAAGGAAGCGTTTTTGAAGGCGATTCGCTCGCTGGAAAACGGCCTCTACGGGCTGGGCTTTGCCAAAGATTTCAACTCGCTGCCGCTGGAAGAATTAATGAAACGGCTCAGTCAGCCAACCAGCCAACGGCAATGGCTGATGTACGAGGCAATTCGTAAAGGAGCCAGTCTCGACGAACTCCATCAAAAAACACATATCAAGCGCTGGTTCCTTGAACAAATGGCCGAACTGGTGGCGCTGGAAAATAAAATTCTCGCCTGCAAGGGCAAGACCCTGCCGGATGCGCTGCTCATACAGGCAAAGAAAGATGGCTTTGCCGACCGGTATCTGGCAAAACTGCTGGATGTCAGCGAAGACAAAATCCGCGCCCAGCGGCTGGCACTTGGCATCGAAGAGTGCTGGGAAGCTGTGCCGGTCAGCGGCGTCGAAAACGCCGCGTATTATTATTCGACCTATAACGCACCCAACCAGGTTGCCGTCAGCAATCGCCGCAAAATTATGGTTCTGGGCGGCGGACCCAACCGCATCGGTCAGGGTATTGAATTTGACTACTGCTGCGTGCATACGGCGCTGGCGCTCAAGGAACACGGCTTTGAAACCATTATGGTCAACTGCAACCCCGAAACCGTCTCGACGGATTATGACACATCCGACAAGCTGTATTTTGAACCGCTGACGGTCGAAGATGTCCTGAGCATTTACAACAAAGAGAAACCCGAAGGCGTGATTGTGCAGTTCGGCGGCCAGACACCGCTGAATATCGCCCGCCAGCTCGAAGAAGCCGGCGTTAAAATCATCGGCACGACCACCGACACCATTGACCTTGCCGAAGACCGCGACCGTTTCCGCAAGATGATGGACACGCTCGGTATTCCGATGGCCGAATCCGGCATGGCAAGCAATCTCGAGCAGGCACTGCAAATCGCAGGCCGTATCGGCTATCCGCTGATGGTGCGCCCCTCGTATGTGCTGGGCGGACGCGGCATGGAGGTCGTCTATGATGAGCAGATGCTCCGCCGCTATGTCGCGGCCGCCGTTGAAATTACACCCGAACGGCCGATTCTGATTGACCGGTTCCTCAGCAACGCCATCGAAGCCGAAGCCGACGCAATTGCCGACGGCACGGATGCGTTTGTCCCGACCGTGATGGAGCATATCGAACTGGCCGGCATTCATTCGGGCGACTCAGCCTGCGTGATTCCGCCGGTATCGATTCCGCAAAAGCATTTGGACACGATTACTGAATACACACGCAAAATTGCCGTCGCCCTCAAGGTCGTCGGCCTGATGAATATGCAGTATGCCATCGCCGACGACAAGGTTTATGTATTGGAAGCCAATCCGCGGGCAAGCCGCACTGTGCCGATTGTCTCCAAAGTCTGCGGCCTGTCGATGGCGCGCATCGCCGTACAGATTATGCTGGGCAAAAAGCTGTCTGACTTGAAACTGAAGCATAAAAAGTTCAGCCATTTTGGCGTCAAGGAAGCGGTCTTTCCATTCAATATGTTCCCCGAAGTCGATCCGCTGCTGGGACCGGAGATGCGTTCGACCGGCGAAGTGCTGGGGCTTGCCGATTCCTACGGCATGGCATTCTATAAGGCACAGGAGGCTACACAGCAGATGCTGCCGATGGAGGGGGCTGTCCTGATAACGGTCGCCGAAAACGACAAACCCAATATTGTTGAAACCGCGAAAATGTTCCGTAAATTGGGCTTTAAGATTTTGACGACCGAAGGCACGCATCAGTATCTCAAACAAAAAGGCATCGATTCGGAAAAGATTCTCAAGATGCACGAGGGACGCCCCAATATCGTCGATGCCATCAAGAACAAGCAGATTCAATTGGTCATCAATACGCCGGTCGGCAGCCAGAGCCAAACCGACGACTCCTATATCCGCAAATCGGCGATAAAATACAAAGTTCCCTATATTACTACGACCGCAGCGGCGGCTGCCACCGCCAGAGGGATTGAGGCTAAAAAGAAATCCGGCGGACAGGTCAAATCCCTGCAGGAATATCATTCGGAAATTCAATAGCATCCGATTATTGACGGATATTGTGTGTCAGCCGGCATGGACAGGACAAGCAGGGGCTGACCGTTTGTCCTGCGGGGGTCGTCTTTTCCAAAGAGGCACCAGTTATCGGCAATTTATCGGCAATCCGCGGCATATTTTTGTTGCACTCCGACAGTCCTTGCGGTAGAATGCTGTGATAAGGTCGCAATGTACTGAAAAATAGAGGATTGAACCGTTATGACCCCACAATCAGATTCCGTATGGAAACCTACCTATGTGATGAATCCTGCCATTGTGCAAAAACTGATGGAAATTGAGGCGGCCAGGGCGATAGTCGAAAATACGCCTCTTTCGCCCGCGGTTGAGGCAGAGCTGCGGTACAAGGCACGGCTTCGTTCGACGCACTATTCCACACGGATTGAGGGTAATCGTCTTACCTTAAAAGAAGCCCAGGATGTGATCGAAAAAAAGAAGATGACTCTACATGGCCGGCGGCGTGATGTTGGTGAGGTGCGCAATTACTGGGATGCGCTGCTCAAAGTGGAAGATTGGGCGTCCCAAAAAATGGTTTTCAGTGAGGATTTAATCCGCCGGCTCCACGCGATTATTCAAAAGGGCTTGCGCAGCCGACCGAGCGCCTATCGTGATGGTCAAAATATCATTCGCGATTCACAGTCCGGCGGGATTGTTTATATGCCGCCGGAGGCAAAAGATGTGGGCATACTTATGGCGGCCCTGGTACGCTGGGTACATAAGGCAGAAAAACAACACATCCCCGTGCCGGTGATTGCAGCTCTGGTGCATTATCAATTTGTGACAATCCACCCCTACTATGATGGAAACGGCCGAACAGCCCGACTGTTGGCGACCTTTATTTTGCATCGGGGCGGATATGGGCTGCATGGTTTCTTTTCGATGGAAGAACATCACGCCCGCGACCTTGCCGGCTATTATGAATCGCTTGCAGTTCATCAGCATCATAACTATTACTTTGGCCGTGCGCAGGCAGAACTGACCAGTTGGATCGAATACTTTGTCTGCCTTTTGGCCAGGGTCTTTACGCAGGCAAAAGAAGAGGCTCTCCGGCTTGGCGAGACAGGAATTGTTTGTGAACCAGAAAAACTGCGCCGGCTCGACCACCGGGCGCGCATGGTCCTGGCGCTATTTGCCAAAAAGGACTTCATTACAGCCAAAGATGCCGCCGCGCCCCTTGGGCTTTCTGACCGGATGATGCGTATCCTGATGCAGCAGTGGGTAAAGGATGGCTGGCTTGTTGTTGTCAATTTGTCCAACCGTAAACGGCTGTATGGTTTATCGGCAATTTATCGGCAATTTGTCGGCAATGCAACGGAACGGTGAGCCGGCGGCGGGGGCGTGTTTTTGGGGTATCCTTGACTTTTTGCATAAAAGTCGTATTATCAGGAAGTTATTGAATAAACGCAAGATTCAAACAGGAGTTTTGACATGGCCAAGCAGGAAAAAAACTGGGAAAAGCGGCTGGATGGGTCGATTGATGAATTGGCGGTTGATTTTGTAGAGTCGCTGTCGATAGACCATCGGCTGTATAAATACGATATTGTCGGTTCGATTGCCCACGCACGGATGCTGCTGTCGCAAAAGCTCATCAATAAGGATGAGTTTGAGCAAATCCAGACCGGGCTTGTGGAGATATCCGAGCAGATTGCCGCCGGCAAGTTTGCCTTTGATAAGACACAGGAAGATATCCACATGGCCGTCGAGTCGGCGCTGATTAAGAAAATCGGCGATGCGGGGCGCAAACTGCACACTGGACGCAGCCGCAACGACCAGGTGGCAACCGATGTCCGCCTGTGGATGCGCGATGAAATCGAGATGCTGCAAAGTTATATTGCGGCGCTTCAGAAAGCCTTTGTCAGGCAGGCGGAAAAGTACACCGATGCGATTATGCCTGCCTATACGCACTTGCAGCGTGCGCAGCCGGCCAGTATCGCGATGTATCTGCTGAGTTTTGTTGAGCAGTTGGAGCGGGATTTTGGTCGGTTTGCCGATTGCCGCCGCCGGCTCAATATCTGTCCTTTGGGCAGCGGGGCTGTGGCCGGCTCAACACTGCCGTTAGACCGACAACAGACCGCCCGCGATTTGGGCTTTGCCGATATGAGTTATAACAGCATCGACGCGGTGGCTGACCGGGATTTCTGCGCCGAGTTTATTTTCTGCTGCTCGCTGACGATGACGCATCTGTCGCGGCTTGCCGAAGACTGGATTATTTATATGACCAGCGAGTTTTCATTTATCCGCATTGCCGACGCCTACTGCACCAGCTCCAGCATGATGCCGCAAAAGCGCAACCCCGATATGCTCGAACTCATTCGCGGCAAGACCGGCTCGGTCTATGGGTCGCTGGTGGCGATGCTGACCCTGCTCAAGGGGCTGCCCTCAACCTACAATCGGGATTTGCAGGAAGACAAGCTGCACATCTTTGCGGCGGCAGACACTGTCGGGCAATGCCTGCGGATGACGGAGGCGATTGTATCGCATACTGCCTTTCGCACGGAGACGATCGCCGCCGGACTGGATAAGGGCTTTTTGGATGCAACGGCTCTGGCGGAGTACTTAGTACGCAAGGGTATTCCGTTCCGTCAGGCGCACGGCATCGTTGGCGGCTTGGTCGCCCAGTGTGAAAAGGAAGGCTTAGACAAATTATCCGACTTGTCGCTGACGCAGTTTCAGGCTGCGTGTGATAAGATTGACAAGGAAGTCTATGAGACGCTCAATCCGGCCGGCGTCTGCCGGTCATATAAGACAGAAGGCTCTGCCGGCGTCGAATCAGCAAAATCCCAGGTGGCTTACTGGAAAGAAAAGACAAGAACATAAGAACATAAGAACACAAGAACACAGGAACTCAAGAATATGGGAGAAGAAAAACAGAATAGTTCTGCAAAGAGCTTTGAGGACTTGTTTGTTTGGCAAAAATCGCATCAATTAGTGCTTTCCATATACAAGGCGACAACACAATATCCGAAATCCGAATTATATGGCCTTGTGAATCAAATCCGCAGGGCCGCTGTTTCTGTCCCAGCCAATATTGCGGAAGGATTCAAGAGAAAATCAAAAGCCGAAAAAGCACATTTTCTAACCATTGCATACGGTTCTCTCGAAGAAGTTCGCTATTATTTGATTCTATCGCAGGATATTGGATATTGTGATACCTCAGAGATCAAAAAACAAGCGGAAGAGGTCAGTAAATTACTCACCCTGTATCGCTCAAAAATAGAAAATTCCTGAATCTTAATTCTTGTGTTCCTGGGTTCTTATGTTCTTGAGTCCTTATTATGAAAGAAGATAACATAACCCGCTGGTTCGCATTGCAGTCGAAAATCGACCCCGCACGGTTTCCCATCGGTATCGGCGACGATATGGCGCAGGTCGCCATCGGCGGCGGAGAGTCGGTTTTGATTACGACCGATATGCTGCTGGAAGGCGTGCATTTTGACCTGCATACGGCAACACTGGAGCAGGTCGGCTATAAATCAATGGCGGCAAGTCTGTCCGACTGTGCGGCGATGGCGACGATTCCGCTGTGTGCCGTCTGTGCCGTCGGGCTGCCCAAGGGCTTTGGCGATACGCAGTTGAAGGCATTATACGCCGGCCTGACACGGGCGGGCAGGAAGTTTGACTGCGAATTGATTGGCGGCGATATCACCGCCTGGAAAGAACCGGACGGCCGGCTGGCGGTCAATGTCTCGATGCTCAGCAAACCCAGCGGCTGGCATCCGCCGGTACGGCGAAACGGCGCTCAAGTCGGCGATTATATCTGTGTGTCCGGCACACTGGGCGGATCGCTTGCGGGCAGGCATTTGTCCTTTACCCCGCGCGTGCAGTTGGCATTGGAGATGACCAAAGCCGCCCGTATCAACGCAATGATGGATTTGTCCGACGGCTTGAGTACGGATTTAAATCGCATCTGCACACAAAGCAAGGTCGGCGCAATGATTGATGCGGACAAAGTACCTATTTCCAGTGCGGCACAGAAAACCGCCAACCCGCTTGCGTCTGCGCTGAACGACGGCGAAGATTTCGAACTGCTGTTTGCGCTGTCGCCGCAGGAGTGGCAAAGTTTAGAATTGAGAATTGAGAATGTAGAAAAAAGCTGCAGTTGCAGCCTTCAGCGCATTGGCACAATTACCAATACAGGAAAAATGGAAATAAAGATGTCGGATGGGAAAATACACCCGCTGGAACCCAAGGGGTTTGACCATTTATGAGTTATACGCAAGTTATCGATAGGGTTACGCATTCGGCACAGGAAACCATTGCATTGGGCAAGAAGATTGCCGCCGGTCTGCACGGCGGGCAGGTCGTCGCCTTGATCGGCGATTTGGGCAGCGGCAAGACGCATCTGATCAAGGGTATCGCCCAGGGGCTCCATGCCCCCGACCCAACCAAGGTATGCAGCCCGACATTTGTCTTAGTCAATGAATACGACACGGCGAACGGCTTAACACTGTATCACATCGACGCTTACCGGCTCATCAGTCCCCGCGAAATGGACACGCTGGGTTTTGATGATTTCTGCCGGCCGGATGCCATTGTACTGGTCGAATGGGCGGATAAGGTCATGCCGGCGCTGGCTGGACTGGATGTGCTGACAATTGAATTGGCACACGCCGGACAGGACAGGCGGCATATCCGCATTGTCAACCCCGACAAAACTATGGCCGCCATCTTAAAACAATGAGAATTTAACATCTACAATAGAGCCGTGGTAGCTTCTGTTTCTTCATTTTCAAAATCCATATATTCATTGGTGATTGAGTCCATCTCCAATTGTCGTTTGATCCAAGCTTCACGAGCGTCGGGGTTTTCTTTTATTGCTCTTTCAATTACAATTGTATCATGATATTCTTTTGCCTGCGCAGTCATTGTCCATTTAGCTGATATCCCAAGTTTCTCAATCTCTTCTCTGATATGTTTTATGTCAACTTTGAAAAACTCTTTACGATGATTTACCTTGTTCATTTGCATAACAACAAAATGCTTGTGCAGCTGCGATTCTAAAGCGGGAGCATTTTCGCTAAAGATTAGTGCGTGGACATCAAATTCAAATGGTACGCTGGAATCACCAAGTTCCCTTATTCTGTCTATAGGTTCTAATCTCCTTGTAAGCCCAATTTTATAAACATCTTCACCAAATGATCCTATATTGGAAATGATATATACATGTCCCCGTTTCGTTTGTTGAGCCATTGATACTGCACGCTGATTTCGCGATTCTGCATCCTTGAGTTTTTGCTCTAATTCTTGGAGTTGCTGCTCATATTTTAATTTTTGTTCGGTACTTGCTTTTTCAATTTGCTGCTGAGCCTTTTCAATTGCCTTTTTCAACAAATCTTCTTCTCTGGCGGCTTCTCGAATAGCACGCTCATATTCTTTTCTAGCTTTTTCTTCTTCACGAATTTGTTCTTTTATGCGTCGCTGTTCGTCGCGCTCCTTGAGTTTAAGTTCCTGTGCAATAGTTGCCCACTTTAACTCCTTCAGCCGTGAATTTAGAAGTCATCCCAAAACCCTCCTGAGGAGAATAAGGATACAGCCAAGCTG